>JARLIJ010000332.1 GCA_031291795.1 Acetobacteraceae bacterium | reverse complement strand
GCCCCCTCTCCCCGGATGAACACCAATGGATCGGTTCCAAGGGCCGTCGCCCTTGGCAGGGGTCCAGGGGACAGCGTCCCCTGGTCGGGGGCCGGGGCAGAAGCCCCGGCCTTCCCCGCCTCAAGCGATTGCCCTGCCGGGCGGGATCATCCGCTCGCGCAGTACGGTCAGTTCGGCATGCGTCGCGGCGAGGTCCCGCGGCGCCAGCACCGGTCGCGTCTCGGCGTCGTCCGGATGGGATGTGCCCAGGCGGCGCGCATCGAACCGGCCACGCAACGCAGTCCGGTCCGGCTCGCCCGCCGCGTGCGGATGGAACCACAACGCCGCCTCCTGCGGGCTGGCAACCCAGCCGGTCATCAGGCGGCAGGTCCGCCCAAGCCGCGTGTAGGCGAGCAGGAGGACCAAGCCCCCGGTCTCCCCCAGCACCAAAAACCGAGCTTCGGCGGGGTGATGGGTCGCCGCGCGCTCCAGCACATAGCCGGGAAACACGTGGCCGGCACAGGCCAGATCGAATCCGCGCAGCGTAAAGATGTTGTCGCTCTTGACCCGGTCGTACACGACCCGATCGAAACTGCGGTAGGCCAGACGGAATGGATGGAGCGTATTCGGCATTGCGCGAAGCATCCCTTGGTATGGTTACCAAACCGCTAAGCCGGCGCGTCCGGCTTGTGTGCCCCGGCAAGCTCCCGCAGGATCGGGCCAATCGGAGGAACCGCATGACCCTGCACATCGACTATTACGCATCGCTGAACTCGCCCTGGACGCATCTCGGCGCCGCGCGCATCGAGGCGATGGCGGCCGCCAACGGCGCCTCCCTGCGCATCTGGCCGGTCGATTTCGGCACGATCTTCCCCGCGTCCGGTGGCCTGCCGCTGCCCAGGCGTGCGCCACAGCGCCAGGCGTACCGGTTGATGGAGCTGAAGCGCTGGCGTGAGGCTCTGGGCATCCCAATTCATATAGAGCCGAGATTCTTTCCAGCCACCGAAATGCTGGCCGCCTGCTGTACCATCGCCCTGCGTGAGACGATGGGCGACGCACCCGCTATCAGGCTCGCCCACCGCGTGCTGAAAGCGCTGTGGCAGGAGGAGAAGGACACCGGCGATCGCGCGACCCTGGCCGGGTTGATCACGGAGATCGGCCTGGATGCCGACGCTGTGCTGAAACTGGGCGAGGACCCGCGCTGGATGGAGCGGCGCTCGGCCGACACCCAGGCGGCGCTGGCCCGTGGCGTGTTCGGCGCACCAAGCTACGTGATTGGCGATGAGATCTTCTGGGGCCAGGACCGGTTGCAGTTCGTCGAGCGCCGACTCGCGCAGGGCTGAATGAGGCAGGGCTGAGCGATGCGGGTCTACACCCTGCTGCCGCTGCGCCACTGGCGCGACGCCGGGCCGGCGGCGCAGGCAGCCGAGGCCGCCGGCTTCGACGCGGTGATGACGGTGGAGCTGGCGCACGACGTGCTGGCGCCGCTGGCATTCGCCGCGCTGGCGACGGACCGGGTGGAACTGACGTCCTCGGTTGCAGTGGCGTTTCCGCGCAGCCCGACCGTGCTGGCCGGCCAGGCCTGGGACCTGCATGCCAATTCCGGCGGCCGGTTCGTGCTGGGCCTCGGCAGCCAGGTGAAGGGCCATAACGAGCGTCGCTTCGGCATTCCCTGGAGCGCGCCGGCACCGCGAATGCGCGACTACGTGCTGGCCCTGCGCGCGGTATGGAAATGCTGGGAAAGCCGGGGCAGGCTCGACTTCGACAGCCCGCACTACAAGCTGTCGCTGATGACGCCGGACTTCTCGCCCGAACCGACCGGCCTGCCGATGATCCCGGTGGCGATCGCAGCAGTGGGTGAGGCCATGCTGCGCGTCGCCGGCCAGGTCGGCGACGGCGTGCGGCTGCATCCGCTGTGTTCCCGCCGCTACCTGGAAGAAGTCTGCATGCCGCAGATGATGGCGGGGATGCGCCGCACCGGCCGCTCCCGCCTGCATTTCGACGTGCATGGTGGCGGTTTCGTCTGCACCGGGCCGGACGATGCGACGGTGGCGCGGGAGATGGACGCGGCCCGCAAGCGCATCGGCTTCTATGGGTCCACCCGCAGCTATTTGCCGATCCTGGCGCTGCACGGGCTGGAAGATCTGGGCGCCAGGCTGCACCGGATGTCGGTGCAGGGCGCATGGGATCGCATGGCAGCAGAAGTCTCCGATGAAACCGTACGGATCTTCGCCGCCTGCGGCCGCTACGATGAACTGACCCGCGCAGTCGAACAGCGGTTCGGCGGTGTGGCCGATTCCATCGACGTGCATTTCCCGCCCGGCGCGCCACCCGGCCTGGTGCGCGAGCTGGTCGGCGACATCAGGCGCATCCCGCACACCTTCGCGGGGTTCGACACGAACTGGTAGGGGAAGCTGCCATGGCCCGGCGCGGGATCATCGCACTCGGCCTTGGCCTGCGCGAAAGGAGACACAAGATGGCAATCCGTGACGAAACCCGGATGCTGCTGGAAAGCATGGGTCGGCTGTTCGAAGACAAGGCGACCAGGCAGGTCATCGATGCCGCCGAAACCGGCGTGTTCGCGACAGGCCTCTGGGCGGCGATGGTCGAGACCGGCCTGCCGCACGCTGCGCTGCCGGAATCCGCAGGCGGTGCAGATGCGGAATGGTCGGACCTGTTTGCCACACTGCGCGTGGCCGGGCGGTTCTCCGCGCCGATCCCGCTGGCCGAGACCATGCAGGCTGGCTGGATCGCCGCCGATGCAGGCCTGGAGACGGTCGATGGGCCGATGACCGTCGGGCCGGTGCGCGCGTCCGATCGGTTGACGCTGGAACGAGACGGCAACGGTTGGCGCCTGTCGGGCATCGCCAGCCGCGTGCCCTACGCACGCGCCGCCACCCGCATCCTGCTCCTGGCCGATGGGCCAGACGGCGAGATGGCAGTGACACTCGACGGTCTTGCGGGCGTGGAGGTCGCACCCGGCAAGAACATCGCCAACGAACCGCGCGACACGCTGACCTTCGCCGGCCTGCGCCTGTCAGCCGATGCAGCCGCGCCGGTCAAAAGCGTCTCGCATGCGGCGCTGTATCGGCGTGGCGCGCTGGCCCGCGCCACGATGATGTCGGGCGCCCTGGAACGTACGCTGGACCTGGCAGTGACCTACGCGCAGGAGCGCCAGCAATTTGGCCGGCCAATCTCGAAGTTCCAGGCGGTGCAGCAGAACCTTGCCGTGCTGGCCGGACAGACCGCCGCCGCCATCGCTGCCTCCGATGTCGGGATCGAGGCGCTGGGCGGCGATCCCGAACGCGAGGAATTCCTGATCGCCATTGCCAAGACCCGCGTGGGCGAGGCCGCGACGCTGGCCTGCGAGATCGCACACCAGGTGCACGGCGCCATCGGCTTCACGAAGGAGTATGCGCTGCAACTCTCCACCCGCCGGCTGTGGTCGTGGCGCGAGGAATTCGGATCCGACCCGGAATGGGCCGCCAAGGTCGGCGCCACTGTCTGCGCCCGCGGCGCCGACGCGCTCTGGCCGACGCTGACGGCCGCCTGAGGATGTACCTCAACAATTTCGCGTCCGGCGCGGAACCGCTGGACATGACGCAGACCGAGGAGTTCCGCAGCCTGCTCGCCAGCGCCGCAGACCTCGGCATCCCGCACGCGCCAACCGTGCCATACCGGTCCGGCAACGTCGTGCTGCGGCAGATGCGCTTCCACTACCTGGAATGGGGCGCGCCCGACGCACCACCCGTCGTGCTGCTGCATGGCGGGCACCAGTCGGCGCATTCCTGGGACCTGGTCAGCCTGCATCTGGCGCAGCGCTACCGCGTGCTGGCACTCGACCAGCGTGGCCACGGCGACAGCGAGTGGGCGCGCGACGTCGAATACGCCAACCACACCATGTCCCTCGACGCCGAATCCTTCATCGCCACGCTCGGTTTGCACCACCCGGTGCTGGTCGGCCACTCGATGGGCGGCCGCAACGCGCTGCTGCTGGCACACCGCAACGCGGCGCTGCTGCGCGGGCTGGTGATCGTCGATGTGGGACCGGAATTGTCGGACAAGGGCCGCCAGGCGATCGCCGGCTTTGTGCGCGAGAACCAGGAATTCGACGACCTGGAACACTTCGTGCAGAGCGTGCGGCAATACGATCCCTACCGACCGCGCGCGCACATCGAACGCACCGTCAAATACAACATGCTGCAACGCGCCGACGGCAAGTTCATCAGCAAATGCGACTACAACCCAAGGCGGCTCGGGCTCATGCACGGCCGCGGCCTGCAAGACAACGTGACGCTCGACGATGTGCGCAACTTCAACCTGCCGGTGTTGCTGGTGCGCGGTGCGAACTCGACGATCCTGGAAGCGGAGGCAGCAGAACGGTTCCGCGACGCATTGCCGCAGGGCCGGTTGGTGACGGTGCCCGACTGCGGCCACAACGTGCACGGCCAGAACACCAAGGGCTTCATCGCCGCGCTCGGACCGTTCCTGGAAGAGGCCCGGTAGTATCCCGCCTCGTTGCGCCTACCCAAGGTCGGAAAGTCGGCCTAGCCCGCGCGCAGGCCGCCCTGTCGTTCGATGAACGCGGCGATCTCGGCCACGCCCTTGCCGGCGCGGATATTGGCGAACACGAAGGGCCGCTCGCCGCGCATCCGGCTGGCGTCACGGTCCATTACTTCCAGGCTTGCGCCGACGAACGGGGCAAGGTCGATTTTGTTGATCACCAGCAGGTCGCTGCGCGTGATGCCGGGCCCGCCCTTGCGCGGGATCTTGTCGCCGGCGGAGACGTCGATGACGTAGATCGTCAGATCTGCCAGTTCCGGGCTGAAGGTTGCGGCCAGGTTGTCGCCGCCGGACTCGATCAGCACCAGGTCCAGGCTGGGGAAGCGCTCGCACAGGTCGGCGACGCCGGCCAGGTTCATGCTGGCGTCCTCCCGGATCGCGGTGTGCGGGCAGCCGCCCGTCTCGATGCCCAGGATGCGGTCCGGCGGCAGCGAGCCGGCGCGCGTCAGGAATTCGGCGTCTTCCTTGGTGTAGATGTCGTTGGTGATCGCCGCGATATCGTAGGTGTCGCGGAAATGCTTGCACAGCGCATCCATCAGCGCGGTCTTGCCGGTGCCGACCGGACCGCCGACGCCGACGCGCAACGGGCCGTTGGGGGAAGTCGTCATGAGCGGAACAGCCTCGTGTACTGGGTTTCGTGGCGCATGGCGGCAAGGTCGGAGCGGAAGGCGCAGCCGCCCAGGTCGTCCAGCGTGGCATCGCGGGTTGCCGCGGCCGTCGCCAGGATGACGGGTTCCAACGCGGCCAGCACAAGCAGCCCCGCGGTCTGGCCCAGCGGCACCAGGCGCACGGCAGCCGAGATCAGGTTGGCCGCGAAGGTCTGCAGGTAGGCAGCAGCGGTGGCGTCCTCATCGATGCCGTGACTGCCGGCGAGCGCGCCGACCGCTACCGCATAGGGCGTGCGGGCCGGCAGCTGCGGGGCGGACCAGGGCTGAGCCGCCAGAATAAAGGCGCGCCCCTGGTCCAGCGCCTCGGCCTGGCGCTCGCGCGAGGGGGCGGCAGCAAGGGCAAGTTCGGCGATCTCGGCCAGCGCGCCCGGGTCGGCGGCAGAGCGGTGGGCGTGGCGGAGCAGGATCGTGTCGGAGCGCCCGGCGCCGTGGGGGATCACGTCCGCGAGCCAGGCATGCAGCGTGTCGCCGGAGGTGATGTCACG
>JARLIJ010000331.1 GCA_031291795.1 Acetobacteraceae bacterium | reverse complement strand
CATCCGTGAGGCAGTCTGCCGCCACAGATGGCCGGCCATGACGGTGGGTCGGTCAATGCCTAAGGCCGTTGGTATTATACCAACCGGCAACTGTATTGACCGTTCGGCACGCTGCTACCCCCCACCGTCAACCTCGCGCTTGGCGGGGGGTGGCCCGGCGGCCGCGCGGCTAGGGCTGGACGCCTGGGGATACGCCTGGGTTGAACAGGGGAATTTCTGCTGCCTCTTGCTTTTTTCCGCGTAATCTGTGCCCTTCATCATCTAAATCTGTGTTTAGATACTTACTTGCTTCTTCATGTCTCGCGGTTCTTCCACCGCCACGTATCCAGGCCGTCGGCATGCGCAAATGCGATCGCCCTGGCAGCCAACCGGGGATTGTCCAGCCGCCAATGCCCCGAAGCCGGCAGGGCTACCCGCCGTACAACCCGCGCGCATCGTCGCGGAACGCGGCCCGCGAGGCGTCCTCGGAGTAGAACATGTGCCCGCCGGGATAGACCGCCAGCCGCAGCCGGTCCGTCCCGCCGAAATCGGGCATCTGCGCCAGCAGCCGCGCGGTGGTGAAATACGGCGTGCGCAGGTCGAAGAGTCCGTGCGCGACCAGCACCTTGAGCCGCGGATCCAATGCCAGGGCCGCCTGCAGCGCCGTGAGCGATTGCGGCCGGCCCATCCCCCGCCCCCAGTCCCAGTGGCCGAATATGGCGTCGTTCTCCAGGTGGTAGACGCCCTCCGGCCGCCAGCCGAACCGGTGGTACAGCGCCACCATCGCGCTGGTCACCGCCGGCTTGAAGCCCTCCACCACCGGGTCGGGATACTGGCTCACCGGGCGATGCGGGAACGGGTCGGCGGACTGGATCGTGGCGTCGTAGACGCTGCCCACGCGATGCTCTGCGCCGGCCAGTTCGTGCAGCACCACGTCGTTGTCCAGCCGCCCCTGGTAGCGCCGCACCAAAGCCGGATCGAGGCCGGTCAGCGCCGCCACTCGCGTGCTCATGCGCTCCACCGCCGCCGGGTCGCGCACGCCGCGCAGGAAGTCGGCGAGGTAGTCGGTCGCGGCATACTGCTCGACATCCGCCAGGTCGGCGCGGCTGACCGGCCCGTGCGTGGCGCGGGCGGCGGCGGCCACGGCGGGCAGCCGGTCCGCCCAGCCGAACGGGTCGGCGAACCCGCTTTCCTCATGCGCGTCGAGCAGCGGCGACAGCAGCACCAGGCCGCTGACGCCGACGCCTTCCTCCGACGCCAGCCGGCGCACCAGCCGCGGCCCGCGGAATCCGCCATAGCTCTCGCCCAGGATGAATTTCGGCGACAGGCTGCGGTCGTTGCGATCCACCCAGCGGCGCACCGTCTCGGCCAGCAGCGCGATGTCGCCATCCACCGACCAGATCCGCCGACGTGCCTCGTCGCCGGTCGCCAGCACGCGTGAGTACCCCGTCCCGGGCGGATCGATGAACACCAGGTCGGTGAAATCCAGCCAGGTCTCGGCGTTCGGCTGCGGATCGGGCGACGCGGAAGGCTGCGAGACCAGCTTCACGCGCCACGGCCCAACCGCACCGACATTCAGCCAGCCGGAGGCCATGCCGGGGCCGCCGTTGAATACGAACGTCACCGGCCGCGTGTGGTGGTCCGCGTCCTCCTGCTGGAAGGCGATGAACGCGACGTCCGCCTGCGGCGCGCCATGCTCGTCGGCCAGCCGGATCGCGCCGGCGGTGGCGGTGAAGCGCAGCGTGCGGCCGGGCAGGTCGATCGTCTGGTGGGTGGTGGCGTCGGCCGGCAGGCGATTGGCATCGGCCGGAGGCCGTGCGGCCTCGGCCGGCGGGGAGGACCGCTCGCTGGCCGGCGATGGAGGGGACCGCTCACCGGCTGGGCGCGGGTCCGGCGCGTGCGCATCCGGGGCCTGGGCGTGGCCGCCGAACGGTGCGAGGACGAGCATCACCCAGGCAAGGAGCACGGTGTGGCGCATACTGACCCGGGTAGCACAGACGGGCGGGACGGTCATGCTTGCGCGTGTAACATCGGACGAGGGGAATATCCCTTACCTCCGTCGTCAAGCCCGGCCATGACGACGGAAAAAGGTCATTCTCTTCGGCGGCCGGTATAAGTCAGCCGCGTCGCTCGCCGCGCCGATGCATGTCGGGCCGCCGCCAAGGAGATGCCTGACAGGGCCATTCGTTCCAGGCTAACATGCAAATGGGGCGCGTACCGGCTCTGCGAATATCTCTCTGCGTGGAAGACGGATGGTGGAAGCACGAGGACGGTTGTTCCCGAGCTTGATAGGCGTGCTGATCATCGGATCGATTATCGCGGCGTTCTCTTCGGGCAAGCCCTACCCGGATTGCGACAACGGTGCCGCCCGAGCCGCACTCGCCGTGCTGTATGATAACCGTCGTCTCCTGCATGCCGTCGATGTCAGCGGCCTTCGCCGACTGAGTGATGGCCTGAAGGGTCGGTATTGCACCGCCAGGGTGAAGTGGAGCAACGGATCAGAGACCGATGTGCCCTACCGGTTTTATCGCTCGGGTAGATCCAACCAGTATCTTTCGATGTGGATCGAATATAATGGAGGCATGAATGGGCCATCCTACTGATTGATGTTCCATCGGCTGCGCCCGTCGTGCCGAGCGATGCCGGAATGACGTGCTGTCGGTGCGACGCCATGTATATCGTTCGATAAGTCCGAAAGTCCTGAATGTCTGAGAACGGCACAGGCGGGATGATCGACCGGCTTGCGAAGCAGCAGGCAGCAGCCAGTCTCATCGGCGACACCTGGATCGACTTCTGGCCAACCGGTGCACCTCCTTGGCGTCGATCGACGCCTCCGCAGCGTCATCGTGTCATGGCGGACGGTTTCATGGCCGGCGGCCTTGCGCCGGGGCCGGCATGGCGGAGCACGACTCCGCCATGCCGGGAGACTCAGGCGGCCGCTTGCAGGCCGGCGCGCGGATCACCCCGCTCCCCTGGAACAAAGACCTCCTCATTCGAGGGGCCGTAGAGGTGCTTCACCACCGGAATCTCGGTGGGATTGGCGGTGCAGCCCGCCCACCGTTCCGGCGTGAAGCCCTGGCGCGCATAGAAGCGCCAGGCGTCGGGAACCGCATTCAGACAGATCGTGTCGGCCCCCCAGTCGCGCGCATAGTTTTCCGCCAGCGTGAGCATGACGGTGCCAAGGCCGTGCCCCTGCCAGCCCTCATCGATGGCGACGAGGCGGAACACGGCGCGGCTGTCGGGTTTGATGTCGATGCGGATGGTGCCGACGACGCGGCGACCGGCGAGGAATACCAAGGAATGGTTGGCGGGGTCGCTCTCGTCCGGGTGGTCAGGATCGTATTCGAAGTAGTACTGCGTGCCTTTGCCGTTGTATTTTTCAAACAGACAATGCTTGCGAATGGTGTGATAGCGAGCCCATTCACGGGAACTCCGCGGTGCGCGGAGTTTGAGACTTCGGGGGCGCACAGGGCAGCCCTTCTCCTGTTGCGTAGGCGAAGCGTCCGGCGTCGCCCTTGTAGCAGGTCGTGAGTTAATGCAAGGGACGTGGCAAAATCATGAAAATTCGATGTCGGATTTTGGCGGATTGCAGGGACGAAGTCCTGTGACCTGTCATCGGCCGCGGTCGTGCCGGCCGGCCGATCGCCATCACCCATCATGAAGGCAATCGTCGCGGGTGGATGCGCCTCCGACGCACATCCACCCGATCCCCATGGCCCGAAAGACTCAGTGCAGCTCGCTCGCCTGCGCCAGAGCGGCCTTTTTCGGGTTCAGCGTCAGCGCCGCCACGAAGCTGATGGCGGCGGTGAACGCGAACCACGCCCCGACCATCGCATTGTTGTCGAACGCATGGGTCAGCCAGGCCGCGATCGCCGGTGTGAACCCGCCCAGGATGGCCGCCGCCACCGCCTGGGCGAAGGCATAGCCGGCGGTGCGGGCATGCGCCGGCACCACCTCGACCATCGTCGCGACCTGCGCCGCGCTGTAGCTCGCATACAGGAAGCTGAACCAGATCTCGAACACGAAGCACTTGAAGATGGTGGGATCGGCGGCGAACCATGCCATCATCGGATAGGCGGTCACCACCGTGGTCGCGGTGACCACCAGCAGCATGCTGCGCCGGTTCACCCGGTCGGCCAGTTTGGCCATCAGCGGAATGGTCACCAGGATGGTCAGCCCGCAGACGAACACCACCAGGTAGGTGAAGGTGTTCCCCAGGTTGAGCCGCCGCATCAGCACCGGCCCGAAGATCGTGGT
>JARLIJ010000330.1 GCA_031291795.1 Acetobacteraceae bacterium | reverse complement strand
GAAGGCGACCGCAACGAGCGCATGAAGCGCGATGCCGGCCCGGTCACCCTCGACGTCGTCTGGCGCAAGGCCGCCAAGCACGCCATCTGGCTCGGGATCGCGTTCTGGACCGGCGGCGCGTGGATCATGTACTACGTCGATGCGCCGACCGTGACGGTGGAGTTCTGGACAGGTACGGCCTCGAAGGAAGTCTATTTCTTCACCTTCCTGTTCACCGGGACGACCTACCTGCTGGCCGGCTGGGCCCGCGAGCAGGTCTGCACCTACATGTGCCCCTGGCCACGCTTCCAGTCCGCGATGCTGGACGAGCAAAGCCTGACCGTCACCTACCAGGGCTGGCGGGGCGAGCCGCGCAGCCGCGGCAAGCGCCCACCCGGCGAGGTCGGCGGAACCCTGGGGGCCGGCGACTGCGTCGATTGCGGCGCCTGCGTCACCGCCTGTCCGACCGGCATCGACATCCGCGATGGCATCCAGTTGGAGTGCATCAGCTGCGGCCTGTGCATCGATGCCTGCAACCACGTGATGGAGCGCACCGGCCGGCCCGGCTGGCTGATCACCTGGGACACGCTGGCCGACCAGGCGGCCAAGGCGGCTGGCAACCATGCCGGGTTCCGCTTCTTCCGGCCTCGTACGATCATCTACCTCTCGGCCCTCGTGCTCGCCGCGACATTGATGATCGGCGCGCTGGCGATGCGGCCCGGCATCGGGCTGTCGGTCCAGCACGATCGCGCGCCGCTGTTCGTGCGGCTCGCGGACGGCAACCTGCGCAACGGCTACACGGTGAAGATCGTCAACAAGGCCGAGGTCCCGGTCACCTTCGAGGTTACCACCCAGGGCCTTTTCGGTGCGATCCTGACCGAGGCCGATGAAGGCCTTGGCCCAGCCACCACCCTCGGCCTGCCGGTCGGTGCCGACAGCGTCGGCACGTTCCGGGTGCTGGTCAGTGGCCAACCGGCCGCCATGGTGGAAGGCTCGCAGCCGATCGACTTCACGCTGCGCAACACTGTCAGCGGCGAGCAGACCGTCTATCATTCCGTCTTCCTGGGTCCCAATGAGCAGGGTCGGAGGTAACCGCGATGCGTTTGCATGACGGAATGGGCGCCGCGCGCGGCGACAAGACCCCACGCTCCGCCTGGCGGTGGTTCCCCTGGGCGATTGCGGGCTGTATGCTGGTCGTGATGGTCGTGAATTTCGGCATGGTCTACGCCGCGTTGCACACCTTCCCCGGCCAGGCCGGCAGCGACGGTTTCGACCTGTCCAACCACTACGACACGGTCATTGAGCGCGTGCAGCAGCAGGCCGCCCTCGGCTGGACGCTGGAAGCCCGCGCCGACGCCGAAGGGCGCCCGGTGCTGGCGCTCACTGACAAGACCGGCGCCCCGCTCACCGGCGCACGCGTCGATGGCACCGCCGAACGCCCGCTGGGCGCGGAGCGGACCACGCATGTCGCCTTCCAGGAACAGGCGCCGGGCCGCTACGTCGGGGATGCCAAGCTTGGCCTGCCGGGGCAGTGGGACCTCAGCCTCGTTGCGGATGCGGGAGGCCATCAGGTGGTGACGACCCGGCGGATCATCGTCCGGTGATCCGGGACGTCCGATCGCGACCGCCCGTCCGACCGCGACCAGGCACCCAACCATGACCGGCCGTCCGCACATGGCTGCACGGCCCGTCGTGACCGCCCGCCCTGCCATGATCGCCCGGCCGGGCATGGCCGCGTCCGCGTCATGAACGCCGACCCACGGGCCGCTGCCCGTGCGGTCGACGCACCGCTGTCGGCCACCCGGGCGAGCGGTGGCCAGACGCCGGCCGCCGACGGGGTCTGCGCCCATTGTGGCCTGCCGACAGCCGCCGGCCGGCGGTTCTGCTGCCCCGGCTGTGCCGCGGCGTTCGAGATGATCCAGGGTCTCGGCCTCGGGCGCTACTACCAGCAGCGCCTGCTCGACCCGGCCTTGCGCGCCCCCCGGCCCGAGGTCGCCGAACGCTGGGACCTCAGCCGCGCAGTGGTGGCGCATGGCGACGGCACCTGCGAGCTGTCGATGGCGATCGACGGCCTGCAATGTGGCGCCTGCGTCTGGCTGATCGAATCGGTCCTGGCGCACGAGCCCACGGTGCAGACTGGGCGGGTCAACATGACCTCCCGCCGCCTGCGGCTGGTCTGGCGGGGCGCTGCGGAGGACGCCGCCCAACTGGTCGCCCGCATCGAGGCCCTGGGTTACCGCCTGATCCCGTTCGATGCCGCGGCGCTGGAGGCCGCGCAGGACCGTACCGGCCGCGCCCTGGTCCGTGCCATGGCAGTGGCCGGTTTCGCCGCGATCAACGTGATGCTGATCTCGATCGGCATCTGGGCGGGCGAAGCCGCCGGTTGGCTCGACAACATGGGGCCTGGGACCCGCGACCTGTTCCACTGGTTCTCGGCGCTGATCGCGCTGCCGGCGATCGCCTACGCCGGCATGCCATTCTTCAAATCGGCGATTGCCGCGCTGCGCCAGTACCGCAGCAACATGGACGTCCCCATCAGCATCGGCGTGATCCTGGTCACCACCATGAGCGTGGTGGAGAACTTCAACCACGGCCAGCACACCTATTACGACTCCGCCGTAACCCTGCTGTTTTTCCTGCTGATCGGCCGCGTGCTCGACCACCGCGCGCGCGG
>JARLIJ010000329.1 GCA_031291795.1 Acetobacteraceae bacterium | reverse complement strand
GCAGATCCCGCCCGAACTGGCGGCGATCATGGCGGCCAATCCGGACTCCCGCGGCGGGCACATCGTCACCGGCCCGATCGCGGTGGCCGGCGCGATGCCCGGCGACATGCTGGAAATCCACGTCGACAAGATCGAACCCGGCGCCGACTGGGGCTACACCATCATCCTCCCCCTGCTCGGCACCCTGCCCGAGGATTTTCATGAGTCGACCCTGTTCCACATCCCGGTCGATCGCGCGCGCCGCATCTGCACGCTGCCCTGGGGCACCGAACTCGCATTGGCGCCGTTCTTCGGCGTGATGGGCGTGGCGCCGCCGCCGGCGTTCGGCCGCATCTCCTCCACCCAGCCGCGCATCCATGGCGGCAACCTGGACAACAAGGAACTGACCGCCGGCAGCACGCTGTTCCTGCCGGTCTGGGTGCCGGGTGCGAATTTCTCGGTGGGCGACGGCCACGGCGTGCAGGGCGACGGCGAGGTCTGCATCTCCGCGCTGGAGATGTGCCTGACCGGGACATTCACTTTCACGCTGCACAAGGGCGCCGCGGGCCGTCCGCTGCTGACCCATCCGCGCGCCGAGACGCCGACGCATTTCATCAGCATGGGGGTCAACGAGGACCTGGACCAGGCAATGAAGCAGGCGCTGCGGGAGATGATCGCATTCATCTGCAGCCGGTCGAACCTGTCGCGGGAGCAGGCCTATGCGTTCTGCTCGCTGGCGGTGGATTTCCACGTGACCCAGACGGTCAACGGGGAGAAGGGCGTGCACGGCATGCTGAAGAAAGGCCTGCTGTTCTGACCTGACGATGCTCCCTCTCCCCTTGAGGGAGAGGGCCGGGGTGAGGGGTCCAACCGCGCCAGACTGTGCCGATTGCCCCCTCACCCCAACCCTCTCCCTCAAGGGGAGAGGGAGTCACGAGGCTCCAACGGGGAGACAAGACATGGACTTCGCCACCAGCGTGCTGACCGCCACGGACCCCGCGCAACTCACCGCCTCGGAAGCCGCCGCGCTGATCCGCAGCCGGCAGCTTTCGTGCGAGGAACTGGTGCGCGCCTGCCTCGCCCGCATCGACGCGCGCGAGGCCGCGGTGCGCGCCTGGCTGTGGCTCGATCCGGCCCACGTGATCCGCCGCGCCCGCGAGCTCGACAAGCTGCCTCCGAAAGGTCCGCTGCACGGGTTGCCGTTCGGCGTGAAGGACATCATCGACACCGCCGACTTCCCGACCACGCACAACTCGCCGATCTATGACGGCATGCAGGTCGGCCGCGATGCCGCCTGCGTCGGCGTGGTGCGCGGGTCCGGCGCGCTGATCCTGGGCAAGACCGACACCGTGGAGTTCGCCTCGGGCGGGCGCAAGGCGCTGACCCGCAACCCGTACAACCCCGCCCACACGCCGGGCGGCTCGTCGTCGGGCTCCGGCGCGGCGGTGGGCGACTTCCAGGTGCCGCTGGCATTCGGCACCCAGACCGGCGGGTCGCATATCCGCCCGGCCTCGTTCAATGGCATCTACGGCCACAAGCCATCCTGGAACGTGGTCAGCCGCGAGGGCGTGCGGATGTCGTCAATGACGCTCGACACGGTCGGCTGGTACGGCCGCAGCGTCGACGACCTGATCCTGGTTGGCACCGCGTTCCGCATCCCCGAGGACAAGACGCCGGTCACCGTGAAGGGCCTGCGCGTCGGCCTGTGCCGCAGCCCGGCCTGGCACGCGATCGAGCCGGCCGGCGAACTGGCGCTGGCCACCGCCGCCAAACGCCTGGCCGATGCCGGCGCCATCGTCGAGGACCTGGAGCTGCCCGAACCGTTCAACCGGCTGCACGATGCCCACGCCGACATCGTCAACGCCGAGGGCCGCGCCTCGTTCCTGCCGGAATACAT
The DNA here is from genome assembly GCA_031291795.1 of Acetobacteraceae bacterium. Classification (GTDB taxonomy): domain Bacteria; phylum Pseudomonadota; class Alphaproteobacteria; order Acetobacterales; family Acetobacteraceae; genus Rhodopila. The sequence goes on along the minus strand of JARLIJ010000329.1, from coordinate 8,619 downwards.
CAACGCGTACGACATCCTCGCCCCCGACCTGAAGGCGAAGGTGGAAAACGCCCGTGGCACCACGCCCGAGAAGCTGCTCGCCAGCTATGCCCTGGCGGATCGCTGCCGGCCGCTGTTCGACGCGCTGTTCGGCCCGGCGCTGGACGTGATCCTGACGCCGTCCGCCCCCGGCGAGGCGCCTGAAGGCCTGCACACCACCGGCAACGCGATCTTCAACAGCATGTGGACGCTGCTGCACGTGCCGACCGTCGGCATCCCGTGCTGCTTCGGCGCACGGGGCCTGCCGGTCGGTGTCACCCTCGCCGGCCCGCAGCTCTCGGACGCCAGGCTGCTGGGGATTGCGAAGGCCCTCGCCCCGGTGATCGACACCGATCCCAAGGCCGGCCTGGACAGGCTGTGGGGCTGAGGCGCCCCGCTTACCCCAGGGCGGGCAGAAGGGTGTGAATGGCGATCAGCAGGAGTACGAGGATCACCGCAACCCGCACCAGCCCGCCGAACAGCCGCAAGGCCGCCACGATCAGCAGGACCGCGATGACCACCAGGACGACGGTCTGCATCGTGTGCGGCACACCCAGGGCCTGGAGTTGGCCGCGCACCCATAGTTCGACGGCAAGGATGCCCGCGACGACCAGATCGCCGAGCATGACGATCAGATGCAACAGGGATTCGATCGCACGCGTGAAGGCGTCCACCTGGGTCTCCTGCAGAACGGACGCTGTCGCCGGGACGGCGGTCCGCGGCCAGCATAGGGGCATCGACCGCGCCAGGTTGTAATACCAACCGCCGTAGAGAATGACACTTCTCCCTCTCCCCTTGAGGGAGAGGGCTGGGGTGAGGGGCCAACACCGCCGCCGGTGCAGGTTGGCCCCCTCACCCCAGCCTTGGTCCGCTCTGCGGCCCAAGCCCTCAAGGGGAGAGGGAGAATAAGGGGGTGGGGGGCCGCTCCGCCTGGTCGCACCTACAGCGTGCTGACGTCCAGTCGTTCGCTCGGGTTGATGTAGGCGAACGGCAGCGCCATCAGCACCACGCCGCCGATGATGTTCCCGGCCGTGGCGAACACCAGGTTGTAGAGCGCCTCCAGCACGGTGACCGGACTGTTGCCCATCAGCGCCATCGAGAAGGTGCCCATGTTGGCGATCGAGTGCTCGCCGCCGAAGTAGAGGAACATGAACACGACCAGCAGCAGTACCAGGATCTTGGCCACTTCCTCCTGGCAGCGCAGCGCGATGCGGACTCCCAGGCAGACGACCCAGTTCGCCAGGATGCCGCGGGTGAAGATCTCAAGCGCCGTTTCATGCACCTTGTGGGCCGCGCCGGCATACAGCGCATGGTTGGCGGGCAGTTCGCCGAGCAAGCCGGACGCATAAAGCAGCCCGGCGATGATGATCGCCCCGCAGAGATTGCCGAGGTAGCAGACCCCCCACAGCATCAGGGTGTTCCGCCAGGTCGTGGTGCCCTCGTACGACGAAATCGCCAGGTACAGGTTGTTGCTGGTGAACAACTCGGTGTTGGTGAGGACGATCATGGCCAGGCCGACGCCGAAGAAGCCGGACGCGGCGACCTTGCCGAACGAATTGTCCGCCAGGTTGTTGAGCAGCGACCAGTAGATGAACACGACGATCGACAGGTACATACCGGCGAGCACCGACCGGACCAGGTAGCGCGCCGGGTCGCTTCTCAGCAGGTAGAGTTTGGCTTCGCCGCTCTCCGCCGCCTTCTCAACATATTTACGATCAAGCACGACGTGGATTCCTTCTGGTCAATGCGGCGCCGCTACGGCGATGCCAACGGGCTGGATGGCATGCGGGCGCTTCTCCCTTTGCGTGACGACGCACTGCCACCTGGCAGAACCCGGTCCTCACCGGTGGCTGCAGCAGGGCAGGACCCACGCTTTGCGCAGACGCACCGCAACGTGGCAGGCCGTTGCGCCGAAGCGGTCCGACCCGGCGGGGACGCTCCTTACAGACGAGCGATGCGCTGGCTTCTTGACTCAGTCGTACCGACGAGGCGCCGGCGGTGGCTCGACCGCCGTATCCATGAGGCATTCCTTCACGACGCAATGGCTCACGGTACGCGCCAATCGGTTAACCGAGCCTTTAGCTGGATACGATCGTATCGGGTGGCGGGGCATTGATGTGGGTCAAGCCACCCGGTCTGGACCGGTCCGGCATGAACGCCGTGGGGCAACCGGCTTGCGGCTTCCGCGCCGCTGGCACACCTGCCGGCCGGCGCGTTGCGTTGATCCGGGTCAATGCGCCCATCGTGCTTTCCTGCGGAAATGGCACTGCAAAAACCAAAAGGGCGGCAACGATGAACGCCACGAAAGCCGTGACCCGGTTCGTCATTACGGCGGGACCGCAAGCCATCGGGGATGCAAATGCGGGCACGCCTGGGCGGGACGCGTGCTGCTCCCCGCCGGTCTATCCGACCCCGATCTACGCCTCCAGCCCGGTTTGATGCCATGGCAGACGCCCCGCATGAGCTGCAGCTGCCCCTGATGCCCGTGCCCCCGGCTCCGGCGCCGCTGCCCAGGGAGGCGCTGTATCGCCGTGCCGACCTGACAGCGCTGGAATTCGAGACGACAACCGACCTGGCGCCGCTGGGCGGCCTGACCGGTCAGCCCCGCGCCGCCGACGCCATCAATTTCGGCACCGGCATCGCCCAGCAGGGCTTCAACATCTTTGCCATCGGCAGCAGTGCGGCGCACATCCAGCAATCGGTCCGCGCCCGCCTGCAGGAGGCGGCGAGCGGCAAGCCGGTTCCTGCCGACTGGGTCTACGTCAACAATTTCGCCGCCCCGCACCGTCCGGTCGCGCTGTCCCTGCCAGGCGGGCGCGCGCCGGCGCTGGAGAAGGCGATCCATGACCTGATCGAGGAGCTGAAGATCTCGCTGCCGGCGATCTTCGAGGGCGAAGACTACCAGAAGCGCCGGGCCACGATCGAGCAGGGGATCCAGGCGAAGAACCAGGCTGCATTTGCCGCCCTGAACGAAAAGGCGACGGCGCAGGGCGTCGCCATCCTGCGCACGCCGATGGGCTTCGGGATGGCGCCGGTGCAGGACGGCAAGGTGGTCCCGCCCGACGCCTTCAACGCCTGGCCGGAGGCAGAGCAGCAGGCCGTGCGCGACGCCATCGCGGCGTTGGAAAAAGAGCTGGAGGAGACGCTGCGGGCGCTTCCGCGGCTGGAAAAGGAAGCCCGCGACGCGGTCCGCACGCTGGAGCGGGAGACCGCGCAATTTGCCCTGGCACAGCCGTTCGAGGAGCTGAAGACGGGGTTCGCCGACCTGCCGAAGGTGCTGGCGCATATCGACGCCATCCGAACCGACCTGCTGGAAAACGTGCAGCTGTTCGTCGCGCAGGACGCCCCCTCCGACAACCCCGCTTTGGCGGCGATGCGGCTCGGCGGCACGCTGGAGCGCTATGAGGTCAACGTCCTGGTGACCCAGGCCGATCATGGCGCGGGCGCGCCGGTGATCGAGGAACCGCATCCCACGCTGGCGACCCTGGTCGGCCGGATCGAATACCTCCAGCTGCAAGGCGCGCTGGTGACGAATTTCCGCCTGATCAAGGCCGGCGCGTTGCACCGGGCGAATGGCGGCACGATCCTGCTGGACGCCCGCGCCCTGCTGACAGAACCGTTCAGTTGGACGGCGCTGAAACGTGCCTTGCTGCGGCGGGAGGTCACGATCGAAGACATCAGCCGCTTCATGGGCCTGACGACGACCGTGTCGCTGGAACCGGATCCGATCCCGCTGGACGTCAAGGTCGTGCTGTTCGCCGACCGCACGCTGTACTACATGCTGGCCTCGCTCGACCCCGACATCGGCCAGTTCTTCAAGGTGCTGGCGGATTTCGACGATGAGATCGAGCGGTCGCCCGCCAACGAGGCGATGCTGGCGCGCCTGATCGCCGGCATCGCGGCGCAGAACGGCCTGAAGCCGCTCGACCGCGCCGCGGCGGTCCGTGTGGTCGAGCATGCGTCCCGCCTGGCGGACGACCAGGAGAAGCTCACGCTGCTGGTCGAGCGCGTGCAGGACCTGGTGATCGAAGCCAGCCACTGGGCCGGCCAGTCCGGCCGTTCGGTGATAACGCAGGCTGATGTCGAGCAGGCGATCGACCAGCAGGTCCGCCGCGCCTCCCGCCTGCGCGAGCGCGGCCAGGAAATGATCCTGCGCGACGTGGCCCTGATCGACACCACCGGCAGCCGCGTGGGCCAGATCAACGGGCTGAGCGTGCTGAGCCTCGGCGGCTACGCGTTCGGGCGCCCGTCGCGCATCACCTGCCGGGTGCATCCCGGTGCCGGCAAGATCGTCGACATCGAGCGCGAAGTGGAATTGGGCGGACCGCTGCACTCCAAGGGCGTGCTGATCCTGTCCGGCTTCCTGGCCGGCCGCTATGCGCTGGATCGGCCGATCTCAGTGGCCGCGAGCCTGGTGTTCGAGCAGTCCTATGGCGGGGTCGACGGCGACAGCGCGTCCTCGGCCGAGTTGTATGCGCTGCTGTCGGCACTGGCGGAGATCCCGCTGCGGCAGGACCTCGCCGTCACCGGTTCGGTCAACCAGCACGGCGTGGTGCAGGCGATCGGCGGCGTGAACGAGAAGATCGAAGGCTATTTCGACATCTGCGTCGCACGCGGCCTGACCGGCAGCCAGGGCGTGCTGATCCCGCGCGCCAATGCAGCCCACCTCATGCTGCGCGCCGACGTCGTGGCGGCCTGCGCCGCCGGCCGCTTCGCCATCTGGCCGATCGACACGATCGACCAGGGCATTGCCTTGCTGACCGGGCGGCCGGCGGGCGAACGGGCCCCTGACGGGGTCTGGCCGGAAGGGTCGGTCAATCGCATGGTAGAGGAGCGCCTGGCCCGCTTCGCCGAGGCGCGGCGGGGGGCCGACACGAAAGCGGACATCACATGAGCCAGGGCCTGGATTTCGGCTACCGGCGCCTGCTCGTGGAACTCGCACTCAGCGCGTCCGACCCCGAGACGCTGCGCAGCGTGGCCCAGTTTGCCCGCCTGCTCGGCCTGGAGCTGCACGGACTCTTCATTGAGGACGAGGCGCTGCTGGCCCTGGCGGACCTGCCTTTCGCGCGGGAGATCCGCCTGCCGACGCATGAATGGGGACCGATGGACGCGGGTCGGCTGGAACATGAGTTACAACAGCAGGCGAACCTGGTCCGTCGCCGGCTGGAGGCGGCGGTGCAAGCCCTGGGCATGACCCATGGGTTCGAGGTGCTGCGCGGCGATCCAGGGGCTTGCCTGGCCGAACGGTCCTGCGCCACCGATATCATCGTCATCGCCCCCGCTGACGCTGCCGGCACACGGTCATTGCGCACCTCGGCGCAGGTGCATGAGGCTGCGTACCATGCCGACGCGGCCACGCTGCTGCTGCCGCCGCGGCCGCATCGGCAGCGTGGCGCGGTTGTGGTCGTCCTGGCTGATCCGGCAGACCCCAACCTGGAGACGGCGGCACGGATCGCCGTTGCAGGCGAGGAAAGACTGCTGGTGCTGGTGCCTGCTGTGACCGAAACGGCGGCGGTCATCGCACGCACCACCGCCAGCGGCCTCTCCGGGCAACGCATCACCGTCCGTTCGCTTGCAGGGCTGCAGCCGGAAGATGTGATGGCGGCGCTGGGTGGCGAGCACGAGCGGCTGATCGTGATGACCGGCGGTGCGGAACCGGCCGGCGGGATCGACGCGGCATCGCGGATCGTCGCGCTGCGCCATAGCGCCGTGCTGATGGTACCGCCACGGGGTCGGCCGCGTTTGGCCACCGCACGGGAGGCCGACGAGCAGAGCTGACCGTGGTTGCCGTCCGTGGCGGGCGGCAACGAGGATACCAGGCCTGCCGGATCGGTCGAAAGAGGCTGTTGGTGCACGGGCAGCTGTCCCAAAGGTCGTCTTGCCTGGTCCTTTGGCCGCCAGGCTCAGCAATATTATGAGTCCCATTCACGTAACAGTGTTGGCATCGCAACCGATAACGGCGTGAGTACGTGGAATTCCGTATTCTTTCTACCCAAATCGCGGGCTATGAAAGCAGTGTTCCCCGCCTTCCGGACCCAGCCGCGGGGGCTTGCCGCCCGCGGTGAATATTAAGGCTGGGCCATGGAAATTCTCTAGCAGCATGGTGCCCCCAATGCGCTCTACTGCCTCAACGAAGATTACCGCCCATTCCCCCGACACAAGCACAGTCGCGTATCTCACGGCATTGACGATTGCCACGAGCATGCTGTTGGTCTGGGTTGCACTATGCGCGATCTGACACGACACGGCGTCGCCACTGCGCGCCGCGATCTGCCGAAGGGTCTTGCCTTCGAGATCGCCGACCTCGTCCTCATCCGGAGCTGGGCTGAGTTCCAGGGCGTCCACATGGAGATCCGCCTCGACCACGGCACACTCGCCGAGGAATATGAAGAGGTGATCGCGCTCCACGCCAGTCCGCGTGCCATCTGGCGGATGCTGTTGTGGCGCAATGCGGACGCCGTGTTCGTGCAACCCCTGGTCGGGCGCAGGAAGCGATATGCCTCGGTCAGCGCAGCTCTGGAAAGCCTGCTGCCGAAGTCGCGCGTTGCGGTTACCGACATAGCCGCAACGGGGTGGCCGCCTCATTAGGGCGGTCGGCCGTGGCCGATCCCGGTTCGGTGTTGCCGGAAGCCATCCCGGGCGCATCGTCGGCGGCACCCCCGGTCGCACCAATGAACAGCAGGCCGGCGGCGAAACATCCGCTGGTCCCGAATGCGGAGCATGGCCGGCAATGCTCCTGGCCGGCCTCACGCCGGGATTGACGCCGCTGCGGCGTCGCCCCGCAACCGGCTCGGCTGCGAGGCCGTTTCGTTTCACCAATAACGTATTGCTGCGGTGAGGTCCGGTGCGGCTGTGCCGCCGGGATCCCCACCGCAACGTCAGGCGCTAGCTGAAGTGGTAGAGTCTGGCGGGATTATCGACCAGGATCTGCTTCTGAAGCTTCTTGTCCGGCGCCCATTTCTCGAAGATGTCGAAGAGCAGGGCGTCGTCGGGCTTGTTGTCGGGCGCTTCGGTCGGGTGCGGCCAATCGCTGCCCCAGACAACCTGACGCGCATCTGCGGCGACATAGGCCGCGGCAAGTGCCGCGCTGTCGGCATAGGTCGGTGCCCCGATCTTGGAGTCGTTGTAGAGACCTGTAAGCTTCACCCATCCCTTGCCGCGCCGCATCAGGTCGGTGACCACGCGGAACGCCGGATGCGAGGCACCCTCCGGCTGCGGCAGGTGGCCGAGATGGTCGAACACCACCGGGCACGGTACGGCATCCCACACCGCCTTGTTGGCAACGATCTGGTTGCCGTCGACGTTCAACTGGATATGCCAGCCAAGATCGGCCACGCGCTTGGCCAGGGCCGGTACCATGTCCAGTGACGTGGCGCCGCCCGGGGTCACGATATTAAAGCGGATGCCGCGAACGCCGGCCTTGTCGAGCGCCTTCAGTTCGGCCGTGGTAACGCTGGTGTTGACGACCGCGATACCGCGTGTCGTACGCAGACCAAATTGCCCGAGCGCCCAGACCAGGCCGGTATTGTCGATGCCGTAGGTGGACGGCTGGACAATAATGTTGCGAGTGGTGCCAAGCCGCTTTTGCAACAAGCGGTAGTCGGCAATCGTCGCATCAGCAGGGCGCAGTGTAGCGTTCGGGTCGAGCTTGAAGCGCGACTCATAGATGTGATGATGGCAGTCTGTCGCATTGGGGGGCGCTTTGATATGCGGCAGCTCGGTCCCCTTTGACCAGGGGACGGTGACACCTTCCTGGGCTTGGGCGGACCGGCTGGTGAGCGTGAACAGGGCGGCGCCCGTTGCAGCAAGGACCGACCGTCTGTTCAAGTTCAAGGAATAAGGAGCATTCATGTTTGTTGCCTCCATGGCTTTATTGCAGGCGACGTCACCCGTGCAGGGCAGCCAGCCCGTCACGGGTGTCCTTGTGATCTCCTGACAGTGTCGTGACCAATGACGAGGCTGCGGTGCACATCCGGCACCGCAGCTCGGTTTGCTCGACATCCGGAGTCTGTCCTGGCGCGCTGCGGAACGGTACGTTTACCGTCCCACGGCGGAGCGGGAAGCAGGACGCGGCATGGCCCTGAGCCAGCCGCGCCCTGCGTCGGTTACGCTGCCTTCTTGCGGTTGGCCGCGATGCGGAAGTCGATCAGTGCGACGATCTCATCGATCACCGGATGGCTGAGCCCCTTCTGCTTCGCAATCAGCTGGACGAGCTTATCGGCGCGCTCGATGTAAGGCGCCCCGTTGTTGAGTGCGCGTGCGGCCGAGGACGGGCGTACCAGCGACTTCGCAGCGGCAGCGTATTTCTCGAACGGCACAAGATCGCCTGGCGCGGCCCCAAGGCTGACGCACATGTCAAACACGAAGTTGTAAACCGAGCGGGAGGTTTCGATGTCGGTGTGCACGGCTTCCTCGGCCGTGCGCATCCCGTCCTTGGTCACGCAGCGATAGTTTCCGGCGATCAGCATCGCCCATTTGGCCAGCGGCACGAAGATCGAATCGTGTGTCTTGAGCTTCACCGGCAGCTCGATCTTCTCGCCGCCGCCGACGTCATAGCGGATCGCCTGGATCTCCTGCTCCATCTGGCGGAGCATCGCCGTG
>JARLIJ010000328.1 GCA_031291795.1 Acetobacteraceae bacterium | reverse complement strand
TCCAAGTGCATCGGCTGTCGCTACTGCGAATGGGCCTGCCCCTATCGCGCGCCGCAGTTCAATGCCGCGGCCGGCGTGATGACCAAGTGCAATTTCTGCGAGGATTACCTCCAGCAAGGTAAGCCGCCGGCCTGCGTGGCGGCCTGCCCCACCCGCTCCCTGACATTCGGGGAATACGACGATCTGAAGGCGCGGTTCGGGGAGTCGGCACAGATCGCGCCGCTGCCCGATAACGCCATCACCAGACCGAACCTCATCGTCACGGCCGGACGAACCGCGAAGCCACCCAGTTCCAGAGCCGGTGCGATTGCCAATCCGGAGGAGGTCTAGCCATGTTTAGCGCTGATTGGCCGCTGGTCGTCTTCACCCTGCTGGTCCAGATGGCCGTGGGCCTGGTGATCGTGTCGGAGCTTGCCAGCCTGGCCGGTGGCGCCGGCGCGAAACATCTGCTCGTGCACCGGGACATTGCCAGCCTTGTCCTGGGCGCGCTCGGACTGCTGGTCTCCTTCGCCCATCTGGGCAGCCCCATGCACAGTCCTTACGCGATCCTCAACCTGGCCCATTCCTGGCTGAGCCGGGAGATCCTGTGCACCGGCCTCTTCCTGGGCTGCGTGTTCGCCCTGACGGTCGCACGCCGCGTGCCGGCATTCGCCGCCCTTTCCGGACTGCTTGCCACCCTGGCAGGCCTGATGGGCGTGGTCACCGTGTTCGCGATGAGCAAGGTCTACGCGATCGTCACGGTTCCGGCATGGAACTCACCCGCCACATTCCTGAATTTCCTGGGTTCGGCCCTGCTGCTGGGGACGTTGGCAAGCGGCTTGCTGGCCTCGTTCCGCTGGGCCGGCGCGGGCAATGCGGCAACGTCCGCGTCGCTCGCCCGTGTCACCTTGGTGCTGCTGCTGTTCGTGGCCCTGGGGCTCGCGGCGAAGTTCGTCGAGATCCCCTTCAGCCTGATCGGCGGGATGGCGGAAAATGCGCGGGGCGTCTCGGCCGTCTCCGCTGTGCTGGCGGACGGCATCGGATTGTTTGTGCTACGGATCGTCCTGCTGGTGGCCGGTTCGGCGCTGTTCGTCTACGTCGCCGTCCTGGCGATGCGCAGCGGAATGGCGATGCTTCCCGCCATCGGCGCCTGCGCCTTCCTGCTAACCCTCGCCGGCGAGGTGCTCGGGCGTGCTGAGTTCTTCCGCATGCATGTGCTCTTCGGCCTGTAAGCCGGCAGACGCCGACGCGGAGGGGAACGATGATGGACGCGAACACCCTGATTGCCAGCAGCGCGGCCTGTGGATTCCTCGCGCGCATCTTCCGCCCAGGGCTTGACCGCGACCTGCTGCGCCGGTGCGCCGCGGACCGTTTCGCGGAGAGCTGGCCGATCGATGGCGCAGGTGCCGACGGCGACGCGGGGCTCGCGTTGCTGGGCCCGGTGTTCGACGGGCTGGATGAGCCGGCGCTGGACAGCATCGAACGGGACAACACCGCGCTGTTCATTGGTCCGGACAATCCCGTCCCGATGTGGGAATCGGTTTGGACGACGAAGGACCGGCTGCTGTTTGCGGACTGCACATCCGACGTCGAGCAGGCCTTCGCCCGGGCCGGCTTCGTGGTTCCCGGTGCCGGGCGCGAGCCCGCCGACCACCTGGCGCACGAATTTTCGTTCATCGCCGCCTTGCTGGCTCGCACCGTGGCGGCAGTCGAGGCCGGCAACACGATTCAGGCGCGGCGCCAGATCGAGACCGCCGCGGCGTTTTTCGACCAGCATCCGGCCCGGTGGGCCGCGGACTGTCTGCGTGACATTGAGGCGCGCGCCAGCACGGATTTCTATCGCGGAGCGGCTCTGCTTGGGACGGATGCCATGGCGGCCTTGCAGCGACTGTTCACCGTGGCCGCCTGACGTCGATCGCTTCGCCACATGGGCGTGCGATCAGGATGTCGCCTCGACTGACCAGGTGGCGGACAGTACCAACGGCGACGCCTCAAGCGCCGCAACGACCGCGTCCAGTTCGGCCTCGTCCGCTGTCGTCGGAACCAGGATGGCGGCGAGTTCTACCTGCCCCTCGGTGTCCGACAGCGTTTCGACCTCGCGGACCGGATAGCTGGCGCGGCCAAGCTCGGCGTCGAGCAGGTCGCGCAAGTCGGATACATCCGTGGGGCGGCAGGTGGCATGGACACTGTATTTCAACTCAGTAACGTCCGTGGCCAGGGGACGGCGGTTGACCCAGTTCACCAGGGGACGCAGGAGCGTGTTACCCGCCAGCACGAAGGCCGCCAGGGTCGCCGCCTCAGCCGGCAATCGGCTTCCGGCCAATGTCCCGACCGCAGCTGAGCACCACAATGTGGCGGCCGTGTTCAGGCCGCGAACGTTGGTACCGTCCTTCAGGATGACGCCGGCGCCCAGGAAACCGATGCCGGAAACGACATACGAGATGATTCGGGTCGCGCCATCCACACCCAGGAGACGAAAGCCCAGGTCGGAAAAGGCGGCAGCGCCCACCGCGACGAGAACGTTCGTACGCAGGCCCGCCGACCGCTGCCGCCACTGCCGCTCGAGGCCGATGAGCGTGCCGAGCACAAAGGAAGTGGCGTAACCAATTACCGTATGGGCATACGCGCTCGCCGCGAATGTCGCCCACCAGGGCAGGAAAGCAGCCATGCTCAGGTCAGGTAGGAATGGACGATGCCGATCAGCTCCTCGGCCGCGCGAGAAGCTTGATCCTTTGTCTCGGCGTGCACCACCTGTTCGCGGATGTGGTCCTCGATCACCTCGGCGATGAAGCCGTCAATGGCGCCCCGACAGGCGGTTGCCTGCTGAAGCAGCTTCGCGCTTGGCGCGTCCTGCTCGACGATCGCCCGCTGCAACGCGTCCACTTGGCCGCGTATGCGACTAAGTCGCTTCACGAGCTTCGCTTTTTCGGTGTCGGACGGTTTCAAGACACTTGCTCTCATACCCCCCAGGGTATATCTGACTTTGGCGATCAACGCGAGGCCCCGTTGCCGACCGTGCGTCGCGTCTTCGCCCCGGCCACAAGCCGGACCTCGCAACCAGACCAAGGGACCCCATGAAACCGCGATCTAGCAGCCAGTCCCAAGAGGGCCACAGTAGGCGCTTCCCGCCTGCCGCAGTCGTCTTCCGGGCTGGATTCATGCTCGGGGTCGTGCATGGTCCCGTCGAGGCCGCTGCGCTGATGCGCTGACGGCCTGGGCGGCCAGGCCTCCCCGAGCTTAAGCCAACCGCTTGAGCAAAAGGAGGCACAGATGGCCGCCCTTCCCCCTCTCCTCTACCTGCACCGGTACGCGCTGCCGGCCCATTTCCTCGCCGACCTCGATATCGCCCCGCGTCCGGACAGGCTCGCCCGTGGCCCGGCTTCTGTCACACGGCCGCATTTGGTCGCGACCTGGGAGATCGGCCCCCAGGGGCGCCCGGTGTGCCGCTGGAGCGTCGAGCGCACGTCCTGCATCCCATCCGGCTGACCGTCCGTCTCGTCCGCCATCCGGCCGCGTGCCGGATGGCGGACGCTGCCTGCCTCAGACGTGTACGGGAACGCCAGCCGGACCAGCCGCCATGCCCGATACTCCCATCGCCGACCTGCCGCTCTACCCGCACGCCGCCCTCGACGTCGCCCATATCGGCGACATCAACGGCGCACTCGGCACCATCTACCAGAATGACCTGCACCCGCGCCTCACCTGGGGCGCCAAACTGCGTACGCTCGCCGCCATCGTCGGCCCCGGCCTGATCGTCATGGTCGGCGACAACGACGCCGGCGCCTTCGCAACCTATACCCAGGCGGGGCAGAACTACGGCACGGCACTGCTGTGGACGCTGCTGCTGCTGGTTCCCGTGCTTTATGTGAACCAGGAAATGGTGCTGCGCCTCGGGGCCGTCACCGGCGTCGGACACGCCCGGCTGATCCTGGAGCGCTACGGCAAGTTCTGGGGCGCCTTCAGCGTCATCGACCTGTTCGTGCTGAACGGACTGACCATCGTCACCGAGTTCATCGGCGTCAGCTTCGGTCTGGATTTCCTCGGCTTGCCGAAGCTGTGGGGCGTCCTGATCGCGGCAGCCGTGACGATACTCGCCGCCACCACGGGCAATTTCCGCCGGTTCGAGCGGTTCTCGCTGCTGCTCTGCCTCGGCAGCCTGATGCTGGTGCCCGTCGTGCTGACGGTGCATCCCCCGATCGCCCAGATCGCCCGCGACCTGGTCATCCCGCGGCTGCCGGCGTCGGGCAATCTGTCCGACGTGCTGTTGCTGATCATTGCGATCGTCGGCACGACGGTCGCGCCGTGGCAACTGTTCTTCCAGCAGAGCTATGTCATCGACAAGCGGCTCACGCCCCGCTTCATGGCCTATGAAAAGGCCGACCTCTGCATCGGCATCGTGTTCGTGATGGTCGGCGCGATCGCGATGATGGCGTTCTGCGCAGCCGTGTTCTCCGGGCATTCCGAGGCAGGCAATTTCACCGATGCCGGCGCCGTCGCCGCTGGTCTGGCGAAATACGCCGGACAGGTCCCGGCCACGCTGTTCGCCATCGCACTGATCGACGCCAGCATCATCGGCGCCTCCGCCGTGTCGCTGGCCACCGCCTATGCGCTCGGCGACGTCCTGTCACTCAAGCATTCCCTG
>JARLIJ010000327.1 GCA_031291795.1 Acetobacteraceae bacterium | reverse complement strand
GTCCGGATTACCGCAGCCGGTGACGTAGCCGGCAATGTCGAACACGTCGTTGATGGCGAAGCTTCGACCACTGAGCAGCCCAGCGGTGAGCGGTGGCAGCCGTAGTCGGGGGCCCGGCAAAAAGGCTCCCTGGAAGTCCGCATCGATCAACATTCGTTTGTTCTCCTGCCGGCGCGTATGCCATAAGGCGCCGGTCGGCGGCGACGCCCTGAATTAAACACGGTTTTTGCACTAAGAACTTATCGATTTTACTTCAGCACAATGCGTTATGCGGGACGATGCGGTCTTGAAATCAAGTTTTCGTTGGTAATTTTAGGACCGTTTGCGCATACTCGAAGTTGTGATGACGCGGCACCTGGACAGGGTGGCCGAACGATGCGGAATCCGAATACCTTTCGTCGTTGGGGATTCGGGGCTTTCCGCCGTCAATGGACCTGGGCGTCGATCCGAATTCGGACACGCCCGTAAGAGGGGTTGCTCGTGGATATTTCTGACGGACACATCACCGGCCCCCTCGGGCCGGACCGCCAGTCTTCGGCCCAGGCTCAGACCGGGGGCGGCGGCGCTGCAACCGGGACGTCCGGGGGAATGCCGGGTGGTCGGGACGCCCCGATCCATCCGCGACTGCTGGCGATGATGATGTCCGCCCGGTACTACGGCATGGAGCTCGACCCGAACGAGTTTCGCGCGCAGCCCGGGGAAACCACGCCGGCACCCGCGTCGCTGTCCAGCTGGGCACAGAATTCCGGCATGTGGGCGCGCGCCGTGCGACTGCGCTGGCGCCACCTGATGGGCTTCCAGAATACCGGCCCGGTCGTACTGCTTTTCACCGATGGCACCGCCGGCCTGCTGACGGGCGCGAACACCGAACACAAGGTGGTCCTGCTGAAGGACCCTCGCGCGCCGGAAGCCGAGAATGCGGTCCCGGTCGATGAGGGACGTCTGTCGGAAGTCTGGACCGGCGAAGCCGTGCTGATGCGCGCCCAGCGCGGCTATGCCGAGAGCGACCCGCCCTTCACCCTGAGCTGGCTGTTCGGCCTGGTGATGAAGGAAGGCAAGTCGCTCCGCGATATCGGCATCGCCTCCCTGGCCATCAGTTTCCTCACCATTGCCCCACCGCTGCTGGTGATGACGGTGGTCGACAAGGTGATGGCGCACCACAGTTACTCGACGCTGGCCTTGATCAGCACAATCCTGATGATCGCCATATTGTATGAGACATTATTGGGTTTTGCGCGGCGACTGATCATCAACGTCATCGGCACGCGGATCGACACCAAGCTCAACCTGCACGTCTTCAGCCGACTGGTCCGCCTGCCGCTGGATTATTTCGAGCGGCACCCGGCCGGCGAAACGATGTACAAGATCACCCAGCTCCACCAGGTGCGGCAGTTCATCACCGGCAAGCTGCTGACCACCTTCCTGGACATGATCACGCTCTGCGTGCTGCTGCCGTTCCTGTTCTGGCTGAACCCGACGCTGTCCTGGGTGGTGGTGGTGTGCGCGACCCTGATCGCGCTGATCATCCTGGCCTATCTGCGCCCGATCCGCGTGGTCTACGCCCGGGTCCTCACGGCCGAGACGCTGAAGTCCGCGGCACTGGGCGAGACCATCTTCGGCGTCAAGACCGTCAAGGCCCTGGCGCTCGAGCCGCAGCGCAAGGCGCTGTGGGATGAGCGGGTGGCCGAGGCCGGCAAATGGCGCCTCGCGATGGGCCGGCTGACCAATTGGCCGCAGACCCTCGTCACGCCGATCGAGCGCTTCATGTGGATGGGCGTGATCATGCTGGGCGCCTACCTCTCGCTGTCCGACACCAGCGGCTACATGGTCGGCAGCCTGTTCGCCTTCATGATGCTCTCCCAACGCGTCGGCCAGCCACTGGTCGGCCTGGCGCGCCTGCTGGAGGACTGGGAAGAAGTCAGCGGCGCGATGGGCCAGGCAGCCTCCGTGCTGAACCGGCCGCTGGAGGTCGATGCCGCATCGGGCGGCCTGCGGCCGAAATTCGCCGGCGCGGTGGAGTTCGAGGACGTCACCTTCACTTATGCCGGCACCAAGATCCCGGCGCTCGACCGGGTCACCTTCTCTGTCCCCGCGGGCACCATGCTGGGCGTGGTCGGGCCGTCCGGTTCCGGCAAATCGACCATCACCCGCCTGTTGCAGGGCATCAACCGCGAATACTCGGGCTTCGTGAAGATCGACAATGCCGACCTCCGCGAGATCAACCTGCGCCATTTGCGCTCCAGCTTCGGCGTGGTGCTGCAGGAGAACTTCCTGTTCCGCGGCTCGATCCGGGACAACATCCTGTCCGGCCGTCCCGGGCTAACGCTGGAAGATGCGATCCGTGCCGCCCGCCTGGCCGGCGCCGAGGAATTCATCGAGCGCATGCCGAACGGCTACGAGACCTACATCGAGGAAGGCTCGCCCAACCTGTCGGGCGGCCAGCGCCAGCGCCTGGCGATCGCGCGTGCCGTGATTACCGACCCGCGCATCATGATCCTCGATGAGGCGACCAGCGCGCTCGACCCCGAGAGCGAGGCCCTGGTCAACGCCAACCTGCTGCGCATCGCGCGCGGCCGGACGATGGTGATCGTGTCGCATCGCCTGTCGTCGCTGATCGACTGCGACCAGATCCTGGTCATGGAGAAAGGCAAAGTCGCGGACCTCGCGCCGCATCACGTGCTCGTCGAACGCTGCCCGGTCTACCGTCGGCTCTGGGCGCAGCAGAACCGTCATATGGAACATCAAGGTGGCCGCCATGCAGCTCTCGCCCCGACCCTCGCCCAAGGCGATTAGTACCGCCGTCGCGGAGCGGCACGACCCGGCGCTGCCGGTCATCCTGGAGTTCCAGTCGCCGTCCTCCGCGATCCTGAACACCCCGATACCGCCGATCGCGCGCCGCATCAGCTGGATCATCGGCAGCATGGTGCTGGCCGCAATGGCCGCCACCGGCATGATCAAGGTCGATCAGGTGGTGACCGCGCCCGGCCGCGTCGTGTCGCGCTCCGCCACGTTGGTGGTGCAGCCGCTGGAAACCGCGATCGTACGCTCGATCGACGTGACCGAGGGAGAGACGGTGCATGCCGGCCAGGTGCTGGCGCGGCTCGATCCCACGTTCGCCGCGGCCGACCTGGGTGCCATGGCGGCCCAGGTCAGCACCCTGCAGGCGCAGGTCTCGCGCATGCAGGCCGAGGTGGACAACAAGCCGTTCACTTACTCTGGCGTCGATCCCAACCTGACGTTGCAGGCGGCAATCTTCGGCCAGCGGCAGTCCGAGTTCAATTACAAGCTGGAAGGCTACCGCCAGAAGGCCGACAGCCTGGTCGCCACCATCCGGCGCGCCAACTCCGACGCCGCCGGCTATCGCGACCGACTGATCTACGCCAAGAGCCTCGAGCAGATGCGCAAGGACCTGGAACAGCTCAAGGTCGGCAGCAAGATCAACACTCTGGCGGCCATGGACACGCGGGCAGAAGTGCAGCGCAACCTCGACGGCGCCGAGCAGACCGCAGAAGGCGCGCGGCGCGACCTGGCGGCGTTGATGGCCGAGCGTGACGGCTACATCCAGAACTGGCACGCCGAGATCGCCGACAAGCTGGCCGATGCGGCCGGCAAGCTGTCGGACGCCCGGGAATCGCTAAACAAGGCCCAGCTCCGCCGGCAGCTGGTTGAGTTGCGCGCCGACCGCGACGCCACGGTGCTGACGGTGGCCAAGGTGTCGGAGGGCTCCGTGCTGCAGTCCGGCCAGCAGTTCATCACGCTGGTGCCGGCCGATGCGCCGCTGGAGATCGAGGCCAACATCCTGGGCCGCGACGACGGCTACCTGCATGTCGGCGATCCGGTGGCGGTCAAGTTCGACACCCTGCCCTACACGCGGTACGGCATGGGCCGCGGCCTCGTGCGCACGATCAGCGCCGACAGCTTCACCGCGCAGGACGACCAGCGCAACCCGACCGGTTCGGTGCCAATGCCGCAGGGCGCCTCCGAACCGTACTATCGGGCGCGGGTCACGCTCGACAAGCTGGAGTTCCACGGCACGCCGGACGGGTTCCGCGTCGTCCCCGGCATGCCCGTCACGGCGGACATCAAGGTTGGCCAGCATACGATCCTGGCCTACTTCCTGAGCAAGGTCGTCCCGGTGACCCAGGAGGGTATGCGGGAACCACAGTGATGCTGCACACACGCAAAGCCCAAGACGAGGTCTGACCGGAATGACGATCGTTGACCGGTTGATCGGTGGCTTCTCCGCCTCCGGTGCCTTGCGGCGGGCGCTGCACCTGTCCGACCAGGGCGAGGTCAAGCGCGCCTTCCCGTTGTTCGCCCGCGCCGCCCGTGCCGGCATTGCCGAGGCCGAGTTCCGCCTCGCCCGGTGCTACCTGGAAGGCACCGGCGTGCCGCATAGCCGGCCGCAAGGTGTGCGCTGGCTGGAGCGTGCCGGCGCCCAGGGCTACGTCGAAGCCCAGGTCCTGCTTGCCACCCTCTGCCTGCATGGCATCGTGGCGAACGCCGGCGACGGAGGTTCGAGCGGGCTGTTCGAGACGCCCGCTACCGGAAGCAGTGCGACTGCGCCCGACTTCGTGGCCGCCGAGAAATGGGCACGCCGCGCGGCGGAAGCCGGGTCCGCCGACGGCCAAGCCCTGCTGGGCTACATCCTGACGTCCGGCCCGGAGGCAATGCGCAAGCCTGACGAGGCGTTCGGGTGGTACAAGAAATCGGCCGAGGCCGGCTGCCCGCAGGGCCATCTCGGCTACGCCCTGGCACTGGCCCAGAACGCTCGCGCACCGGAAGCGCAGGCCGCCATCACGGAACACCTGCGTCTGGCGTCCGAAAAAGGTCTTGCCACGGCACTCTATTTATATGGCACGCTGACCGAGCGCGGCGTCGGCGTACCGGCCGACCGTGACGCCGCAACCCAGCTCTATCGCCAGGCCGCCGAAAAGGGCCACCGCTCGGGGCAGGCCAAATGGGGCCTGGCGCTGATGGAGGGCACCGGCGTCGAGGTCAACACGACCGAGGGCGAATCCTGGTTACGCCGCGCGGCCCTGGCCGGCGACGCCGAGGCAGCGGCCCTGGTCGGGGACCTCTATGCCCGCGGCGGCTCCCTGCCGCCGAACTACACCGAAGCCGCGACGTGGTTCCGCCGCGCCGCCGATGCGAACCATCGCGCGGCCGCCCGCGCCCTCGGAATGCTTTACCTGACCGGCGCGGGCGTGCCCCGCGACCAGCAGGAAGCCGCGCGCTGGTTCCGCGTCTCTGCCCAGGCCGGGGATCCGACCGCGCGGGTGGAACTGGCGAACTTGCTGTTGGAGGGCGGCGGCGGTGAGCCGGAGGACAGCATCCGGACCAAGGAATGGTTCGAGGAGGCCGCTGCTGCCGGCGATCTCGTCGCGGCCTTCAATTTCGGCGTCTGCCTGGCGGAAGGTGTCGGCGTCGAGCGCGACGACCGCAAGGCCGCCGAGTGGCTGCGCAAAGCCGCGGACGGCGTGGTGAATGCCCAGTATTGGTACGGCCGCATGCTGATCGAGGGCCGCGGCGTCGAAGCCAATCCGGAGGAAGGCCGCGTTTGGGTCGCGAAGGCCGCCGAAACCGGCATGACCGACGCCGAAGTGCTGCTCGCAGACATGATGTTGACCGGCCGCGGCGGCCCGCGCGACCATCAGGCTGCCCTGGCGCTGTTCATCAAAGCGGCCGATCGCGGCCATGTCGGCGCAATGTTTGCCGTCGGGGCGATGAACGGCGGCGGCCACGACGTGCCGACCGACCGGATCGCCGCCCAGAAATGGTTCCGCGCCGCGGCGGAGCGCGGGCATGCCTACGCCCAGATGATGCTGGGCCGCTATCTGGCCCGCAACCTGGCCGGCAAGCAGGACTTCGAGGAAGCGCGGCTATGGTCTGAGCGCGCTGCCGCCCAGGGCCTGCAGGAAGCACGGACCGACATCGCCGCGCTGCCGCCGGCGAAACCAGCAGCCCAGCCGGAACGGCAGGCCGTCGGCCGCTGATCGGAGTGGCGGCGGAGCGGCCCGGGCGGGACGAGGCGGGTGGACGGGGCGGGACAGTGAACCCCGACGATCCGGTTGCCCTGGCACGCGACGCCCGCGATCGCGGCCACGCCGCCCTGGGGAAAGGCGACGTGGCGGATGCGTTGCGCTGGTTCGATCGCGCGCTCCGCCTCGTACCGCTCGACCCGAACATCGCCCTTTCGCTCGCCACCATCCTGCTCGGGCGCGACACGGCACGCGCGGCATCGCTGTTCGATGGCGTTGCGGCAACGGCGGATGTGCGGGAGGCATGGCAGGGATTGGCCGCGGCACGACTGCTGCTGGGCGATCCGGCCGGGGCCGCCATTTGCCTGGCACGGAGCCTGTCACGCGCCGCAATCACGCCGAGCGCAACGCCCCTGGCGGATGATATCGCGCGACGAGCCGGGGAAGCGGGCTGGTGTGGGATCACGGCGGAGGGCGGCCTCGCGCTGCACCCGGTCCAGGCCGGGACCGTGGCATGCGTGCTGGACGGCCGGCCTCTGCGCGGCAAGGCGTTGCCTGCCGCCGGCGGCCGCTCGCTGGAGGTGACGCTTGGCGGCCGCCCCTTGCTGGGCAGCCCGATCGACCTCGCAGCATTGCGCCGGGTGGTCGGTTGCGTCGAGGCCGAGGCCGGCGGCCTGCGCGGTTGGGCCTGGCAGCCGGGCAATCCGGACGCCGACCCGGTCCTGCTGCTGCGTCCGGCCTCGGGCCCCGGCGCGTTCCGGCTCACGGCAGAGAACGAGGCGGTCAGCATCGAGCATGCCGGCCCGCTCGCCCGTCCGCGCGGCTTCGTGGTGACGGCCGAACGACTCGCGCGCTTCGCCGGCCCGTGGCACGTGCTGACCCAGGATGGCCGCGACCTGCTTGGCAGCCCGCTGGATCCGACAGGCGAACAACGCGCCGCCGCCGCGGCGGCATCGGCCCTGGCACGGCTGTACCCGGCGAAGGCAGCGCCCGCGATAACAGATGCCGGAGCCGACCAGCCACCCGCCACCGGCGAAAGCCGTCAAGCCGTCGGTGCGCCGCCGATCAGGTCCGGTCGCGCCGAACCGAGGCATGATGCCGGACACGCCGCCCCGGTCTTCGATCCCACTCTCCCACCACCCGCCATCCCGGTCGCGCCACCGCCACCGCCGCCAGCCGCCTCCACGCGCCGCCGCCCGGTCGACGTCGTGGTGCCGGTGCATGGCAACACCGACATCGTGCTTGCCTGCCTCGACAGCGTGCGTGCCAGCCTGCCGCGCGGCAGCCGGATCGTGGTGGTCGATGACGCCTCGGAAGAGCCCGCGCTGATTGCGGTGCTGGACCGCCTCGCCGCCGCCAGGCACATCCGGCTGATCCGCAACCCGCGGAATCAGGGCTTCCCCGCCAGCGCCAATGCCGGCATCGCCGCCTGCCCCGGCCGCGACGTCGTGCTGCTCAACAGCGACACGCTGGTGCCGCCCGACTGGCTCGACCGACTGCGCGACGCCGCGTACAGCAGCCCCGGCATCGGCACCGCCACGCCGCTGTCGAACGATGCCACCATCCTGAGTTACCCGCAGGTCGAGGGCGGCAACGCGGTCCCCAACCAGGCCGCCACCGACCGCCTCGCCGCGCTCGCGTGGAAGGCCAACGCGGGCACGGTCGTCGACCTGCCGGTCGGGGTGGGGTTCTGCCTCTACATCCGCCGCGACTGCCTCGATGCGGTTGGCCTGCTGCGCGCCGACGTGTTCGCGCAGGGCTATGGCGAGGAGAACGATTTCTGCCTGCGCGCGCGCCAACTGGGCTGGCGCCACGTCGGCGTCCCCGGCGTGTTCGTCGCCCACCGCAGCGGCGCTTCCTTCGGCGGCCCCGGCGGCCACCTGCAACGTCGCAACGAGCGCCTGCTGAACCGCCTGCACCCCGGCTACCAGCAACTCGTCGCCGATTTCATCCGGACCGACACGCTGGCCGAGGCACGCCGCCGGCTGGACCTCGCCCGCTGGCGCGCCGCCCGGCCGCGCACCGGCGAGGCAGTGCTACTGGTCACCCATGCCGCCGGAGGCGGCGTGGAGCAGCGCATCGCCCGCGCCTGCGCCGTCCACCGCGCCGCCGGCCGGCGGCCGATCCTGCTGCGTCCGGCGCGCACCGCAGACGGCCAGCCGCTCGCAGCGATCTGGGACGGCGTGCGGGATGACTTCCCCAACCTGCGTTTCCACATGCCGGCGGAGCTTCCAGCCCTGCTGCGGCTGCTGCGGTCGGCCCATGTCGCAGCGGTGGAGGTGCACCATTTCCTCGACCACGACCCCGCGATCCATCGCCTGCTGGCGCAGCTCGCGCTGCCATACGATGTGCACGTGCATGACTATGCCTGGTTCTGCCCGCGCATCGCGCTGGTCGGTCCCGACCGGCGCTATTGCGGCGAACCCGCGCCGGCCGCTTGCGATGCCTGCGTCGCCGATGCCGGGCGGTTCATCGCCGAGGACATCCCGGTCGCGGACCTGATCGAGCGGTCAGCCCGCTTCCTGGCAGCGGCGCAGTGCGTGATCGTGCCGTCGATCGACGCCGGCACCCGCATGCGCCGCCACTTCCCGGCATTGCATCCCCTTGTGGTACCGCATGACGACGATGCCGCACTGCCCGACCCGCCCCCCCCGGCGGCCCATGACGGGCGCTGCCGCGTCTGCGTGCTGGGCGCGATCGGGGAGCACAAAGGCTACGACGTGCTGCTGGCCTGCGCCCGCGACGCCGCCGCCCGCGACCTGAAGCTGGACTTCGTCATCGTTGGCACCACGATCGACGACAAGCGGCTGCTGGCGACCGGACGGATATTCGTGACCGGCCGCTTCAGACCGGAGGAGGCCGTGACGCTTGTGCGCGCGCAACACGCAAGCCTCGGTCTGCTGCCCTCCATCTGGCCGGAAACCTTCTGCCTCGCATTAACGGAACTCTGGCAAGCCGGGCTTACCGTGGCGGCATTCGACATTGGAGCCCCCGCCGAACGGATCGCCCGCACCGGACGCGGCTTCCTGTTGCCGCCCGAGGCGCCGGCGCATGCGATCAATAATGCTCTGATCGCCGCGGCAGGCCTGTCCGCACCCGGCCTCCCCCACGCCGGGCCTGTCCGAAGCCAGATGAGTTTGGTAGGTAGTAATCCGTTGCGACCGCACGTCCGAAATCGCTAATGCACGCAGACGTCTACAGAAGCACCAGCGCCCAGATGCCCCGAACCCCCAAAGAGCGAGACCGCCGTATGTCCGACGTCGCCAGCCCGGTGATGCCGCTGACTGACGCCAAGCCCGACGCCGCACCGCGTCTGGCTGGCGCCACCCAGCGGGAGAAAGCGCCTGCCGCACCGCAAGGCGCGGCACCGGCAGCCCCTCAGGTCGGGCAACCAGGCGCGCCGCAGGGCCAGATCGCCGAATTGCGCGTGTCCGGCCACCTGATGACCCTCGACACCGGCCTGTTCTGCGTCTTCCAGGCGCCTGGTGGGCCGCTGCCCGACCCTGCCTCCGGCTTGCCGGGCGTGCGGATATCCCTTCCGCCGGGCCTTGCCGGGCGACCGGAAGCGGTCACCATCAGCACGTTCCGCCAGGACGGCTGGCTGTCCGGCGCGGCCGCCCTGGTGCGCGTCACCGACGGCCCTGGCCAGGTGCTCGTCACCGTCTACCAGTCCGCCCGCCAGAACGCCGAGGCCGCACCGCGGCTCCAGGTCCTGCGCCTCAGCGCCGAGCCGACCGACGCCGGCGCGGCGGCGGCACCGCCGGCCGCGCCGGCAGAAGCGCCAGTCAACGCCGATCCCGATATCGTGGCCCATGTGCAACGCACCGGCGATGTCGGCGTCCGGATCGGCGAATGGGTTGGCGTCCGCGGCAGCAAGCTTTGGATCGAAGGCTTCGGCGTCGCGCCGCGCCCCGAGCTCCCTGCCACCGACATCGAATACCAAGCGGTGCTCGGCCGCGGCTGGCTCTCGCCCTGGGTCGAAGCCGGCAAATTCTGCGGCAGCCGCGGCATGGCCTTGCCCCTGCTCGGGCTGAAAGTCCGCCTGAAGGGGGCAGCGGCGAAGAAATTCGACTGCACCTATTCCGCCACGTTCACCGACGGCAGCGAAGCCGGACCAGTGGCGGCGGGCGAAGCCTGTGAGGCGGAGAGCCTCGCCGCCCTGGAAGCGTTCCAGATCGAGATTCATCCCAAAGGCGTCGGCCCCGCCCTGCCGCGCAAATCGCCCGCGAAGACCGCTGCCAACCCGACGCCAGCCGCCACCAAGCCAACCAAGGCCAGAACCAGCAAGTCCCGCTGATCGTTATGTTCCGCTAATCGGCGGTCCCATTACCCGGCACGCGTGTTCGGCCTTCGGACACGCGGTCCCCGCTCCGCCGGACCCGCTTCGGCGGCCGTCCACGCACCGGGGGCATCGGCACCGACGCACCGTGAGGCAGAGAGCGCGACCCAGTGAAATTCCTGTTCGTCCATCAGAACTTCCCCGGGCAGTTCCTGCATATCGTCCGCCATCTCGTGAAGATGGAGCAGCATGAAGTCGCGTTCATCACCGAACCGAACGCGAATGCCATCGCTGGCGTGCACAAGGTGCCCTACCTCAAGCCGCCGCCGGGCGCACCGGAGGCCCATATCGCCGCGCGCGAACTCGATGGCGGCGTCCGCCGGGCCGAGGCCGTCGCCCGCACCGCCGCCAACCTCAAGCAGCTCGGGTTCGATGCCGACATCATCATCGGCCACCACGGCTGGGGCGAGTTGCTGAACCTGCGCGACGTCTGGCCGAAGGCGCCGCTGCTCGGCTACATGGAATTCTACTACCGCACCCACGACATCGATGTCGGCTTCGACCCGGAATTCCCCACCGATCCCGCGGACTACCCCCGTATCCGCGCGAAAAACGCCATCAATCATCTGGCGCTGAACCTGGGCGGGCACGGCCAGGCCCCCACCCAGTGGCAGCTCTCGACCTATCCCGACTGGGCGCAGGACCAGATCGAGCTGCTGTGGGAGGGCGTGCACCTCGACGTCTGCGCGCCCGATCCCAAGGCGCGGCGGGCCTCGCTGAAGATCGGCGACATGGCGATCCGCCCGACCGACAAGCTGGTGACGTATGTCTCGCGCGACCTGGAGCCATATCGCGGCGTCCACCCGATGATGCGAACGCTGCCGTATTTGCTGAAGGCCCGCAAGGACATCAAGGTCGTGATGGTCGGCGGCGACGGCGTCAGCTATGGCACCGGGCCGGCCGGCGGCGGCAACTGGCGGGAGCACATGCTGAAGGAGGTCGGCGACCAGATCGACCTCAAGCGCGTCGCGTTCCCCGGCCGGGTCGATTACCAGACCTACCTCGCGCTGCTGAAGCGCTCCGACGCGCATATCTATCTGACCTACCCGTTCGTCGCCTCCTGGTCGCTGCGGGAGGCGCTGGCGGCCGGCTGTGCCGTGGTCGGCAGCGACACCCAGCCGGTGCGCGAGTTCATCACGCATGGGGAGAACGGGCTGCTCACCTCGTTCTTCGATCCCCCCGGCATTGCCCAGAGCGTGCTGCGCATCCTGGAGGACCAGACGCTGGACCGCCGGCTGCGCACCGCCGCGCGCCGGTACGCGGAGGCGAAGCTGTCGATGACCGACTACCTCAATTCCTACGAGGCCCTGATCGAACGCCTGACCGGCCAGCCCGTCAACGTCCCCGCGGAGCGGCCGCGCGCCGCCGCCGGGGGCCGTCGCGCGCGCCGCTAGCGCCGGGGCAGACAGGCAATGGACCGCACGATCATCGTCAGTGGGGGCGATGCGGTCTACTACCCGCTGATCGACGAGTTGCGGCGCTCGATCGTCGCGGCGTCGCCCGATCCGGCGCCTGCGTTCGGCGTGATCGACGGGGGACTGACCGCGGACCAGGCCGCGGCCTTGATCGGGGTCGGCGCACACGTGGCCCGGGTGCCGGACGACCCGGATTTCCCTGCCGCCGTGTTCCGTCGCAACGCGAACGTGGCGGTGAACCTCGGCAAGCCGTGGCTCGATCGGATGTTCCCAGGGTTCGACACGATCCTGTGGCTCGACGCCGACACCTGGGTGCAGGACTTCGCCGCGGTCCGGCTGGTACACGGCGCGGCCCAGCGCGGCGCCTTGTCGGTGGTGCAGGGCGGCGGGCGGTACTGGGAGCGGCAGATCGACATCCGCTGGCTGTTCGGCGGGATCGGTGGGCTGGGACAGGTGCGTTCCTTCTTCTTCAAGAATGGCCGCCATGCAGGCCTGCCGCTGGCAGTGCTGCGCGATCTGGGAACGCGCTCGCTGCTGAATGCGGGCGTGTTTGGGCTGCGGGCGGATGCACCGCACTGGGTGGCGATGCGCCGTTGGCAACGGCGCATCCTGGATCGGGGTGGCAAGCCGTTCTCATCCGATCAGGTCGCGATGGGGCTGGCAGTGTATCAGGACGGGCTGCCGGTTGAGCTGCTGCCGGATGGCTGCAACTACATCCGGCCATGGCGCATCGACCTGGCCAGCGGCAAGCTGGTGGAGTGGTTCTATCCGTATCCGCCGGTCGGTATCGTGCATCTGGCCGGGCAGAAGGAGATCCGCTTCGATCCGACGGCAACCGCGGAGGTGACCGACCTCGACGGCGGCCACCACGCGCTGAGCCTGCGGTTCGGGCATTTCCACCGCATGGTGGAGGCGCTGCGGCCTATGCCAGCGACAGCAACAAATCCTCCAGCCGCCGCGACTGTTTGACGGCATCGAACGCCGCCAGGGCCCGCGCCCGCGCCGCACGTCCCATCGCGGTCCGCTGGTCGGGCGCGTCCCTCAAGGAGGCGATTGCCGCCGCCAGGGCAGCGGGGTCGGCCTGCGGCACCAGGAAGCCGGTCTCGCCGTCTGCGACCGCCTCGATGATGCCCGCATGGCGCGTGCCGATGACCGGGACGCCTTCCGCCATCGCCTCGATCGCCACCGTCGGCAGCCCCTCGGAATCCCCGCTCGCCGCCGTCACGCTCGGCACGCAGACGGCCAGTGCGCCGCGCATCCAGGTACGTACCGCCGCATTGTCCTGCCAGCCGAGGAAACGGACCTGGGGCAGGTCCGCGGCCTCCTGGCGCAGCGCGGCGGCGTCCGGGCCGTCGCCGATCGCGACCAGATCCGGAGCAGCGGGCCCAAGCAGGCGGTGGGCCTGCAACAGGTGCAAGAGGCCCTTTTTCGCGACCAGGCGGCCGGCGAACAGCACATACGGCCGTTCTGGCGTCTGCACTGCCGGTTCGGGGCCGATATCCACGCCGTTGCGCAGCACGATCAGTTTGTCGGCCGGGAATCCACGCTCGCGCAGCACGTCGCGGATGAAGTCGGAGACGCAGACGAACGCCGCAGCCTCCCGCTGCAAGGCGGCGAGCCGGCGCTGGTAGACCGTCGGCAACAGGCGGCGGCGGTAATGCGTGGTCTTGGTGGCGTCCCCGCCATGGAACGTCACGACCAGCTTCAGCCCCAACGCGCGGGCGAGCGGCAGGGCGAGCGTGCCGCCGCGACCGAATTGGGCATGCACGATGCGCGGTCGGCGTGCCCGCAGCATGGCGAGGTCCGGCACGATCCCGGCCTGCTTGAACAGCAGCCGCCGGACCGCGCCGAACGGGCCGTCGCCGCCGAGGATCAGCGGCGAAGCACCCAGGTCCGCCAGGCCGTCATCCGTTCGGCAGCCGACCCAGACCGGGGCGAGGCGGGTGAAGCCAAGGTATTGCCGGCGCATGAACTGCGCCTCGGACCGCGGCACGATCCGGTCGCGGTAGACCAGCACCGACGGCAGGGCGGCAGGATCAGCGATGGAAACAGCCATGCGTGCCTCATGCCCGCGGGACGGCAGACAAGCAGGGACTCCCTCTCCCTGCAGGGCCCCTGGAGGGAGGTGCGGCGAGAGGGGCCAACGTGTCGTGGCCGTGCGGGGCTGCCCCCTCATCCCGGCCCTCTCCCACAAGGGGAGAGGGAGAAGACCTGTCGCGCGGCGAACGTGGCGACCGCCTGGTCATCCACGCCGCCGCCGGACTCAGCCGGCTTTCTTCAGAACCTCCGGGTTGACGCAGGAATCGGGCGCCTCCCCGTTCAGCACCTTGATCACGTTGCGTGCAGCAATCTCGCCCATGGCAAGCCGGGTCTGCCGCGTCGCCGAGGCGATGTGCGGCACCACCACGGCGTTCTCGAGCGCTGCCAGGCCGGGAGCCAATTCCGGCTCGTTCTCGTACACATCCAGGCCGGCCGCGGCGATCGTGTTGTTCCGCAGCGCCTCGACCAGCGCGGCCTCATCACCACGGGACCGCGGCTCGCATTGACCAGCACCGCGTTCGGCTTCATGGCGCGAAGCTCCGCGGCGCCGATGTAGTGGTGGGTCTCCGGCATCAGCGGCGTGTGCAGTGTGAGGAAATCCGACTCCGCCAGCAACGTCGCCTTGTCGACGAAGCGCGCACCGGTCTCGGCCTCGAATGCCTCGTTGCGCACCGCGTCGGTGTAGATGATCTGCATGTCGAAGGCGCGCGCCTTGCGGGCCACGTTGCGACCGATCCGGCCGAGGCCGGCGACGCCCAGCACCTTGCCGTCGACGTCCTGCCCGATGAATTGCAGCGGGGCCCAGCCGTGCCAGGCACCGCTGCGCACATAGCGGTCCGCTTCGGGAATGCGGCGCGCGGCGGCCAGCATCAAGGCGATCGTGTGGGTCGCCGTCGCGTTGTCCAACACGCCGGGCGTGTTGGTCAGCACCACGCCGCGGGCCGTCGCCGCAGCCACGTCGAAGTTGTTGTACCCGACCGCGTAGTTGGCCACGATCCGGCATTGCGGGCCGGCCGCGTCCAGCACCGCCCCGTCGATGGTGTCGGTCAGCAGGGAGACCACCGCCGCCCGCCCCTTCACTTTCTCCATCAGTTCGGCCCGCGAAAGCACGCGGTCATCCGGATTGACCTCGACGTCGAACTGGGCACGCAGCGCGGCGAGCGTCTCCTCGGGAACGGCACGGGTTACATAGACACTGGGTTTCATAGACTCTCGACGCGGGAGAGATGCGCCGCCTTCTGACTGGATGTGGGCCGAGTGGTCAGTACAGGCGCGAGCCGTTGCCACGCCCGGTAGCGTGGCAACGTTACTCCCACATCGGGGCTGCCGTCAGGTAGACAAGATGGGCGGCTGCCCTGCCATCCCGGCCAGCATCTCGGAGATGGCCTGGTCCTCCGACGGTGCGAGCCCGCTGATGCCCACACCGCCGATGATCCGATCGCCATCCTTCAGCACGCTCCCGCCGGGAAGCTGGGTGAACTGGTCGTCGCAGAACGCGCTGGCCGGGACGTCCTCCCGGTGCAACCGCTCGTTGAACGCGCTGGTGTCCACCCCCATGCGGGCGGCCGTATAGGCCTTGCATTGCGAGATCCGGATGCTGCGCGCGGGCGCCCCATCCATGCGGCTGAAGGCGAGCAGGAAGCCGTCCTGGTCGCAGACCGCGACACAGACCGGCCGCCTGAAGCGGACGCTCGCCTCGGAGACCGCACGCGCTGCCATTGCGTCCGCCGTTTGCAGGGAGAGTTCCATGACTGGGGGCCCCTTACGCGACGGCGTGCGGAATGTTCGGATGCAGGTCGTCGGCCGTGGCCGTGGCCATGGCAGCCGCGAGCTGGCGGCGTTTCTGCACACGGCGGAACATCCACGACGTCAGTACCGGTGTCAGGACCGCGGTCACGATCACCGAGGCTGCCACCTGAACGGTCGCGACCGACGCGACGCTGGCGTAGCTGACGTCCGCAAGGGCAATAGCCGCCGGCACAGCCGCGGCGTTGCCTGCGGTGCTGGATGCCGCGGCGCCCGCGATTCCGGAGCCGCCGAGCAGCCTGTCGGCCGTGATGCAGACCAGGCCGGTGATGGCGACCACGCAGAGGCCAAGCGCGATGCCGGACGGCCCGGCGGATACGACCGAGTTCAGGTTGATGTTCTGCCCGAGCGTGAAGGCCATGAAGGGAACGATGACCGGCTCATGCTTGCCGAAGAAATCGCGCAGGTCGTTGTCGAGGTTGCCGAGGACGGCGCCCGCCGCGATCGGCGCGATCACCGACACCATGGTCAGCCAGGGGATGTTCGCCAGGCCGGCGCCGACCAGGAACATCATGGTGATGAACGGGCCGGTTTCGATGCTCTGCGGCACATAGGTTCCGGCGTCGTCCTCATCGCCCATGACGCTTGTGAGGGCCAGGAACATGCCGCCGTTGGTGTCGCTGAACGCCACCATCAACGCGAGCGTGCTGAAACCCAACATGCTGCCGTTGAAGAAGTGCGCGACGAACAGCGCGATGCCCATCGCGACGGCCAGCTTGGCTGCCATGATGCCGAAGCCGCGCTTCAGCATGCGCGGGGCGGCATTCAGCGTCATCTTGGTGCCCACCGTGAACAGGTACATGCCCAATACGGTGGGATAGCCCGTTCCGCTGAGAGCCTCGGTGAACCCCCCGATCTTCAGCAGATGGGGAAAGAAGGTGTTGACCAGCATGCCGATGAACAGCGGGACGACCATGAGGCCGCCAGGCACTTTGTTGATCGCTTTGTATATTCTCATCTGGCTTCGGCAGTCTGCACAGCCCCTCCAGCAGACAGGGCAGAGTGCCGCCTCCTTTGCGGGTTATGGTTGGACGTTGTGACCGGCGTGCTGGAGGGCGCGCCAGTTCCTCATCATAAAAAGCATGGAACGACCGCTGGAGCTTTGATCCAGCGCAATCGTATCCGATGATTTTCGGTGCGGGATGATCTGATGGTCGGGGATCGCGTGGCCGATCCGCAACAATGTGGATCCTACAAGAACGACACCGGATCGACGTCCACATCCACCTTGGCACCGCGCGGCACCGCCACCTTGGCAAGCCACCCGCGCAGGATCGGCTGCACCGCCACATCCCGCCGGGTCTTCAGCAGCAGCCGCCGGCGATGCCGCCCGCGCAGGATCGACAGCGGCGCGGGTGCCGGCCCCAGCACCGTCACCCCGTCGCCATGCGGCGCCGCCCGGCCGAGGTCGCGGGCCAGCGCATCCGCCGCCGGCCCGGTTTCCGCACTGACGATCAGGGCGGCAAGCCTCCCGTATGGCGG
Organism: Acetobacteraceae bacterium; assembly: GCA_031291795.1. Lineage (GTDB taxonomy): Bacteria > Pseudomonadota > Alphaproteobacteria > Acetobacterales > Acetobacteraceae > Rhodopila. The sequence goes on along the minus strand of JARLIJ010000327.1, from coordinate 2,194 downwards.
CCAGTGGCCGGGGCGGCGCTGGGCGGCCTCGCTGGCCATGAACGCCTCGAGGTCGCCGCGCACCAGCGCCTGCATCACCGGATGTTCGGGTGAGAACGTCTGCAGCAGCACGCGCCCCGGCGCCTCCGCCCGCCCAGCCCGGCCGGCCACCTGGTGCAGCAACTGTACTGTCCGCTCCGAGGCACGCAGGTCGCCTCCGGCCAGCCCGAGATCGGCATCGTCCACGCCGACCAGGGTCAGGTGTGGGAAATGCCAGCCCTTGGCGACGATCTGGGTGCCGATGATCAGGTCGATCTCCCGCCCCTGGATCGCGCGGGCAGCCTCGGCGGCGGCGTGCGGACCCGGGATCGTGTCGCTCGCCATCACCAGGCGGCGGGCGTCGGGGAACAGGGCGGCTGCCTCCTCGGTGATGCGCTCCACGCCTGGACCGACCGGGACCAGGCTGTTGGCCGCGCCGCAGGACGGGCATTCCACCGGGATCGGCACGGCATGGCCGCAATGGTGGCATTGCAGTTCCCGTCGCGCACGGTGCTCCACTAGCCAGGCGGTGCAGTTCGGGCACTCCATCCGGTGGCCGCAATGGCGGCACAGCGTCAACGGCGCATAGCCGCGGCGGTTGAGGAACAGCATCGCCTGCTCGCCGCGTGCCATCGTGTCGCGGATCGCATCGACCAACGGGGGGGCGAGGAACCGGCCGCGTTCGGGCGGGGTTTCGCGCATGTCGACCGCCTCGATGGTCGGCAGGGCGGCACCGGCATGGCGCACCGGCAAGTGCAGGCGCGTGTAGCGGCCGGCTTCCACGTTCGCCACCGTCTCCAGGCTGGGCGTGGCGGAGACCAGCACGGTGGGCGCGGCGCAGAAGCGGGCGCGCACCACGGCCATGTCGCGGGCGTGGTAGACCACGCCGTCCTCCTGCTTGAACGCGGTCTCGTGCTCCTCATCGATCACGATCAGGCCGAGGTCTGGGAACGGCAGGAACAGCGCCGACCGCGCGCCGACGACCACCGGCGCGGCGCCCTCGGCCACCGCGCGCCAGGTCATGCGCCGGATGCGGGACGTCAGGTCGGAGTGCCAGACCGCCGGCGCCACCCCGAATCGCCGCTCGAAGCGGGCCAGCCATTGCGAGGACAGCGCGATCTCCGGCAGCAGCACCAGCGCCTGGCGACCCTGGCGGAGGCATTCGGCGACCGCTTCCAGGTAGACCTCGGTCTTGCCCGAGCCGGTGACGCCGTCGAGCAGGGTGACGGAAAATTCCCGGTCGGCGACGGCATGGCGGAGCGTGGTGGCCGCCTGCGCCTGGTCGTCCGACAGCACCGGGCCGGGATGCGCCGGGTCCGGGATGGCGAACGGCGCACGGGTCGGCAGCAGCGTCGACACCAGCAGCCCGGCATCGGCCATGCCGCGCACCACGCTGCTGCCGACCGCGGCTGCCCGGGCGATCTCCGCCGTCGAACGCGGTTCGCCCTGCGCGAGCATGTCCAGCACACGCTGCCGCGCCGGGGTCAGCCGGATCTCGGGTGCCGGGTCGGCGCGCCGCCAGCCATGGGCCGGCCCGACCGGCGCGCGCACCACGCGCAGCGCCATGGCCATGACCTCGCCCGGTGGCGACAGGGTGTAGGCCGCCATCCAGTCGACGAAGCGGCGCAGCGGCTCGCGCATCGGCGGCGTGTCGATAATCCCGATCAGCGGCTTCAGCTTGCGGTCCGGCACGCCGGCGTCAGGCGGCATGTCCCAGACCACGCCAACCTCTTCCCGCCGGTTGAGCGGCACCAGCACCACGTCGCCGGGTTTCGGCGACAGATCGGGCGGGACCCGGTAGTCGAACGGGCCGGGGAACGGATAGGGCAGCATCACCGCGACCCGACCGCTCGGAATCCGGTCCCTCGAGGTCCGTCCGCCCGAGACGCGGCTGCCCGGAACCTGGTCGCCCGGAAACAGGCCTCCAGGAACCTGCTCCCCCGGGGCCTGGCCCCCGGGAACTGCCACCCTGTCGCGTGCGCTTCGCTTTTGGTCGGCCCCCGACATCCTATATGATCCGAACCTCTCGTCTGGTCCCTCAGGCGTAGCCGCAAAACGGAGCGATGGCATGAAGTTCTTCGTCGACACCGCCGACACGGCGGAAATCAAGTCGCTCGCCGCCAGCGGGTTGCTCGATGGCGTGACCACCAACCCCTCCCTGATCGCCAAGAGCGGC
>JARLIJ010000059.1 GCA_031291795.1 Acetobacteraceae bacterium | reverse complement strand
ATGACTGAGTTACCAATGCTGCCATGCCGAGACTTGCTCCATGCCCGTCGGCGCGGGGTACCCGTCAACACAAGCGGGGTACCCGTCAACACAAGGTGTCGGTCGACACAGCGGGGGTGGATTTGGGCCCTTGCCCCAGGTGTCCCTCGCTTGTGTCATCCTCGCGCTCGGCGCGAGGATGACAACGTCGGGAAAGCCCCGGGCTCATCCGCCGAATGAGTCCGGGGACGGGAACGACCACAAGCCTCATGCCGGCAGGGTTCAGCGGAACGGCAACGCGTATTGTTGGCCGCCTTTGCTCCACAGGTTGTTCATGCCACGCGGCAGGTCGAGCGCCTTGGGGCCGAAATTGGCGTCGTAGATCTCGCCGTAGTTGCCGCCGACCTTGATCGCCCGCAGCAGCCACTCGTTGTCGAGGCCCATCTTCTTGCCGAAATCGCCCTCGGTGCCGAGCAGGCGGGCGACGAACGGGTCCTTGCTGGAGGTCTTCATCTGGTCGGCATTGGCCTTGGTGACGCCGGTTTCCTCGGCGGTCAGCAGGCCGGCGTGCAGCCAGAACAGGAGCTTCTGGAAGGCCGGGTCGCCGGAGCGGATGTGCATGCCCAGCGGCTCCTTGCTGATGACGCCGTCGAGCACGACCCAGTCGGCCGGGTTCTTCAGGGTGGAGCGCATGCCGGCGAGGCTGCCGGTGTCGTCGGTGTAGCCGTCGCAGCGGCCGGCTTCCATGGCGGCGACCGCCTCATCGGGCTTGTCGAACAGCAGCGTGCCGATCTTGGTGCCGTTGGAGCGGGCGAAATCGGCGATGTTCAGTTCCAGCGTGGCACCGGTGATGACGCAGATCGTGGCGCCGTTCAGTTCGGTGATCTTGGAGACGCCGAGCTTCTTGCTGACCAGGAAGCCCTCGCCGGCATAGAAGTTCACCGCGACCTCATCGAGGCCCAGCTGCACCGAGCGGGTGAAGGTCAGCGTCGAATCGCGGATCAGGACGTCGATTTCGCCGGATTGCAGGACGGTGAAGCGTGCGGCGGCGGTGGTCGGGACGTATTTGACCTTCGCGGGGTCGCCCAGGATCGCGGCGGCGATGGCGCGGCAATAGGTGATGTCGAGGCCTTGCCAGTTGCCGGCATTGTCCTGGCTGGCGAAACCGGGGACGCCGGTGTCGACGCCGCAGGCCAGGGTGCCGCGCTTTTTCATGGCCTCGACGGTCGGGCCGGGCCAGCTGGTGCCCTGCGCATGGACCGGCACGGCGCTGGCCAGCAGGACGGCGCCAAGGCCGGCCGCGGTCAACACGCGTTTCAAATATTGCTTCATGTACAAGCCCCCGGGTTATACGCCGGGGCGTTTCCCCCGGTCGGAGGCGGGAGGCTGACGGATGAGCGATCTGCTGGCAATACGATTTGTGAGCCGCGGCAGCAGGGCGAGGCGGAACGGTGGGGCCTCGCGAGACCCCGGCCCCGCTGCCGCCAGGTCAGGCCCGCATGCGGGCGAGGTCCAGCAGCACGTTGGCTTCCAGCGCCTTCTCGTCGAGGCGGTGCTTCACGAGGTCGCCGATGCTGACGATTCCGACCAGATGCCCGTTTTCCATGACCGGCACGTGGCGGATGCGGGCCTGGGTCATGGCGGCCATCACGTCGTCGACCCGGTCGGAGGCGCGACAGGTGATGACCGGCGCGCTCATCAGGGTCTCCACCGGCTGGTCCAGGACCGCGGCGCCGTCGCGGCTGACGGCTCCGACGAAATCGCGTTCCGAGAAGACGCCGGCGACACGCATCCAGGCGTCTTCCACCACCACGGCGCCGATCCGGTGTTCGGCCAGTTGGCGGACCGCCGTCTGCACGGTGTCCGAGACCCGCACCTTCACCACGTCATGGCCTTTGTCATGCAGCACGTCTGCAACCGACATTGTCCGAACTCCTGCCTGTGTGCCGCGTATGGCGCCCGGTCGGTCCGCAATGGCGGCGGGAGCGGCCGATTGGAGGCGCATCTCCGGATTTGGGTACGCGGAAGGCGGGTTCCATGCGGGTGAGGCATTGTTCACGCGTGGGACAGGCGAGACGCCGGGGGATGCCGCATAGACTCCCCCTCCCTCAAGGGGAGGGGGAGTCTTTGCGGCCCAAGCCCTCAAGGGGAGGGGGGAGGATTCGCGTGTCAGGCCGGCAGGCGGCCGGTGCAGACGAAGTGCGGGTTCTCCCAGCCGGCCTTGCCGTAGGCCAGCCGCGCGCCGTCGAACGTGCGCACCGTCCCGCCGGCGGCTTCCAGCACCGCCTGGGGGGCGCAGGTGTCCCATTCCATGGTGCGCCCGAAGCGCGGATAGAGGTCCGCGATCCCCTCGGCCAGGCGGCAGAACTTCACGCTCGAGCCGAAATTGATCAGCCGCGCGACCTTGCGGCCCGCCAGGAAGCTGTCCAGCCGCTCCGAACTGCCGTGGTAGCGGCTGGCGAGCACGGTCAGGCCCTCGTCCGGCACCGGCCTCGCCGAGACCGCGACCTGTCCGGCGTCGGTGCGCTTCCACGCCCCCTTGCCGAGGATCCCGCCGAACAGCTCCCCCGCCGCCGGGATGCCGACCACGCCCAGCGCGGCCACCCCGTCGCGCACCAGGCCGATATTGACCGCGAACTCGTCGCGGCCGGCGGCGAACTCGCGGGTGCCGTCGAGCGGGTCGACCAGCCAGAATTGCGGGCAGGCGGCGGTGATGCGGCCGCCGGCGACCTCCTCCTCGGCGATCACCGGGATGTCGGGTTCGGCGGCGCGCAGGGCGGCGACGATGATCGCCTCGGCCGCGCGGTCGGCCTCGGTGACCGGGGAGCGGTCTTCCTTGCGCTCCACGTCGAAGCCGCGGGCGCGGATCTTCAGGATTGCGGCGCCGGCTTGCAACGCCAGGTCGGCCGCCAGCTCGATCAGCGCGGCATCGTCCCTCATGCCGGCACCCGTGCGCGCGGGGCGCCACGGCGCGGCCTGGCGGTCGGTTTGGGCGTGCGCGGTTTGCCACCTGGCGCGCCGGGGCGGGCGGCCCGCGTTGCAGTTGCAGCGTCAGGCTCTGGCGCGACGGTATCGTCCGGCTCTGGCACGGTTCCCTCCGGCAGTATGGTCTCGGTCGCGTTCGGTGTTGCGCTGGCAGGCGCCTGGGCGTGCGGCCGGGCCAGCAAGGTCTGCGCCGTCTGGTAGACCAGCGCCGGCTCCAGCAGCCGCAGGCAGGCCAGATTGCGCGGGCAGTCCGCGGCGTTCGCGAGGTAGCATGGGCTGCACGTCATGTTCCGCCGCAGTGCCACGGAGCGCTCGCCCATCGGGCCCCATTCGGTGGCATCGACCACGCCGGAATGGATGCCGATCGTCGGCAGGCCCATGGCGGCGGCGATGTGCTTGGGCCCGCTGTCGTTGCCGATATACATCACGCAGGCCGACAGCAGCTGTGGCAGCGCGGCGAGCCGGGTCTGGCCGGCCATCGAGGCGATCGCACCCGGCTGCAGCACGTTGGCGACGATGGCGTCCGACACCGCCTCATCGTCCGGGCCGCCGACCAGCAGGACGTTGACGCCGTTGCGCTCGACCAGCAGGTCGATCAGGGCGGTGAAATGCGCCTCCGGCCACTGCTTGGTGATGTTGCCGGCACCGGCATGCACCGCGACCACGGGCTTGGCGAACAGCGGACGGATCGCCTCCGGCAGGTCTTCCACGGCGGTCCGCGGCGGGACCGGCTGGATCAGCGTGCGGTCGCCGCTGGTCGCGGTCGCGACCGCCTCCACCAAGGCCAGCAGGTCATCGACGACATGGCCGCGCTTGCGCTGCAAGGTCTTGTCGCCGTCCCATTCCAGCGCGATGTCCAGGAACGGGAACTGCCCCATGTAGTCGAAGCCAGCCAGGAAGCGGGCACCGGTGTATTTCAGCACGTCGCGGGTCGACAGATGCTTGCGCAGGTCCACCGCGAGGTCGAAGCGATAGGGCGCCAGTTGCGCTTGCAGCGCCAGGAAGTCGTCCCGGGTCAGGTCCCGCTCGCCCAGCTGTGAGCGGGCGTGGAAGAAATCGAACGGGATCAGCGCGTCGATCGACGGTTCGAGCGCGGTGAACGCCTCCGACGCGCGGCCGGCCAGCACCGTGAGGTGGGCGTGCGGGAAGATCTGCTTCAACCGGCGGATCGCCGGCAGCGCCGTCACGAAGTCGCCGATATGGTCGAGCTTGACCACCAGGATGCGCTGCACGTCCTGCGGGCGGAACAACGGATGGCCGGAGAACACGGTCTGCAGCGGCTCGTCATCCGGCCGGTAATCGTCGGAGTGGCGTGACAGGCGGGGCGAGAAATACGGGTCGCCGGCGGCGAACAGCGTCTTCCAGTGGGCATCGAAATGCGACAGGTCGAAGACGTCCTTCAGTTTATCGCGGCTGGCCAGCTCATGGTGGATCAGCGTGGCATAGGGCGTGAAGACCGTCAGCAGGCCCGCCTTGTGCGCGCGCAGGCAGAAATCCAGGTCGTTGTTGACGATGGTGTGCAATTCGTCGAAGCGCCCGAGCCGGTCGAAGACGTCGCGGCGAACGAGCATGCAGGCGCCGGTGACGGCCATGACGTTGCGCTGGGTCAGTGCCAGGCCGAAATAGCCAGGCTCGTCCTGGGCTGCGAAGCGGAAGGCGTGGCGGCCGATACCGTTATTGGCCAGGAACATTCCGGCGTGCTGCACCTTGCGGTCCGGATACAGCAGTTGCGGGCCGACGATCGCCACCTCGGGCCGCGTCATGTGCTCCAGCATGACGTCGAGCCAGTCGTCCTGGACGACCTCGATGTCGTCGTTGAGGAACAGCAGGAACTCGCCGTCGCAGGCTGCCACGGCGGTGTTGTTGAAGCGCGACCAGTTGAACGCGTCGGGGATGTCGACGACCAGGTCGGCGTTCTGCTGCAGCCAGATCTTCCACCCCATCTCGCTGTCGGGGATGTTGTCGATCGCGACGATCTCGATGTTGCGGTAGGCGGTCCGCTCGCGCAGCGTGTTCAGGCAGGTCTCGATATAGCCCTTGGCGGCGCAGGTCGGGATGATGATGGAGACCTTGCCGCTGACCGTGACGGGTCGCTTCGCCCGCCAGGTGCCCGCCCCCCAGCCCGGCAGGATCTGCGCCGGGGTGCCGCGCCGCGCGGTGGCCCGCGCCAGGGCGGCGGCCTCATCCGTGTCGCCGTCGAGCGCCATCGCGCCGCGTTGTGCCAGCAGCTTCGGTACGTGCCGGATGGACGTGGCGCGTTCGGTCGCGCGCAGCACCAGGTCGTACTCGCCGTCGGAGGTCAGGCTGCGCGGGGTGGCCCCGAGGCCTTGGATCAGCGCACCGGCGGCGAACCAGGGCCGGCCGATGTAGTTGGTCGACAGCAACAGGTCGGGCGACCAGTCGGGCTTGAAGAACGGCTCCCGCTCGTGGCTGGCCGGGCTGATGCGCACCTCGTCGCCGTAGATCACGTCGGCCCCGGGATACAGCCCTGCGGCGAGCGCGATCTCGGCCAGCGCGTCGGCCCCGAGTTCGTCGCCGGGACAGAGCAGGCCGCACAGCGTCCGGGTGTCGGCGCCGGGCACCAGGGGCGCGTCCCAGGCCGGGTCGTCCGCCCCGATCACGGCGATCCGCGGCGCCAGGTCCTCGTCCCAGGCGGAAATCAGCCCGCGCACGGTGCTCGCATCGGCCGCATCGGCCAGGATGCTGAGCCGCCAGTCCCGGTAGACCTGGCCGCGCAGCGTATCGAGCGTCGTGGTCAGCCGTTCGACGGCCAGCGTCCCGGTCTGCCGCAGCACGAGGTGAAAGGCCGGGCGGCAGTTCAGGTCGGTCAGCAGGCTGTCGATCAGGTCGGTTTCGACGCGGGCGACGCGCCGGCGGATATTCGCCAGCTCGTCCTGGTCCTCGGCCTTGCGCACCTCGATGGCGAAGCGGACGACGTGCTCCCGGCCGTTGTTGGCGCGCACCGTCAGCTGGACGGCGTGCGCGCCGTCGCGCAGCACGCGGGGCGGGCAATGGAAGGCGTAGCCGCTGCGCAGCGCATTGTCCCAGTCCGGGAAGGCGGCGCCGACGTCCTGGCGAGCGAGGCCGTAATGCGCCTCCCCCAGCCGCTGGTCGTCGAGGAACACCTCCATGCCGGCGATGCCGGAGCGCGCCAGCACCCAGCCCTCGATGGTCAGCCGCCCGGTGATCGGGTCGGCCACCACGCCGTCGGCAACCTGCGGGCTGTCCAGCTCGAAGCGGAACTCCGGCACGTCGCTGGCCGGCGGCGGTTCCGCGGCAGGCCCCTCGGTGGGCGCCTCGATGTGGTCGATCCGCACCGCCAGCGCTTCTTCCCGCGCGTCGTCCAGCCCGTTATGCACCACCACCCGAACGCTGTGCTCGCCCTCGCTTCGCTCGGTCAGGCGCTGCTCGAACCGGTAGCCGGCCAGACGCGCCATCGGGATGGCAGCGAATTCCTCCCCCACATCGGGGCGGGGAAAGCCGGTTGCAGCCTCCCCGAGGAACTTGTCGTCGAGATAGACCCGGATCGCACCGATGCCGACGGCACAGACCGCCCAGCCGACCACGACCAGCGTTCCGTCGGAGGCGACCGAGGCATCGTCGCAGAAGCAATTGATCACCCGCCGCGGATCGACCAGCGGTTCGGCCGAGGCCGGTGGCGCGGCCGAGACCAGGTTGGGCATGGCGTTCGCCGCCAGCAGGAAGCCCGCATTGAGCTGGTAGGCCTGCTGTGACGCCGCCGCGCCGAATGAACGCGCCAAGGACGGTTGGCCGAACGGAGCTTGGCCCGGGTTGGGCGGGGATGGCGTGGCGGCGGAGCGAATGCGCTCGACCGGGACCACCACCTCGCAGGAGAACCCGCTGAGGCAGATCGCCTGCACCCGCACGGTACCGGCGTCGCGCACGGTGTCCCCGAGCGGGGTGGTGAGGCTGAAGCCGGAGCGGCGGTTGTTGGGGTAGCTGGGATAGATGTTGCCGACGTCGTCGCGCTCGATTCCGGTCTTGGCGGCGGCGATGCGCGTTTCGTCGACGAACACCTGGATGGTGATCACGCGGGTGAACGCGACGGCCCAGCCATGCAGGCTGAGCAGTCCGTCACCGTCGATCCCGGCGCGTTCGACGTACAGCACGATCGGCGGGTGCACGCCGTCATCGGCGTGCACCAGCTGGCTGGGACCGCTGACCAGCGTGATCGGCGGCGAATCGGCCGGCTCGACCGAGAGGTCGAATGCTTCACTGTGGGTCTGGGTCTCCCCCGTGCGCGCCGTGATGACGCAGCGGCAGGGCCCCTGCGCCGTGTCCTGCAGCAGCGGCACGCTGAACTGGAAGGCGCGCTGGTGGCCCATGGCGCCGTTGGGCAGGGTGACCGGTGCGGCCCGCTCCGGCTCGCCGAACTGGGTGCGGGAAACCAGCGTCTCGCCGACCAGCAGGGTGGCTTCCTCGATCGGTTCTTCGGCGGCGATCCGGCCACGGATGATCAGATCGAACCGGCCATGAATGAAGCCGCCCGAAATGTTCGGATCTATATCGATCAGAATGGCCGGTTTGACGGGCTGGGCGGCCGGCATCTCGATCGCCGCGCCTGCTGCGGTCGGGTCGGTGGCCGCCCGGGTCGGCCTGGGGGCGGCGCGACGCTTGCGGACGGTCATGCCGCCTGGTTCCGGCAGGCGATCGAAGCGGCGGTTCGATTCAGGCCAGGCAGCACTATCATCACGCCAAATGTCCCAGCGCTCTCAGCGCCTTTTGTGTGTATCATCCGAACCGTCGCAATCCATCGTTGCAGTCCCCGGCCGGTGCGCCGCGCGATCGGCCGCCCGCCCCCCGTCGCGCGGGTCCGCTACATGCCAAACGGCAGGCGCCCTTCGCGGTAGCCGTCACCGTCGAAATGGGCTTGTGCGGAGGCGATCAGGCCCTTGCGGATGCTCTCGGCGACATCCGGGTATTGCTGGGTGTACCAGGCCTCATCGACCCGGACCGGGAACGGCAGCCGTCCCTCGAAATACCCGTCATCCACGAAATGCTGCCGGGCGGACTTCACGATGCCGTCCTTCACCGCCTGGCCAATGTCGTCGTAGGTGCGAAGGTACCAACTCTCGTCGACCTCCACTCCGGCGATCATCATTTTCAGGAGTTTGACGAAATCCTCGTATGAAACGTTTACACGCAATTCGCCGCGAACGGTGCTGATCTCAACGGATCGCCTGATAAGGTCGAATGGCGGGACGTATTTCACGACACCTCCTGGAATGCGAGCGTTGGATCACACGCCTGCGATCAATAGCGAGATCGTCCGGCAGATGGAACAGCAACATGGGCTTTTTTCTCCATCGCCGCCGATGCGGATCCGTGCGTCGCCATGCGGGTGTTGCCGGGGCACGTGTCACCTGTGGTAGGTTCCCGCCGCCGCGGGCATCGGGGCCGCGCATCGCAACGAATGTGCGTGGCCGATGGCCTGCGTGACGGGTAGATGGGTTACATGAATGATGGCCTGGGCATGACCGACAGCCTCGCCGCCGGCTCCGACTGGAGCGCAAGCGACATCGAACTGGCCGATACCGTCCGCGACTTCGAGGCCGCGCGCGTGTTGGTGATCGGCGATATCATCCTCGACCGCTATGTGTCCGGCAGCGTCCAGCGCCTGTCGCCGGAGGCGCCGATCCCGGTGCTGCGGCCGACCGGCGGGCGCAGCACGCTGGGCGGTGCGGCCAACGTGGCCCTCAACATCGCCACCCTGGGCGGGCAGGCGGTGCTGGTCGGCGCGATCGGCGACGACGCCGCGGGTGCCGAGATCGCGGCACTGCTGGCCGCCACGCCCGGTATCACCCCGGCCCTGCTGACCGTTCCGGGGCGGCCGACCACCGCCAAGACGCGCTTCATGTCCGGTGCGCACCAGCTGCTGCGCCTCGATGAGGAAACCACCGCGCCGCTCACGGCCGAGGCCGCCGACACGCTGCTGGCGACGGTCGAGCAGGCGCTGGCCGATGTCAGCGTCGTCGTGCTGTCGGACTACGCCAAGGGCGTGCTGTGCGACGGCGTGCTGGACGCCATCCTGCTGCGCGCCCGCGCCGCCGGGCGGTTGGTGATCGCGGACCCGAAGCGGGCCGATTTCGGCGCCTATCGCGGCGCCACGATCCTGACGCCGAACGAACTGGAAGTGCGGGTCGGCACCAGCATCGACGCCAGCCAGGACGCCGACGCCGACCGCGCCGGCCGTGCCGCGCTGGAGGCCACCGGCGGCGACGCCGTGCTGGTCACCCGCTCCGCCAAGGGCCTGACGCTGGTGCGCCGGGGCGCGCCGCCGCTGCATTTCCCGACCCGCGCGCGGGAGGTGGCCGACGTGTCCGGCGCCGGCGATACCCTGGTGGCCGCGCTGTCCGTGGCCCTGGGGGCTGGGGCGGAGCTGCCGCAGGCTGCCATGCTGGCCAACATCACCGCCGGCATCTCGGTCGGCAAGCAAGGCACCGCCACCGTCAGCTGCCAGGAACTGCTGGGCGTGCTGCACATCGAGGAACTGGTCGCCACCGACCGCAAGGTCTCCACCTGGGACGAGGCGATCGGCCGGGTCGCCGCCTGGCATGCCCAGGGGCTGCGGGTCGGCTTCGCCAATGGCTGCTTCGACCTGATCCATCCCGGCCATGTCCGGTTGCTGAGCGAGGCGCGCGCCGCCTGCGACCGGCTGATCGTGGCGCTGAACTCCGACGCCTCGGTGAAGCGCCTGAAGGGCCCGACCCGGCCGGTGCAGAACGAGACCGCGCGGGCGACCGTGATGGCCTCGCTGGCGCCGGTCGACCTGGTGGTGCTGTTTGGCGAGGACACCCCGCTGGAGCTGATCGCCACGCTGCGGCCGGACGTGCTGGTGAAGGGCGCCGACTACACGATCGAGCAAGTGGTCGGCGGCGACCTGGTGCAGGGCTGGGGCGGCCGCGTCGTGCTGGTGAACCTGGCCGAGGGCCACAGCACCACCGGCACGATCCGCCGCATGACGGCGCCGGCCGCCGCCGAATAGCCGGGTCGCTCAGCGCGTCGGCGACCCGTCGCCGGGCCGCGATCCGGCCGGAACGTGCAGCTCGGGCAGCGGGATGAACGCCTGCTCGTCGCCCGGCACCTTGCCGAAGCGCCCGGCTTTCCAGTCTGCCTTGGCCTGCTCGATTCGTTCATGCGAGGACGCGACGAAGTTCCAGAAGATGAACCGGGGCCCGTCCATCGCGGCACCGCCCAGCAGCAGCAACCTTGCCCCTTGCGGACCGGCCTGCAATGCGAGGCTGTCGCCGCTCCGGAACACCAGCATCCGGCCGGCCTCGAACGGCGTTCCGGCGACCGCGACGCTGCCCTCGACGATGTAGGCGCCGCGCTCCTCATGATCGTCCGGCAGCGGCACCCTGGCGCCGGCGGACAGCGCCACGTCCGCATAGAACAGCGGCGAGGCCGTCGCGACCGGCGACGCCAGGCCCCAGCCGGTGCCCGCGATCAGCCGTAGCCGCATGCCCCCGTCCTGCTCAGCCGGCAGCGTGGCGGCGGGATGGTGGACGAAGGCGGGCGCGGTTTCCTCCTGCGCCTTCGGCAGGGCAACCCAGGACTGAATGCCGAACAGCCTGTTGGCGTGCACGCGCAACGCCGGATCGGTCCGCTCCGAATGCGCGATCCCCCGGCCGGCGGTCATCCAGTTGACGTCGCCGGGGCGGATCGGCTGGTCGGAGCCGAGGCTGTCGCGATGCAGGATCTCGCCTGCGAACAAATAGGTCACGGTCGCCAGGCCGATATGCGGGTGCGGTCGGACGTCCAGCCCGTGCCCGGTGAGGAACTCGCCGGGCCCCATCTGGTCGAAGAAGATGAACGGGCCGACCATCTGCCGCTGCTGCGCCGGCAGGGCGCGGCGGACCTCGAAGCCGCCCACGTCATGCGCGCGGGGCAGGAGCACGGTCTCGACCGCCGGTGGCGACTGTGCGGTGTCCTGCGGGCTCATCCAGCTCTCCTGTTTGTGCGGGGGTTCAGCGTGCGGTGTTGCGGTTGCGGGTGGCGTGCGGGTCGAGCCAGCCCATGGTGGCCGCGGGCTCGCTGTCGGTGGTCGGCAGATAGGGCTTGATGTCGAGCAGCTGCGTCCCGTCGAGGCAATCCAGGTAGCGCACCCGCAGGATGCCGGGGGCGGCGAACCCGTCGAACGCGACCACCGAGAGCCCGATCGGGTTGGGTCGCCAGGGTGCGCGGGTTGCGAACACACCGCGCGGTTCGGTGTCGAATGGCGGGGTGAAGGTCAGCGCCCCCGGTTTCGCCCCCGGGGTGGCCTGGTCCAGCCAGTAGAGCAGGATCAGGTGAGAGAACCCGTCCAGGCTGCGCAGGCCGTCGACATAGGCGGGCAGCACATGGGCCTCGCAGACCGGCGCCGGATCGGGCTGGCGGCCGTTGCGGGGACAGTCGGCGATGCTGCGCCAGGGGGTGTGCAGCGTGCCGATCGGTGTGAGGGTGGGATGGGTCATGGCGGGCTTGACGGTACCCGGTGCGGTCCGACCTGTCCAAGCCTGCGGGACAGCCGCACGAGACAGACCGTTGGGGCGTCTGGCTATGCCCGCGGAGGCCCGTGCCGATTGGGCTGTCCGATCAGGAAGAAGGTGAACCGCCAAGCCGCCAAGTCGCCAAGGGACCTGAATCAGGACGGGCGCGCCGGATTTCTGATCGATGACAGACCGAGTCGATCGCACGGACCCCTTGGCGTCTTGGCGACTTGGCGGTTCATCTTAACGCTTGCCGCCCACCCGATAACGCTTGCCGCGTGCCCGGTCGGAGCTTGCGGCCCAACCCGGGCACCGGCGGCGACGCGATCGATGACCCGCTGAGGCACCATCCATCTCAAGCGATCGCTCCTGACCCCGCCGCCGTCCCAGTTGACACCCGCCGTACCGTGTCCGTTGATCGGCACAACAGAACGACGGGTGGGGAGGCAATGACCCAGAAGAGCAAACAGATCGGCAGTTTCCGCGAAGCGGTGGCGGATATTCCCGATGGCAGCACCATCGCGTTCGGCGGCTTCGCCATGCCGGGCACGCCGTTCAACCTGATCAAGGCATTGATGGAACAGGGCGCGCGGCGCCTCACCCTGGTCGCCAACACCACCGGCGGGGCGCAGCAGCCGCGGATGCCCGATATCGGCATGCTGGTGGAGAACGGCCAGGTCGCGAAGGTGATCTGCGCCTTCACCGCCGCCACGCGCCCCACCGACGTGCTGCCGTTCACGAAATACTACGAATCCGGCGAGGTCGCCGCGGAACTCGTCCCGCAGGGCACGCTGGCGGAGCGGATGCGCGCGGCCGGTGCCGGCATCCCCGCGTTCTACACCCCGACCGCGGTCGGCACGGAACTGGCGGAGGGCCGCGAGACGCGTGTGATCAACGGCCGCGAATACCTGATGGAGTATGCACTTCCCCTTGATTACGCCTTCATCCGCGCGCGGCGCGCCGATGCGGTGGGCAATCTGCGGTTCCACCGGTCGCAGCGGAACTTCAACCCGGTGATGGCGACCGCGGCGCGCTGCACCATCGTGGAGGTCGACGAGCCGATCCTGCCTGCCGGTGGGATCGACCCGGACGATGTGCACACGCCGGGGATCTTCGTGCATCGTCTCGTGCAGGTGCCGCCCGAACCCGAGGGGATCTGGCCCGCCAAGCGGAAGGAGCGCGTGCGATGAGCGAGACCAAGGGCCTGACCCGCCAGCAGATGGCGGACCGCATCGCGCTGGAGTTCCAGGACGGCTGGATCGTCAACCTGGGCGTCGGCATCCCGACGATGTGCTCCAACACCCATAT
>JARLIJ010000326.1 GCA_031291795.1 Acetobacteraceae bacterium | reverse complement strand
CAAACCCTCGACCCCCGCCTCCCGATGGCGATTACGCCAGCGACGGAACGTTCGTTCACTGATCCCAAGCAATTCCGCCGCCTCGATCTGGCTCAGCTCCGAACGCTCGGAACGGCCCAAAACATCCTCAAAACGCATCCGGCGTATCCCCTCGTGAATGCGTGCCCGGTCCATCAAAAACCCCCCGTCCAGGAGGCCCAGATGACCGGACACTTCACGAGCTACAAAATCCGGCCAAACCACGAGCTAGCCACACTCATCGTCGGCCGAGTTGCGATCTGCTGTACCAGTGGGTACGCTTCCACCGTTGGCGTCGCCGGCCTCGCTGGACCTGACACTCGCCTGTGCCGTCAGGTCCGCTGTGCCCGCGCCGATGAACGGCGTTGCATTCGTCCCCGCCAGCGTGAAGGTTGACTGGATCGACTGGCTGCCGGTGATCCCGCTGACGACGGTCCCGGCTGTGCCGGCATCGTCCGTCGTGCGTCTGCGTCGTCATGCCCGCTCCGGCGCGGTTCTGTCGAACACGGAGCACAGCCGTATAATTAAGGTTAGGCAACCATAGGCAGGCGACAACTGCCTCATGCACTACGTGACGTGCCTCATCCACTACGTGACGGCTTTGTAACTGTCCGCGTCCTCGGCCAGCAGCAACCGGTCGTGCAGCAGCGCGTCCACCACCGCCGCAACCTGCGCTGCGTACCCATCGGCATAGCGTTCTGCGAGCGACGGGCGCGGATCGCCGGCGGCGGCGCGTGCCTCGGCGGTCTCGGGGAAGGCAAGGAAGCTGCCGTCGCGGTCGGCCAGTTCGCCCTCGGGATAGGGGGGCGCGTAGCGGTTCCAGCCGGCGAACGTGCCGCGCGGCACGGCGATGTCCGGCAGGCAGAGGCCGGCCTCCTCGTTGCCGTCGGCGTCGACCTGGGGCACCAGCGCGCGATACGCCCCCCCGGATTGCGGTACGGTCCAGTCGGTCAGCACGACGACATCGTTGGCGGCAGGCGGCGGCGTGACACCGGGGATCGGCGGGAAGGCCAGTGCCTCGGCCGGCACCAGCGTGCCATCATCGATGCGCGGCAGGCGGCTGACGGGCGGCGTGCGGTCGAACACCACCCATTCGTCCAGCGCCACCAGCAACGCGCGCACCGCCGGCATCGGATCGTGCCAGTTGCGCGGGTTCACGCACGGCCCGCGGTCGCGCGGCATGCCCGCCTTGCCGCCGTGCTGCGTGCCGGCCAGCAGGTAGCCCCGGACATTGTCGGGCAGTGCAACGTCGACTGTGCCGAGCGGATCGGTGTGCAGCAGCGAGGCGCCCTTCTGCCAGTATTCGGTAGAAGTATTCGTCTCGATTATTTTGGGATCGCTGTCGTCGCCCTGCAACAGCGCGCCGGTGGCCCCGGTCACCGGGTCGGCCTGCGCCGCGGTGGAGAACGGGAAGGCCACTTCCGGGAAGTCGTGGTCCTCATGCCAGGTACGGGTGCGGAACGGCTGGGCGAACGGCGTGTTGTGGAACAGCCGCCCGGTGCCGGCGACATGGGTGAACACGCCGTCGAACACGCGTGCACCGTCTTCGTCACGATTGAAACCTTGTGCCAGATGGTCTCGCAGGAAACGACCCGCCTGGGAAATGCCGAAAGCAAGCACGTGCGAGACGGGGCGACCGAGCAGGGGGGCGCCGTTGCGGCGGATGTGGCTGACGACGTCGCGGGTGGCGGCGAAACCGACGCCAAGCACGCAGGGGTTGGTCGCTTCGTAGTGGATTTCGGTGATGGAGCCTGGATCGGGCAGCGTTCCCTCCGGCAGCAGCCGCACGCTGCTGGCATCGACGAAGGCGAACGGCACGGGGTTTCGCGGGGCGGTTTGCGTGCGGCGCACGGTCACGCTGGCACTGTCGCACGACGCCGCTTCATACGACAAACGGAATGTTTTGTGCACGCCGAGGCGGGTGCCGGAGATGAACTCCTCCCGGATGGCCTGCGTCAGGCCTGCGATGACGGGCGTGTCCAGCGACAGGCCGGTGGCTATCGGTGCGCCGGGGTCCCAGCCGGACCAGACCAGCGTGTAGCCCAGTCGTAGCGGCAGCGCGTTGCCGAGGTCTTCGGCGGATTTTGGCTGGTTGCCCAACGCGCCCGCGCACAGATTGGCAAACAGCATAATGCGGCCGCGATTGTTGACCTCGTACAGGATACGGCCG
Organism: Acetobacteraceae bacterium; assembly: GCA_031291795.1. Classification (GTDB taxonomy): domain Bacteria; phylum Pseudomonadota; class Alphaproteobacteria; order Acetobacterales; family Acetobacteraceae; genus Rhodopila. Next base: position 3,064 of record JARLIJ010000326.1, on the reverse strand, counting down.
TTGCCCTGGGCGGGTTCCGCCGGGCGCAGGATCACGAAGCCGGTGCGGTACTCGACAAGTCCCGCTGCGTTGCGCGGCGCACGCTCCAGCAGCGCGATGCCGCGGTTGGCAGGATGCAACGGATCGAGCGTGCCGGATGCCGTGCCGTCGATCCGCACATAGGCCCCCACGCTGCCGAATTCAGCCCCGCCGACGAAGGGCGCACTCTGGCGGATATCGATCCTGGTGATCATGCGTCTTCCTTCTTCGTCGGCGCGTTGCAGGCACAGTGCGTCAGGCACTGAAGCGCGTCGGGCCCCGTTGCGTCGAGTCCATGTGCATCGGACCCCAGGTGCATCGGGGCCCAGACGGGTTGGCGCTCACGCCGCTCCGGCCGACAGCGCACGTTCCTCTCGCAGCCGCACCTGGCCGTCGGCGATGAACTGGCGCACCGCGCCCCGGTCCAGGCCAAGTTCGGTCTCCAGCCGGGTGCCAGTCAGCGCTTCCCCCAGCGCGGGTACCACGATCGCCGCCATCATCAGCCCGATGGCATCCGCGCCTCCTGCCTGCGCCCCGGCCTCGCCTTCCGCCAGGCTGCCCACGAGGCCGGCGATGATGCTGTACAGCGGCGTCAGGCGATGACCGGCCCCGGTTGCCGCCAGCCAGGCGACCAGCCGGCCGGCGCCGCCCGCGGCGAACGCATCGAACACCACGTCCACGACGTCGCGCAGGCTCATCTCGCCTTTGCGCAGATGGCCGACCGTGGCGGTCGTGGCGAAGGTGAGGTCCTCGATGATCGTGGCGATCAGCGCGCTGTGCAGCGCGTCCACGGTGCCGAAATGGTAGGTCACGTTGCCGTGCGTCACGCCGGCGCGGAGCGCGACGGCCTTCAGCGTGATCGCCTGTGGCCCGTCCGTCTGCAGCAATGCACGTGCTGCGAGGATGATTTGCGCCCGCATCTCGGCTGGCAGGCGGCGCGAACGCGGAACCTTGACAGCACGGGCCTTACCAGACGGTGCGCGACCTGCTACTGTCATCGTTGCCAATATGCCGGGGTTCTCCCCGAGGATCAACCCATGAGCTTGCAACCTCCACAGACCGACGAATACGACATCGATGTCGCCCAGGAAGACATTGACGAGATGGGCCATGTCAACAATGCGGTCTACCTGAAATGGGTGCAGGCGGCGGTGCTGCGCCACTGGAACCGCCTCGCGCCGAAAGAGGTGGTCGCCGCGCATCGCTGGGTCGCCCTGAAACACGAAATCAGCTACCGGCATCCTGCCTTCCTGAACGACCATGTTGTCGTGAAGGTCTTTCTCGAAAAGCTGCTGGGCGCGCGCGCCTTCTACAAGACGATGATCAAGCACGGCGACGACGTGCTGGCGGAAGTGAAAAGCTGCTGGTGCTGCCTGGACGCCGTGACCCAGAAACCGGTCCGCCTGGCGCACGACACCGTTGCCCGCTTCCTGCCGGCCGAGGCGCCCTGACGGCTTTCGACGGGGTGCTCCCGCGGGGCAGCCTCCAGCGTGAGACGCTGCCAGAGGGCAGCGCCAAGATGGGCCGTTCCCCTGCCGGCCGCCCCCACGCCGGCCGTTCCCGCACCGGCCGCTCAAGTCGGATGATGTAGCCTGGTGCCTGTGCGAGCCTGCAAAGTCCCGAAATCGAGGCCCGGCACCATCTCCCGCACCTCAAACCCGCGCGGCGTGACGTCGAGCACCGCGAGGTCGGTGTAGACCCGCTTCACCACGCCTTTCGCCGTCAGCGGATAGACGCACTGGTCGAGCAGCCGCGCGTGGCCGTGCTTCGTGGTGTGCTCCATGGCGATCCAGACGCGTTTCGCACCGACTGCCAGGTCCATGGCGCCGCCGACCTGCTTCGTGGGTTCGTCCGGCGCGTGCGCCCAGTTCGCCAGGTCGCCGTTCGCCGCCACCTGGAACGCGCCCAACACGCACAGGTCCAGATGCCCGCCGCGGGCGATGGCAAAGCTGTCGGCGTGGTGGACCAGCGCGGCGCCGACGCGCAGCGTGATCGGATGCGTGCCGGCATTGACCAGGTACGGGTTGACGGCCTCGGGTGCCGGGGCGGGGCCGATGCCGATCACGCCGTTCTCGGCATGGAAGATCACTTCGCGGTCCACCGGCACGTAGTCGGACACGGCGGTCGGCATGCCGATGCCAAGGTTGACGAACCAGCCTTCGGGAATGTCCTGCGCGATGCGCCGCGCGATACCCAGGCGATCGAGCGGCTTGAATGCGGCGTCGGCCATTTGTCGCCCTCCGTTATGCCGGCACGTGCAGCACGCGATGCACGAAGACGCCGGGTGTGTGCACGTTGGCCGGCGGGATCGCGCCCAGTTCCACCACGTGGCGGGTCATCACGATGCTCAGCGCTGCGGCCATCGCCATGATGGGATTGAAGTTCCGCGCGCTGTCGCGATGCGTCAGGTTACCCCAGCGGTCGGCCTCCCACGCCTCGATCAGCGCGACGTCGCCGGGCAGCGCGTGCTCCAGCAGGCAGTGACGGCCGTTGATCGTGCGCATCTCCCGCCCGTCGGCCAGGATCGTGTCGGCGGCGGTCGGCGTGTAGAAGGCCGGGACGCCGGCACCGGCCGCACGGATGCGTTCGGCGAGGGTGCCCTGCGGCACGATCTCCACGTCCAGCCTGCCGGCCTTGTGCAGGTGGCCGGCGACACTCGCACCGCGGACGAAACTGCAGACCAGCTTGCGGACATGGCCGGTGGCGAGCAGGTCGGCGAGCGGCCCCTCCCCCCGCCCACCGGAATTGACGACGAGCGTCAGATCGCGCGCGCCCTGTTCGATCAGCCCATGGACCAGAGGCTCCGGCATGCCTGGCCCGAAGCCTGCGAGCAGGACGGTGGACCCGTCCCGGATGCCCGCCATGGCGTCGGCGAGCGATGACACGAACTTGTCGATCATGCTGTTGGTTGTCCTCCCCGCGAAAAGGCTAACCCGAGCCTTTGGGGTGGGAAAGGCCGGGGCTTCTGCCCCGGCCCCCGACCAGGGGACGCTGTCCCCTGGACCCCTGCCAAGGGCGACGGCCCTTGGAACCGATCCATGGGTGT
>JARLIJ010000325.1 GCA_031291795.1 Acetobacteraceae bacterium | reverse complement strand
TTGTCCCGGCCCTCTGTACCAGCACCGTGCCGCGATTGATGGCCGGGACAAGCCCGGCCATGACGGCATGGGTTTTCCAGTCACCGTGAAACCGCTCTAGGACGCCGCTGCCCCTCATCTTCCTTGGTTCAGGCTCAGCAGGGCGGCGCCATCCCGCTCGGGCACGTCACGGTGGAACCGGGCGGCACGATGATCGTGGTGTTGCGCGGCGGCGGTGCGGATTCCTGGTAGCTGAAGCAGCCGCCCAGGGAGAGCGGCAGGATCAGGGCGAACAGAATCTTGCGCATGCGGGTTTCCTCGTTGAGACGATACCGCATCCATCTGGCACTCGAATGACCCGAGTGTAATGAACCTCCCGCTCACTTCGGCGTCACGCCACGCGCGCGTGATCGGTTGTGAAGCCCGGGCTACTCGAGGTCCCGGCGCTCCGGTGGGACAGCCGGCGGCCCCAGCAGGTCCGGGGCAGGCAGCCCATGCAGCACGTCGGTGGAAATCCCATCGAGCGAGGGGATCTGGCCGGACCCGCCGGGGGCTCGTGCCCCCGTTGCAGGGGCAGATGACCCGCTCGATGGCGTAGCGGCGGCCCCGCACGCGGCCTGGCCTGCGGCGGGTGGCGGAGCCAAATGGCCCGCCAGGTCGACCGGCACCGGCAGGACCGTGCCAGGCGCCGCCGGCGGGACGCCGCAATCGACCTGCGCGGCCGCACCGCCGAACAGGCCGATGGCCAGGATGACCGGCACCTTGCAGGAATGGGGGATGCGGATCATCGGCCTCGATCAGGGTTGTTCCGGCGGCCGCAGCCCCGCCAGCAGGCTGGGAATGAACACGAGGCTTGCCAGCAACGTGCAGCCGAGGCTGATCAGCAGCAGTTCCCCCATGCTCGCCGTGCCGGGATGGCCCGACAAGGCGAGCGAACTGAACGCGGTGCCGGTGGTCAGGGCGGAGAAGACGATGGCGCGCGCAGTGGCGGAATGCAGCGGATTGCGCCGCCCGGCGTGCCAGTTCATCACGAAATAGATATTGAAGGACACGCCGACGCCCAGCAACAGCGGCAGGGCGATGATGTTGGCGAAGTTCAGCGGCAGTGGCAGCAGCACCACCACCAGCAGGGTCAGCAGCGCCGACAGCAGCAGAGGCGCGAGCACCAGGGCCACCAGTTTCACCCGGTGCAGGGCGACGAACAGGATCAGGGTGATGGCACAGACGGCGTAGATCGCGGCAGAACGGAAGGCGCCGACGATGGTGTTGCTGGTCGCCGCGATGGTGACGGCAGACCCGCCCGCGTCCGGCGCGACCTCCGTCACCTGCCGGACGAATTCGTGCAGGCCGTTGCTGGTGCGCGCGGCGGGCGTGGGGTTCACCTGGATCCGCGCCCGCCCGTCCGGCAGCAGCCAGTCATGCGTCACGTCGGGCGGCAAAGCGTCGAAGGTCACCGGTTCGGCACCCAGCGCCGTGCGCAGGTGATCGAGCTGGTCGGGCAGGAAGCGGATCAGGGCGGCATTGGTCGCCATCAGGACCGAATCCGGCGCCGTCTCCAGCTTGTGCAGGTCGACGGCGACCGCGGCGAGCGGATGATCGGGCGGCAATTTTGCCAAAGCGGGGTCGATCTGCGCGAGGGCGGTCTTCGCCGCGAACCGGATCTGGTCCGGCGTGATCGGCGCGGCGCCGTCACGCGGGGCCAGGGTGGCAGCCAGGATACTGTTCGCATCGGCGATCAGCGCCAGCTTCGCCGGCTGGTCCTGGGGCACGAAATTCGCGGCCTCGATGGTGCCGTCGACCGTCGGCAAGGCCTGCAACCGGGTCGCCAGCGCGGCTGCCGCACTGACGTTCGGGGCAAGGATATCAATCGTGTAGGGATTGGTCAGCGGATCGTTGGCGAGGTCGGCCAGGGTGCGCATCGCCTCGGTGTTGGGGTTCTTGGTATGCAACGGGTCGGAGTCGAAGGCGAGCCGGGGCGACACGGCGAGCGCCAGCACCGCGAGCCCGGCGAACACCGCCAGGATCGGGCGGCGGTGCGTCGCCACCAGCGGGTCGAGCGGTTCGGCCCAGGCGAAGCCGATCTCCCTCCCCTCTCCGGCCGGGCGGAACAGCGCGATCGCCGCCGGCAGGAAGCCCAGCGTGCAGACGAAAGCGATCAGCATGCCGAAACCCGCGATCAGTCCGAGTTCCGCGACGCCCGAAAACGCGGTGGGCACGAAAGCCAGGAAGCCGCAGGCGGTGGCGACGGCAGCCACCATAATCTGCAACCCGGCCTGGGCAGCGGTCTGACGCAAGGCCTCGGGCAGGTCGCCGGCCTCATAGCGGCGTTCTCGGTAGCGGACCGAGAACTGGATGGCGAAATCGACCGCGATGCCCACGAACAGCACACCGAAGCCGACCGAGACCAGGTTCAGCGTGCCGATCGCGGCGGCGGCGAACAGCACCGTCAGCATCAGCCCGAGGCCCAGCGTCATCAGGATCGGCACGATCAGCCGCCAGGTGCGGACCGCCAGGAACAGCCAGAGCGTGATCAGCACGACGCTGCCGACCAGGCCCTCCACCGCGCCCTGGGCGACGGTCGCGAACTCCTCGTCGGCCAGCGCGACCTGGCCGGTGATGCGAACGCGGGCGGTGCCGGCCTTGACGAACTCCAGGTTGGCGATGTCGTCGCGCATGACCTGGGTGGCTTCGCCGCCCGGCTCGAGCGCGCCGAAATCCTGCTTCGGCTGGACCAGCACGAAGCGGTACTTGCCGGCGAGGTCGCTGAGGCCGCCGCCCAGCAGCGCCTGCCAGGACAGCGGCTGCGGATGGCCGGCCACGGCGTCGGCTATCGCCTGGTGGAACCCCTTGATCGGATTGAGGTATGGCGTGAGGTCGACGCCGCCATGCGTGACGCCCATGCCCAGCAGCGAGAGGGCGGCGAACAGGCCGCGGGCGGTGGGATCGGCGACCAGCTGGCCCAGGAACGGCTGGGCGTCGATGGTCTGGTTCATCAGGTTGCCGAGCTGCTTCTGGTCGAGGAAGAGCAGGCCCTCCTTGTCGAAGTAGGGCGAGGCATCAGGCCGGCGCACCGTCAGGAAATGGTCGTGATCGGCCGCGAGCTTCGCCGTCAGGGCGGCGGCGGTGGCGTCGGCTTCCTCCGGGATGCGGGCATCGACCACCGCAACCAGCAGGCCGCCGAACTGCGGGAAGTCCTTGTTCATCTCCATGGCTTGCTGGCGCCACGGCAAGGACGCTTTGAACATCAGGTCGGTATCGGTGCTGACCCCCAGATGGTTCATGGCGAACCAGGCGGAGAAGGCCGCCAGCAGCACCCCGCCCAGCACGACGGCCAGGGCGTTGCGGCGGCTGGAATCGACCAGGCTGACAAGCAGGCGGTGGAGCATGCGAAACGGTCATCCGATCAAAAAGGCCGCACCTGATAGTCGCTAGGACGGTGTCAGGTCCATGGCAGAGGCATCACTTTGACCGGCCGGCATGCCTGGCAGACACTGGGGCCAGGGCAGAGGGAGGGGAAGCGATGTCTGACACCGTGGCCGTCGCGCCGACTGCGCGGGTGCGTCCGCCGTTCCGGGCCGACCATGTCGGCAGCCTGTTGCGGCCCAGGCCATTGCAGGCGGCGCGGGCAGCCTGGAAGGCCGGGCAGCTCGACGGAGACGCGCTGCGGGCGGTCGAGGACCGCTGCATCGCCGCCGCCATCGCGAAGCAGGAGGAGATCGGCCTGCGCGCGGCGACCGACGGGGAATACCGCCGCGCCTACTGGCACTACGACTTCGTCGCCGGCCTGGACGGCGTGGAGGTCTACGAGCCGGACCAGAAGATCCAGTTCCAGGGCGGCGTGAAGCTGGGCCACGCGTTGCGGGTGACCGGCAAGATCGGCTGGTCGAAGCCGGTGATGATCGAGGATTACCGCTTCGTCGCCTCCCATGTCCGTTCGGCGATGGCGAAGCAGACCATCCCGTCGCCCTCGGTGGTGCATTTCCGCGGCGGCCGGCAGGCGATCGACGCTGGGACGTATCCCGAGATGGAGCCATTTTTCCACGATTTGTCAGAGGCTTACCACAAGGCCGTGGGGGCGTTCGCGGCGGCCGGCTGCCGCTATCTGCAGCTCGACGAGGTCAACATCGCCTATCTCTGCGATCCGGAGCAGATCGCGGGACTGAAGGCGCGGGGCGAGCATGTGGAGAATCTGCTGGGCATCTACGCCGACATGCTGAACCGCGCGATCGCGGCACGGGGGCCGGAGATGACGATCTCCATGCATCTGTGCCGGGGAAATTTCCGCTCGACCTGGGTGGCGCAGGGTGGCTACGAGCCGGTGGCGGAGACTTTATTCAACAAAATCAATGCCGATGCATATTTCATGGAATACGACTCGGAGCGTGCTGGCGGGTTCGAGCCGCTGCGCTTCGTGCCGCGCGGGCCGAAGATCGTGGTGCTGGGGTTGGTGACCTCCAAGTCCGGGGCGCTGGAGAGCAAGGACGCGCTCAAGCGGCGGATCGACGACGCGGCGCGCTATCTGCCCCTGGAGCAGTTGGCGCTGTCGCCGCAATGCGGCTTCGCCTCCACCGAGGAGGGCAACACGCTGACCGAGGAGGCGCAGTGGGCAAAGCTGCAGCTTTGCGTGGAGGTGGCGCGAGAGGTCTGGGGCGCGGTCTGATGCGCCCCGGTCGCGGCCGGTTCCGAGGCGCGATCGGACATCGTTTGGGGCATGTCGTGCCCCGACTGCGGCCCATTTTGTGTCGGAGCGTCGCTGAACGCGGGTCTGCAGGGCAGAGTCCGCCCCGCCTGGCGGGATAAGACGCGACTGTTTGGATTCCGGACGGTGTCGAAATATCCCGCTACAGTTGTATTTCCCGTATGGTTGTGTAGCTTTGATCGTCACCGCCCGTGGCAGAATTTGGCCAACCCGTAGCGGCGTCACGCCCACGCAATCGCGACGTCACGCCGCATCCAACCCAGTAGCGGCGCCGCGCCACAGATGCATAATCGTCACTATCCCGCAGGAGGTGCCTGATGTCCGAGAGCCGATCGCCCGAATCCCTTGCCGCCGAATTCGATGCGTTTATGAAGCGGTCGGGCGTCACCGTGCCGCCGGAGCGCCGCCCCGTCGCCCTGGCGGGCTATGCCGACCTGCTCACCCAGATCGCGCTGCTGCACGGGCGCTACAGCCATGTCGCAGAGCCGGCCAACGTGTTCCGCCTGCAACCGGTGGAACGCGGCTGATGGACACCCAGGACCTCTCCATTGCCGAAATGGGCGCTGCGCTCCGGGCCGGCCGCGTCACCGCCGAATCGCTGACCCACGCGGCGCTCGGGCGCATCGAGGCGCGCGATCCGGGGCTGCAGGCCTTCCTGCTCGTGACGCGGGACCGCGCGCTGGCCGACGCCCGCGCCGCCGACGCCGAACGCGCCGCCGGGCGCGATCGCGGACCGTTCCACGGCATCCCCTACGCGCTCAAGGACATCTACGACACGGCCGGCATCCGCACGACCTGCCACTCCAGGCTGCGGCTGGACAACATCCCCGCCGAAGACAGCGTCGTGGCGGCGAAGCTGCATGCCGCGGGCGGCGTGCTGCTGGGCAAGCTCGCTACGCATGAGTTCGCCCTCGGCGGCCCCAGCTTCGACCTGCCCTTCCCGCCGGCGCGCAATCCCTGGAACCCGGAGCATGTGACGGGCGGCTCCTCGTCCGGGTCGGCGACCGCGATCGCGGCGCGGATGGTGCGGATGGCGATGGGATCGGACACCGGCGGCTCGATCCGCGGGCCGGCGGCGTGGTGCGGGCTGGTCGGGATCAAGCCGACCTACGGGCGTGTGTCGCGCCGGGGAGTCTTTCCGCTGTCCTGGACGCTGGACCATTGCGGGCCGCTGTCGCGATCGGTGGAGGACAGCGCGATCACTCTGCAGGTGCTGGCCGGCTACGACCCGCTGGACGGCGCCTGCGCGGACGTTCCGGTGCCGGACTATCGCGCCGACCTGGAGCGCGGCGTGCAGGGCCTGCGCATCGGCGTGCCGCGGGCGTTCTTCGCCACCGCATCGGCGACGACGCCCGACGTCCTCGGCTGCATCGACCGCACCATCGCGCAGTTGCGCGCGGCGGGCGCGGTGGTGGAGGACGTCACTCTGCCGGATTATGCGCTGTTCGCTGCCGCCGGCCGCGTCATCATGATGGCCGAGGCGTTCGCGATCCACGAAGCCGACATGCAGACCCGCCTGACGGATTTCGGGGAACTGACCGCCAGCCGGTTCGTGCTGGGGGCCGCGATCACGGCGTCGGACTATATCAACGCCCTGCGCGCGCGGCGGGAGGCGACGGACGCGGTGAACGACGTGCTGTCCCGCCATGACGCGCTGCTGACGGCCTCGGGGCTGGGCACCGCGCCGCGGTTCGACGCGACGGTGGACAACCGGGCGGCGGCGTCGCCGATGCAGACCATTCCGTTCAACGTGACCGGCCATCCGGCGATGAGCGTGCCGGTGACCCTGGCCTCGAACGGCCTACCGATCGGCGTGCAGGTGGTGGGACGGCCGTTCGACGAGGCGATGGTGTTCCGTGTCGGCCGCGCGATCGAGACGCTGTCGGGCTGGGAGCGCGTGGCGCTGCCGTCCTTCCCGGGGTGACGCTGCGCGCCGAGGCGGCGCGGCGGGCGGGTCAGCCCGGCCACCGCGTCGTCTCGGACCGCGTAGGGGGCGCACCGATCCCGGAATGCGGCGTTACGGTGCTGCGCATCGGAACCGGATCGGGGTCAACCTTTGTCCAGTGGGGCATCGTCCAGTCGGCACGCCGCATCGCCAACGCAGGCGACGAAGCCGGCCGGCCGGGTCCGAATCGGGATCTCCGGCTGGACCTATGCGCCGTGGCGCGGCGTGTTCTACCCCAAGGGCCTGACGCAGAAGCGCGAGCTGGAATACGCCGCGCAGCAGTTCCCCTCGATCGAGATCAACGGCACGTTCTATGGCATGCAGCGCCCCGACTCGTTCGCGGCCTGGGCGTCGCAGGTGCCCGACGATTTCGTGTTCGCGGTGAAGGCACCACGGTTCATCACGCATATCCGGCGGCTGCGGGAGATCGAGGCCCCGCTTGGGAACTTCATCGCATCCGGGCTGTTGCGGCTGGGGTCCAGGCTGGGGCCGGTGCTATGGCAGTTCCCGCCGCAGATGCGATTCTCTCGCGAGCGGTTCGAGCCGTTCCTGGCGATGCTGCCCCATGACACGGCCGAGGCCGTGCGGCTTGGCGAGAAGCACGACAGCCGCCTGAAGGCGCCGGCCTGGCTGGAGGTCGACCGCAGGCGCCCGATTCGCCATGCGGTGGAAATCCGGCACGACAGTTTCCGCGATCCGACGTTCATCGCGTTGCTGCGGGCGCACGACGTGGCACTGGTCTGCGCGGACACCGTCGAATGGCCCCGCCTGATGGATGTGACATCGGACTTCGTCTACTGCCGGCTGCACGGGTCGGAGGAGCTGTACGCCAGCGGCTACGACGACGCGGCGCTCGATGCCTGGGCGACACGGGTGGTGGCCTGGGCGCGCGGCGGCGAACCGGACGATGCGGAGCGGGTCGGCGGGGCCGCCCGGCGCCGGCGGCGGCGCGACGTGTTCCTGTACTTTGACAACGACATGAAGGTGCGGGCGCCCACGGATGCCAGGGCTCTGGAGGCCCGCGTGGCGCGCTTGTTGGGGACGTAGAGGGCGCACCCGGGCATGAACGAGGCAGGGAGGGCATTTACGCCAATACTGGCCCTGTCCTGGAGCAGATGGGCATCCCGATGCAGATGGGCCGGGCTGGGCCGATCACGGCTTTGCATCCGCAGCACCGTAGAGCCGGGTCCATCAGCCACACCTCGACGGATCGGGAGCGGTCCAGTCGTCTGGAGCCCGCTCCAGGCGCTGCGATAGCCAAGGGCACATGCCGGCGCGCCTCGCCGCGTATATTCCATCGATTTTATCGGATTATTTATACGGAATATGCGGAAACTATCGACTTTACGAGGATTGATCACAATTAACACCAATCCCAGGTTGAGAGCATAGCCGAGCGCAACGCCTGCAAGGGGTTGCGTCCGACGCTCCTCGCTCCAACCGGCCTTGCCGGCGGGATCGGACCATGACAACCGTATGCCGGACCATCATTCACCCCGCAGCCTCTGCGACCGCCCATGCAACCCGCGCCGTTGGCCGCCTGCTGCATCGGCACCTCATCCGCGGCACGCGTCCGCCGGACCTGCATCCCCTGGGCTCGCATGGCTGGGTCGAGGTGGTCTGTCGCAGCATATCCGCCGCGATGATTGGCGGCGGCCTCCTGCTGCCGGGACCCGCGGCCTCGCCGCCGGCATCCGCACGCACATCCCCCAGGCCGCCGCCGACCGTGACAGCCCCTGCCCAGCCGGCCGTCGGCCTCGGCCTTGGCGGAGCGGGCCTCGGATGGGCCGTCGCGCCGGAGATCCTGCCGGCATCCGGCGCCCCGCTCGTTGTTCCGTCGGGCCCGCCGCCGCATGAACCTGTGCCCGAACCGTCGAGCGTTGCACTGCTGCTGACCGGCATTGCGGGGCTGGTCGGCGCGTTGGCCGGCAGGCGCTGTGGAATGGCGACGGCATCGCCGGCCGGCTCCCAGGCATGCCGATATGCGACGCACGCCGGTCGGCACCCGCCCGCCGCGTCCTGACACGGCCGACCGCAGGACGAGTCCGGACGCGGCACGCCACGGCCTCATCCACCATGGCGTTGCGTGGCAAACTGTCCGACCGTTCGCCGTGGCGGCGAAACCCTGGCCCTTGCGGCACCGATCCGCCAGTGTTAGTGCCCGCCCCGCGTTTGGAAGGGCTGGCGGATGGCGTCCACGTTCGAGACCGTTGCGGGCATCATAGCGGATACATGCGATATCGAGCGTGACACGATCACGCCTGATAGCCATGCGATCAACGATCTCGGCATCGACAGCCTGGACTTCCTGGACGTGGCGTTCGCCATCGACAAGGCGTTCGGCATCAAGATGCCGCTCGAGCAATGGACCCAGGAAGTCAACGACGGCAAGGTGTCGTCGGACGAATACTTTGTTATCAAGAACCTCTGCGCCAATATCGACAAACTGGTGGCGGCGAAGGCTGGCTGATCCTTGCGCCCGGCCGGCTTTTGCGCGTGAACTGACCCATGCGGCTTGAATACTTCCAGATGGTCGACCGGCTCACGGCCCTCGACCCGGAGGCACGGTTGGTGCGCGCCGATTGCCGCGTCCCCGACGAAAGCCCCGTCTTCGAAGGCCATTTCCCCGGCCACCCGATCCTGCCCGGCGTCCTGATGATCGAGACCATGGCGCAAACCGGCGGCTGGCTGGTGCTGGCAACCCTGCGATTCGCGTCGATGCCGTTCCTGACCCAGGTCAGGGAGGCCAAGATGCGGGCCTTCGTGGTGCCCGGCCAGGCGCTGGAAGCCGAGGCGCGGCTGGTGCACGATGGCTCCGGCTATGCCGTGGTGGAGGCGACCCTCGCCTCCGCCGGCAAAAAGGTGGCGGAGGCTGAAATCCGCTACCGCGTGGTGCCGTTCCCGAACGAAACGCTGCGGGCGCAGATGCTGGAAAATGCGCGCCGTATCGGCGTGCCGGAGGAATTCTTCGATGCGTGACCGCTGCCATGCGTGACCGTCAGGCGCTGATCACCGGCGCGGGCTTGGTGTCCTGCCTCGGCGACGGCCTGGAGGCGCATCTCGATGCCCTGGACCGCACCGGCATGGCCGGCCCGGTGCGCGACACCACGCAGTTCGCGCCCTTCCCGGTGCATCCGATGGTCGCGCTGGAACTGGACAAACAGATCCCCAAGCGCGGCGACCAGCGCCAGATGGAAGCGTGGCAGCGCATCGGCACCTATGCCGCCGGCCAGGCCCTCGCCGCCGCCGGCGTCAAAGCCAACCCCGACCTGCTCGGGCGCATGGACATGATCGTGGCGGCCGGCGGCGGGGAGCGCGACTATGCGGCCGATTCGGCCATCCTGTCCGGCCTGCCGCACGCCGCCGACCCCGGTGCCTACCTGAACGAACATCTGCTGGGCGACCTGCGCCCGACCCTGTTCCTGGCCCAGCTCTCCAACCTGCTGGCCGGCAACATCTCGATCGTGCATGGCGTGGTCGGGTCCTCCCGCACCTTCATGGGCGAGGAAGCCGCGGGCACCGATGCCGTCCGCATCGCCTGTGCGCGCATCGCCGCCGGCCAGGGCGACCTGTTCCTGGTGGGCGGCTCGTACAACGCGCAGCGCCCGGACGTGCTGCTGCACTACGAGATGGGCGGCAAGCTCTGGAAGGGTGGCCCCCGCGGCGTCTGGGGCCGGCAGGCCGACGGCGGCGGGATGGTCCTGGGATCGGTCGGCTGCTTCCTGGTGATCGAAAGCCGCGCCCACGCCGAACGCCGCGGCGCCACGCCGCTCGCCCATATCGCCGCCATCCGCACCGACCGCTGCCGCCGCGATCCCGGCCAGGCGGCCGCCATCGCAACCGCCCAGTTCGAGGCCATGCGCGACGGGTTCGACCCCGCCACCGCGGCGGTGATCTCCGGCGCCTCCGGCGTCGGCGAGGCAACCCGGGAAGAGCAGGCGTTCCTCTATCCGTTCGGCCTGCCGATCCGCGCGACCGCAACGGCGCTGGGACATAGCCTGGAGCCGTCGTTTCCGGCCAACCTGGCGCTGGCGGCGGGTGCTGTCGCGCGTGGCCGGCTGTTCGCCCCGCTGGAGGACACCGAAGCCCCGATGGAGGCGCCGTTGCGCCAGGCCCTGGTGACGTCCTGGGGCCATTGGCGCGGCGAAGCGCTCGCCGTCGTGACGGCAGCCTGAGGAACACGCGGATGGCACAGGACCTCGACCATCTCGGCCGCCCCATCATCGTCGTCACCGGCATGGGCATCATCACCGCGCTCGGCCAGGGCCAGGCGGATAACTGGAAAGCCCTGACCGGCGGCGTCTCCGGCCTGCGCCGGATCACCCGCTTTCCGATCGCCGGGATGCGCACCACCGTCGCCGGCACGGTCGATTTCATCCCGGTGGACGAGATGTCCGCCCCTGCTTTGTCCCAACGCCTCGCCGAACTGGTGATCGAGGAAGCGGTGGCCGAGGCCGGGATCGGCAGCAAGGGCGACTTCCCTGGCCCGCTCTGCCTGGCCCTGCCGCCGGTGGAGATGGAGTGGCCGCAGCGCCTGGCGCTGGCCGCCGCCGCCGGGGCCGCGGAGACGGTGGACTACGCCGCCCTGCTGCGTGCCGCCGGCAGCGGCGATTTCGAGCGGTTCTATCGCCGCTTCCTGTTCGGGTCGGTGGCCGAGGGGCTGGCCGACCGGTTCGGCACCAAGGGCTCGCCGGTCGCGACCTCGACTGCCTGCGCCTCGGGCGGCACCGCCATCCAGCTGGGCGTCGAGGCGATCCAGCGCGGCGAGGCCGATGCGGCACTGTGCGTCGGGACGGATGCCTCGGTGAACCCGGAAAGCCTGATCCGGTTCTCGCTGCTGTCGGCGCTGTCGACCCGCAACGAGCCACCCTCGGCTGCCTCCCGCCCGTTCAGCAAGGACCGCGACGGGTTCGTGATGGCCGAGGGCGCCGGCGCACTGGTGATCGAGAGCCTGGAGCATGCCCGCGCGCGCGGTGCGAAGATCCTGGGCGTGCTGGAAGGCTGCGGCGAGGCGGCTGACGGGTTCCACCGCACCCGCTCCTCGCCCGACGGCAAGCCGATCATCGCCTGCATGCGCCGCGCGCTGGACGATGCCGGGCTGGCACCGGAGGACATCGACTACATCAACGCCCACGGCACCGGCACGCCCGAGAACGACAAGATGGAGTGGGTCGGCGTCTCGACGGTGTTCGGGGAACGGGCGGGGTCGATCCCGATCTCGTCCAACAAGTCGATGATCGGGCACGCGCTGACCGCAGCCGGCGCGGTGGAGGCGATCTTCTCGCTGCTGACGATCCGCAACGGGGTGCTGCCGCCGACCATCAATTACGACATCCCCGACCCGGCGCTGCCGCTGGATTGCGTGCCGAACGTGGCGCGGCCGGGCCATGTGCGCCACGCGATCTCTAACTCGTTCGGGTTTGGCGGGCAGAACGTGTGCCTGGTGCTGGGCGCGGAGCCACGGTGAGGGTGACGACCCGAGCAACTTCTCCCTCTCCCTTTGAGGGCTTGGGCCGCAGCGCGGACCAAGGTTGGGGTGAGGGGAACAACCACGCCGCACGGTGGTCGCTGGCCCCCACCCCCTACCTTGGTCCGTTTCACGCCCCAGGCCCTCAAGAAGAGGGAGAGAATTCGGGCCCATGACCACCCCCCACCCCCGCGCCCTGGTGATCGGCGGTCGCCGCGGTATCGGCGCGGCTGTCGTTGAGACGCTTGCGGCCCGTGGCTTCGCGGTCACCTACACCTACCGCACCGACCCTGGCCCGTTCGACGCCGCCATCGCCGGCCAGCCGCTCGACCTTGCCGACCGCAGTGCGGTGGACGCGTTCGCCACGGCGCAGGAGGATGCGCCCGCCTGGGATGCGCTGGTCCAGGTCGGCGGCACGACCTACGACGCGCTGGCCGCCATGATGGACCAGGACGCCACCGAACGCGCCATGCAGGTGAATTTCTTCGCCTTCGCGCGGATCGCGCGCGCCGTGGTCCGCCCCATGCTGCGCGCCCGGTACGGCCGGATCATCGCGATCGGATCGGTGATCGGCCAGGTCGCCAGCCAGGGCAACGCCGCCTATGGCGCCACCAAGGCCGCCCTGCTCGCCTATGTCCGCTCGCTCGCGATCGAGAGCGCCAAACGCGGCGTGACGGTCAACTATGTCGCCCCCGGCTTCGTCGACACCGAGATGATGGCACCGTTCGCCGCCTACCGGTCCTCCACCGAGGGCCGCATCCCTGCCGGCCGCTATGCCAGGCCGGATGAGATCGCCGCCGTCGTGGGCTTCCTGGTCTCCCGCGAGGCGAGCTACGTCAACGGTGCCTATATCCCGGTGGATGGCGGCCTGACCGCCTCGGCCGGGGTGCCGCGCAGCTAGTAAGGTTGGGGCGTTGCCCCCAAACCCCACCAAGGGCGACGGCCCTTGTGTCTTAAAAATCTGTCAAAGTGATTGAGCCGCTGGGAGTGGTCAGTAGCCACTCCCAGCGGTGCGATCCGTAGGCCGCGAAGCCCTCGGCGTAAGCCCGTTTCCAAGCA
>JARLIJ010000324.1 GCA_031291795.1 Acetobacteraceae bacterium | reverse complement strand
TGAACGATTTTTTGGCCGCCGGCTTTCAGGTGCTGGACATTATCCCGGCCCATGTCCTTGCCCTGGAAGCATTGCCGGCATTGCATGGTGATCCGTTCGACCGGATCATGGTGGCCCAGGCGATCAGCACGCCGCTGCGGCTGCTGACCCGCGACCGGACGGTGGCGGCTTACAGCGACACCATCATCCTCGTCTGACCCCTCCGGTTGACGCCGACTCGCTCCCGCCCCGATAACGCCCGCCGATGTTCTACAGCCAGAAGCACATGCTCCAGATCGAAGGGCTTCACCCGCCCGAGATCGGGCATTTGCTCGATCTGGCCGAGAGCTACGTGCTGCTCAACCGCTCCGGCAAGGCGCAACGCGACCTGCTGCGCGGCCGCACCCTGATCAATCTGTTCTTCGAGGACTCGACCCGCACCCGCACCTCCTTCGAGCTGGCGGGCAAGCGGCTTGGCGCCGACGTGATCAATATGTCGGTCTCGACCTCCTCGGTGAACAAGGGCGAGACGCTGCTGGACACCGCCTGGACGCTGAACGCCATGCATTGCGACCTGCTGGTGGTCCGGCACGCCCAATCCGGCGCCCCTGCCCTGCTGGCGCAGAAGGTCGACGCCGCCGTGATCAACGCCGGCGACGGCACTCACGAGCATCCGACCCAGGCGCTGCTCGACGCCCTGACCATCCGCCGCCGCAAGGGTCGCGTCGAGGGCCTGGCCGTCGCGATCTGCGGCGACGTGCTGCACTCCCGCGTCGCCCGCTCCAACATCCATCTGCTGACCACGCTGGGCTGCGACGTCCGCCTGGTCGGCCCGCCGACGCTGATGCCGGCCGAGGCCGAACGGCTGGGCGTGCGCGTGTTCCACGACATGAAGCCTGGCCTGGAAGGCGCCGACATCGTGATGATGCTGCGCCTGCAGAAGGAGCGGATGGCCGGCGGTCTGGTGCCCAGCGCCCGCGAGTATTTCCGGTTCTGGGGCCTGGACGCCGAGAAGCTGGCCTACGCCAAGCCGGATGCGCTGGTAATGCATCCCGGCCCGATGAACCGCGGCGTGGAGATCGACAGCGAGGTGGCCGACGACCCGGCCCGCAGCCTGATCAAGGAACAGGTCGAGATGGGCGTCGCCGTGCGCATGGCGGTGCTCGATACATTGTCCCGAAGGCAAGCGCGCAATGAGCCCTGACGCGCGGTCCACGCCCGACACGCTGTTCGCCGGCGTCCGCTTGCTGAGCGAGGGCGTCGACCTGGTGGGCGACCTGCTCGTCCGCGACGGCCGCATCCTCGATTTCGGCCCCAATCTCGGCCGCCCCGATGAGGCGATCGTCGTGGAGGAAGACGGCGCCGTCCTGTGCCCCGGCCTGGTCGACCTGCGCGCCAACCTGGGCGAGCCGGGCTTCGAGTACCGCGAGACCATCGCCTCGGCAGCGCAGGCGGCGGCGGCCGGCGGCGTCACCACACTGGTTGCCCTGCCCGACACCAAGCCCGCGATCGACGACCCTGCCCTGGTCTACCTGCTGCGGTCCCGTGGCGAGGCGACCGGCAGCCTGACCATCCTGCCCTACGGCGCCGTTACCCGCGGCTGTCGGGGCGAGGAACTGGCGGAACTCGGCCTGCTGCGGGAGGCCGGGGCGGTCGCGTTCTCCGACGGCGCCCGCGCGATCGGTTCGCCGCGGCTGATGCGCCTCGCGCTGTCCTATGCCCGCGGCTTCGGCGCCCGCATCGTGCAGCACCCCGAGGACCCCTCGCTGGCCGAAGGCGGCGCCGCGACCGAGAGCGACCTCGCCACCCGCCAGGGCCTGCCGGGCATCCCGGCCGCCGCCGAGGCGATCCTGGTCGCGCGCGACATCCGCCTGGCGGAACTGACCGGTGGGGCGGTGCATTTCGCCCACGTCTCCACCGGCGATGCGCTGGAGCTGATCCGTCGTGCCAAGGAGTCCGGCCTGTCGGTGACCTGCGACACGGCCCCGCCCTATTTCGACCTGAACGAGACCGCCATCGGCGATTTCCGCACCTACGCGAAGCTGTCCCCGCCGCTGCGCAAGGAGGCAGACCGCCTGGCCGTTGCCGCGGCCCTGGCGGATGGCACGATCGATGCCATCGCCTCCGATCACCAGCCGCGCGATGCCGACGACAAGCGGCTGCCGTTCGCGCAGGCGGCGGCTGGCGGCGTCGGGCTGGCCACCCTGCTGGGCGTGACGCTGGCGCAGGTCCACAACGGCAGCCTCTCGCTGCCCGCCGCGATCGCGCTGCTGACCGCCCGCCCAGCCGCTCTGCTGGGACTGGAGACCGGCCGGCTGGCCAAGGGCACGCCGGCGGATCTGTGCCTGTTCCACCCCGAACGGATCTGGCAGGTGGAAGCGGGGAAGCTGCCGGGGAAGGCGCAGAACACGCCGTTCGACGGGCGCGCGCTCGAGGGCGTCGTGTTCGGCACGTGGAAAGCCGGGCGGCGGGTGTTCGGCTGACCAGCTTGGGCAGGTCGCGGCGAGCGCGCTCGCCGGGCAGCCGGCACCCGGCAGTATACGCTCCTAAACCAAACTAAAATTAACCTACTCAACAGTAACGCACGACGAATCCCCCTCGCCACACCGGTCGAATTCGAGTATTCCTCGTACCCATAGCCTTCTGGGAGGAAGCGGTTGTAGTCACCGCCTCAAGAAGGATGGATAATACTTCATTATGGGACCAGGATTCCGACAGGCGGGCAAGCGATTGCTCGCCGTTACCTTTGCGCTTGCCGTTTCGGGCTGCAGTTTCGACGTCCTTGATCCCAAAGGCAGTGTCGGTCTGCGTGAACGGCATCTGATCTTCACCGCCACCTGGGTGATGCTGCTCGTCGTCGTGCCCGTCATCATACTGACGCTGGTGTTCGCGTGGCGGTATCGCGCCACGAACAAAGCGGCGAACTACCAGCCGACCTGGTCGCATTCGACCGCCATCGAGGTCGCCGTCTGGTCCATCCCGACGCTGATCATCCTGTTCCTGGCCAATCTCACCTGGACCACCACGCACGAGCTCGATCCCTATCGGCCGTTGCCCGTCGCCGCGACGCCGATCGACGTCGATGTGGTGGCGCTCGATTGGAAATGGCTGTTCATCTACCCGTCGCTGGGCGTTGCTTCGGTCAATGAGCTTGCGATGCCGGTCGGCACCCCGGTGAGCTTCCACATCACCTCCGACACCGTGATGAACTCGTTCTTCATCCCCCAGCTCGGCAGCCAGATCTACGCCATGGCGGGTATGGAGACCCAGCTCCACCTGATCGCCGATACCGCCGGGGACTATGCCGGCATGTCCGCGAACTTCAGCGGCCCGGGGTTCTCGGACATGACATTCCGCGCGCTCGCGCTGCCGCAGCCGGCGTTCGACCAGTGGGTGAGCAAGCTGCGGGCGGCGCCGGCGCAGCTCGACGAAGCGGCGTACCGCAGCCTTGCGAAACCCGGCACGGCAGATCGGGTAACGTATTTTTCGCAGGTAAATCAAGGGCTTTTCCACTCAATCATGACGGAACATGGCGGCTCCATGCAGATGAGTTCGGGTCAAACGGGTTCGGCCAAAATGGCCTCGACCCCGATGGGTTCGATGCAAATGGGTTCGATGCAAATGGGTCCCGCCCAAATGGGTCCCACCCCAATGGGTCCCACCATGTCCAGCACGGAGCACTGAGGCCATGTTGGGACGGCTCACCCTATCCGCGATCCCGTACGACAACCCGATCATCATGGGCGCCGGCGCCTTCATGGCGATCGTGGCACTGACCGTGCTCGGTTCGGTCACCTGGTTCGGCAAATGGAAGTGGCTCTGGACCGAGTGGCTCACCACCGTCGATCACAAGAAGCTCGGCGTCATGTACATCATCGTCGCCCTGGTGATGCTGCTGCGCGGCTTCTCCGACGCCGTCATGATGCGCTCGCAGCAGGCGCTCGCCATGAACAATCCCGGCTATCTGCCGCCGGAGCACTTCGACCAGGTGTTCACCGCCCACGGCGTGATCATGATCTTCTTCATGGCCATGACGTTCATGATCGGCCTGATGAACATCGTCGTGCCGCTGCAGATCGGCGCGCGGGACGTGGCCTTCCCGTTCCTCAATTCGCTCAGCTTCTGGATGACCGCGGTCAGCGCGCTGCTGGTCAACCTCTCGCTGGTCCTGGGGGATTTCGCCGCCACCGGCTGGCTCGCCTACCCCCCCTTATCGGAGCTGGCCTACAGCCCCGGCACCGGCGTCGACTATTATATCTGGGCGCTGCAGATCTCCGGCGTCGGCACACTGCTGACCGGCGTCAACTTCTTCGTCACGATCGTGAAGATGCGTGCACCCGGCATGAGCATGATGAAAATGCCCGTGTTCAGCTGGTCCTGCCTGTTCACCAACGTGCTGATCATGGCGTCCTTCCCGATCCTGACCGTCACGTTGGCCCTGCTGGCGCTCGACCGCTACCTGGGGATGCACTTCTTCACCAATGACGGGGGCGGCAACGTGATGCTGTACCTCAACCTGATCTGGGCGTGGGGCCACCCGGAGGTCTACATCCTGATCCTGCCGGCGTTCGGCATCTTCTCCGAGGTCATCGCCACCTTCTCGGGC
>JARLIJ010000323.1 GCA_031291795.1 Acetobacteraceae bacterium | reverse complement strand
GCTCAGCACCGGCACGTTCGACCGGAGTTTTGCACTCGCCGCGGAGAACTGCCGGCGAGTGGCGGCGGGAGAAGAGCTGCTGCACCGGGTGGTGTAATACCAACCGCCGCAGACACCGACTCTCCTGCCTTCGTCATGGCCCGCCCCAGTGCCGGCCAACTGTCGCGGCAGACTGCCTCACGGATGGCCGGCACGGAGGCCGGCCATGACGGTTGGGAAGGTCAGTGCCAACGGCCGTTGGTATAAGGCGCCAGGCGCGGGCGTGAGGCAGAGCGGCGGCAGCAAGGTCGCCGGGCCGTGGTCAAGTTTGCAGCCGCCCTGATCCGGCGGCCCATGACGTCGGCGGGCTGCCGCTCAGCGTGCCCCCCTCGGTGCGGCCGGGCGGGATCGGCAGATCCTGTCCGGTGCACGATGGCCCCGAACCGCTCGCGCTATCGCACTTGACACGTCAGACAGTCGCTCCGTGATAAAATGCGACCTCGCCAGGACCCCAGGCGCCGGGAAAGTCGGCGTGCCGATAGCGATCCGGCGCGCGGGGCCTGTCACACCGCTCAGCGATCGGCGTTCGGTCGCGTGAGGGTCTCGATCATCGTCAGCAGGCGGTCGCGTTCGACCGCTGCCCGCGCCTTGTCCTCCCGGCGTTCCGCCTCGGCGCTTTCCAGACGGGATCGCAGGTCCTGGATCTGCTGGCGCAGCAGATCGACCAGAGTGTCGTCGCCCTCCGCCGCGGCCTGCAGCGGACTCGCCATGCCAAGCATGAGCCGCTGATCGACGGACGGTTCTCGGGGCTCCGCCTGGATATGGTCGGGCAGGTCCAGCCACCATTGCCCGCGGCCGTCGCGCACGCCGCCGATCGCACCGCTCCGCAGCCGCCGGCGCACCGAGTCGACCGAAACGTTCAATCGGTTGGCGGCTTCCGTAATGCTCATTTTCGTCACCGCACCCTCCGCTATGCTTGCGCTGGCTTATGCACATAGGCATTCCAGCGCAAGGTGCAGCGGCCGGGATCGCGACAGGCAAATCTCCGCCACGCCGCAGCGCCCCGAAACTTGCCAGCCGCCGCCTGGCAGACTAGGCAAACAGTCCCGATGACGATCATCCAAGACCGCAGGCACGTGGACGACACCGATGGCCTGCCGATCCCGCAGCGCTATTTTGCCATCCTTACCATCGCGCTGGGCCTGATCATGGCCGTGCTCGACGGCGCGATCGCCAATGTCGCGCTGCCGACCATCGCCCGCGACCTCAACATGAGCCCGGCCTCCTCGATCTGGGTGGTCAACGCCTACCAGCTTGCCGTCACCGTCACCCTGCTGCCGCTCGCCGCCCTGGGCGATATCCTGGGCTATCGGCGCGTCTACCGCTTCGGGCTGGTCGTCTTCACGCTGGCATCGCTCGCCTGTGCGCAGGCCCACTCGCTGCCCGAACTGGCGGTGGCACGCATGGTGCAGGGCTTCGGCGCGTCGGGCATCATGAGCGTCAATACCGCGCTGATCCGTTTCATCTATCCGCGCCGGATGCTGGGCACCGCCATGGGGGTGAACGCACTGATGGTGGCGGTGTCCTCGGCAGTGGGCCCGACGGTCGCCTCGGCCATCCTGTCGGTCGCGTCATGGCAATGGCTGTTCTACGTCAACGTGCCGATCGGGGCGGTCGCGCTGCTGCTGGGCCTGCGCACTTTGCCGCGCACCGCAACCAACGGCGAGCGCTTCGACGCCATCAGTGCCGTGCTGAACGCCGCCGCTTTCGGCCTGCTGATCGCCGGCATCGACGGCCTGGGCCAGGGCGAGACCCACATCGAGATCGTCGCCGAACTGGCCTTGGCGGTCGGCGCCGGGACATTGCTGGTGATGCGCCAGATGTCGCGCAGCAACCCGCTGCTGCCGATCGACCTGCTGCGCATCCCGATCTTCGCGCTGTCGATCTGCACCTCGATCTGCTCGTTTGCCGGCCAGACCATCGCCTATGTCTCGCTGCCGTTCTACCTGCAGGACGCGCTCGGCCGCAGCCAGGTGGAGACGGGGCTGCTGATGACGCCCTGGCCGCTGACGGTGGCCGTGATTGCCCCGATCGCCGGCCGCCTGTCCGACCGCTACGCCGCCGGCCTGCTCGGCGGCGGTGGCATGGTGGCGATGGCCATCGGGCTGGTGCTGCTGGCAGCGCTGCCGAACCACCCGTCGACGGCGGATATCATCTGGCGGATGGTGATCTGCGGCTTCGGGTTCGGCCTGTTCCAAACCCCCAACAACCGCGCCATGCTGTCTGTCACGCCGCGCAACCGCACCGGCGCCGGCGGCGGCATGCTCTCGACCGCCCGCCTGCTCGGGCAGACCACCGGCGCCGCACTGGTGGCGGTGGTGTTCGGCCTGGTGCCCACCCACGGCACGACGGTCACGCTGCTGGTTGCGGCCGGCTTCGCGGTCGTCGCCTCCGGGGTCAGCATGCTGCGGCTGATACGGCCCGGCGAAGAGGCGTAGCGGCCCTGCCACCATACGATATGGCCGCTTGCCATACCTTCATCTTATATTTACATTATTGTGCATACAACGGGCAGATGCCGTCGCACAGCTTCGAGTGGGACCCCGGTAAGGATGCCAGGAACAGGGCCAATCATGGGTTGGCTTTCGAGGACGCCGCGCTCGTCTGGTCGGACCCTCTCCACCTTGTCCGGTTCGATCGCGTCGAGAATGGCGAGGAGCGATGGCACGCACTGGGCATGGCAGCCGGCATCGTGCTCCTGCTGGTTGTTCACACCTATCCCGGAGAAGACGACACGGTGATCCGGATTGTCAGCGCGCGGAAGGCGACGAAAGCCGAACGGAAGGCATACGAGGATGGCGATCCCTAAAGAACAGCAGCATCGGCTGGAACGGCTCGCCGCCATGCCGGATGCCGACATAGACACCTCCGACATTCCGGAGGTTCTGGATTGGTCCAGCGCCACGCGGGGGGGGCTCTACAAACCCCGCAAAGAGGCCATCACGATCCGCCTGGATGCCGATGTCCTGATGTGGTTCAAGACCCATGCCGAAGCTGGTCGCGGCTACCAGAGCGAGATCAACCGCGTACTCCGGCACCATGTCGCAACCAGGGAAAAGCCCTCGGCCTGACGACCCGCCTTCGTTCCCAGGCCAGGCGTCGCCGCTCCCTTCCCCCGACCGCCCGGTCTACCGCGGCCAGTCCAGCCGAGGCTCCGATCGGGCCGATCGCGGCGGCGGTGCTACCTGCTCCCCACGCGCACGGATCGGACGGGTATGCGGCGGAGGCGGCGGGCGGTCGTCCGGGTAATCGTCGTCCTGCAGTTCGTGCGGCGCGGGCGGGATCGGCGGGCGGGTGATCACCGGCTCCGCGTAGTGTGAGAGCGCCGGCGGCTGTGCCACATACCCCTCATCGAAGTCCGGCTGGCGCGGCGGCGCGGGCAGCCGCAGCGACAGATGGCGGATCTCGTTCTGGATCTCGTCCAGCCGCGCCTCCATCACGTCGAGGCGGCTTTTCACGCCGATCACGCTGAACGGCATGAACAGGAATGCCAGCGCATACAGCAGCGCTGGCAGCAGGAGGACCAGCGGGACCCACCAAGGTACCCAGTCCGGAAACACGACAGGCCAATTCATGGGCACGACCCTATCACCGCACCGCCGCGACGTTCCATGCAATCCCGCGATAACGGCATCAGCCCACGGCGGGTGGATTTCCCGCTTGCGCCATGCGATTCCTCGCGGGCCCCCGGCCGCGGCAACGCGCGGCCTGCAACGTCCAGGACGCGCTCCATGCTGCTGTTGATCCCCGGCCCCGTCACGACTCGCCCCGAAGTCCGCGCCGCGATGGCGCAGGACATTGCCCCCTGGGACAACGAATTCCGGACCTTCCTGAGCCGCCTGCGCGAGCGGGTGCTGGCCGTCGCCCACGGCGTCGCCGGTGAGCACGCGACCCTGCCGCTGCAAGGCTGCGGCCACTTCATCACCGAGGCCGCGGTGCGCACCTTCCTCCCGGCCGGCGCGCGCCTGCTGATCCCCGCCACCGGCGCCTATGCCGACCGCATGATCCGCCTGACGCGCGAGGCCGGCCGCATCCCCGTGCCACTCGCGATCGATCCCGACCGGCCGACCAACCCGCAGGCGGTCGCCGCCGCGCTCGCCGCCGACCCGACCCTGACCCATGTCGGTGTCGTCTATTCGGAGACCGGCAGCGGTGTGATCCACGACGTGCCCGCGATCGGGGCCGCGGTGCGCGCCACCGGCCGGCGGATGATCGTCGATGCCGTCTCGGCGTTCGGTGCCCTGCCGCTCGACCTGTCGGCCCAGCCGGAGATCGACGCCGTCGTCTTCACCTCCAACAAATGCATCGAGGCGCTGCCCGGCATGGCGTTCGCCGTCGCGCGCGTCGACCGGCTGCTGGCCTCCGCCGGCCAGGCCGGCAGCTGGTCGTTCGACCTGGAGAGCATCTACGCCCACGCGCTACGCGCCGGCTGGGGCAGCTTCCGATTTACCCCGGCCGCCCAGGTGCTGGCCGCGTTCGACCGCGCGCTGGACTTCTACGAAGCCGAGGGCCAGGTCGCCCGCCTCGCCCGCTACACTGCCAACATGCGGGTGCTGTACGAGGGTGTCCGCGACCTCGGCCTGTCGCCCTATCTGCCGCTGGAGCACCAGGGGCCGATCGTCATGAACGTGCACGCCCCGACCGACACGCGCTGGAACCTCCAGGCGTTCGTCGACGCACTGAAAAAGCGCGATGTCCTGATCAGCAACTTCTACAACACGCCGACGCCCAGCTTCCGCGTGGGCTGCATCGGCGCTATCACGCCAGACGACATGGCGCGCGCCGTTGTCGCAATGGCCGAGGCACTCAACGATCTCGGCATAAAGCAGAGGGAAGCTGCCTGAGATGAACCCGGACCTCGAAATCGCCCGCGCCGCGAAGCTCCGTCCGATCGCCGAGGTCGCCGCTAAGCTGGCTATCCCCGACGACGCGATCGAGCCCTACGGTCGGTACAAGGCGAAGATCGGTCTGGATTTCATCAACACGCTGGAAAGCCGCCGGGATGGCGCGCTGGTGCTGGTGACCGGCATCAGCCCGACCCCGGCCGGCGAGGGCAAGACCACCACGACCGTCGGCCTGGGCGATGCGCTGACCCGCATCGGCAAGCGTGCTGCGATCTGCCTGCGGGAACCGAGCCTGGGGCCGAGCTTCGGGTTGAAAGGGGGGGCGGCGGGCGGGGGGCATGCGCAGGTCGTCCCGATGGACCAGATCAACCTGCATTTCACCGGGGATTTCCACGCGATCACTTCGGCGAACAACCTGCTCGCCGCGATGATCGACAACTCGATCTATTGGGGCAATCCGCTCGAAATCGACCCGCGACGGATTTCCTGGCGGCGCTGCCTGGACATGAACGATCGTGCGCTACGCTCGATCGTCGGCAGCCTGGGTGGGGTCGCCAACGGCTTCCCGCGCGAGGACGGGTTCGACATCACCGTCGCCTCCGAGGTGATGGCGGTGTTCTGCCTGGCGCGCAACCTCGCCGACCTGCAGGAACGGCTTGGCCGGATGATCGTGGCGCAGACGCGCGGCGCGCAGGCCGTGACGGCGCGCGACCTGAAGGCCGACGGCGCGATGTCGGTGTTGCTGCGCGACGCCATCGCCCCCAACCTGGTGCAAACCCTGGAGGGCACGCCGGCCTTCGTGCACGGCGGCCCATTCGCCAACATTGCCCACGGTTGCAATTCCGTCATGGCAACCAGGCTCGGTTTGAAACTATCCGACGTGGTGGTGACCGAGGCCGGGTTCGGCGCCGACCTGGGCGCGGAGAAGTTCCTCGACATCAAGTGCCGATCTGCCGGGTTGACGCCGGCCTGTGCGGTGGTGGTGGCAACGGTGCGCGCCCTGAAGATGCACGGCGGCATCGCCCGCAACGCCCTGGGGACGGAAAACGTCGAGGCAGTGAAGCGCGGCATCGCCAACCTTGCACGCCACGTCGAAAACCTTGGGAAATTCGGGCTGCCCGTGGTGGTCGCGGTCAACCACTTCACCAGCGATACGGAAGCGGAATTCGCGACAATCCGTGACGCCATGGCGACACGCGGGGTCGAGGCGATCTCCTGCACCCATTGGGCGCATGGCGGCGCCGGCGCCGAGGCCCTGGCGCGCGCCGTGTCGGCACGGATCGAGTCAGGCAAGGCAGCCTACAAGCCACTATACCCGCTGGAGCTGAAGCTGGCCGACAAGATCCGCACGATCGCGCAGGAGATCTACCGCGCATCCGATATAGCGCTTCCGGAATCAGTGGTGCGACGGCTGCAAGGCTTCGAGGACGCCGGCTTCGGCAACGTTCCGGTCTGCGTCGCCAAGACGCAGTACAGTTTCACATCCGATCCGACAGTGCTGGGCGCACCGACCGGCCATGTGTTATCGGTGCGGGAGGCGCGGCTGTCCGCCGGCGCCGGCTTCGTGGTGGCAATCTGCGGGGATATCATGACGATGCCCGGCCTGCCACGAGCGCCGGCGGCGGAATCGATCATGCTGCGTGCGGATGGCGAGATCGAGGGGCTGTTCTGAGGCACCGGCCTTACTGCAGATAGCCCCAGCGTTCGACCGCCGGCTCCGCGCTCGCCCACTTCCACTTGTCGGCCCGGTGGCAAATATCCGCGCTGTACCAGGCTCGTTTCAGTTTCTCGCCTTTTCCCTCATCGACCGAGAAGACGATCTGCTTGCAGAGCGCGAGCGGGTTGTCGATCTGGCGCACGACCTGCAGCGATCCGTGCTCGTTGCCGATCGGGATATCGTGCTCAATCTTCCAATTGGCCTGGCCACCCGGCGGCACCATGCCGGCCGCCTCGGCGATCGCGTCCTGCTCCGCCTGCTGGCGGGTGCGGCCATAATACTGCACGACCGCGGTGGCCGCCGCGTCGGTCGCGACGCCGACCGCGAAGCCGACGGCCGGACTGCCGGAGGCTGCCCCTGCTACCCCTCCACCGACCACGGCCGCGATCTGTGGCGCGGCCTTGCAGCTTGCCAGCAGCAGAACCACCGCAAGCGGCAGGCGACGCGGCCTCACTGCAGCGAACCCCACCGTTCCGTTGCCGGTTCGGCCGAGGCCCATTTCCAGGTAGCGCCGTCGCGGCACACCATCGCCGTGTAGAACGCCCGCTGGACCTGCAGGTCCCGTTCCGTGTCGACCGAGAACACGATCTCCTTGCAGGCGAAATCGATCGTTCCAAGCGTGCGGGTTACGACGAGGGAGCCGTGTTCGTCGTCCTCGATCGGGATGTCGTGGGAAACGCTCCAGCTGCCGACTGCGCCTGGCGGTAATGCGCCTGCTGCGCTGGCGATACGGTCCTGTTCGGCACGATGCACGCGCCGTTCGGCATATTGCAGGCCCGCGTTGGCACCCGCTGCAATGCCGAGGCCGATGCCCGCGGCTGCCGCCGGGCTTTTCGTAACCGCACTGGCGGCGCCCGCACCGGCGATGCCGGCGACATCCGCGGTGGTGGCGGTCAACAGAGAACCGCAGCCGGACAGCAGCAGCAGGCAGGGCAACAATGCAGTGCGGAACTGCAATGAATAAGACGGGACCGACGCGGGCTTCATGCCAGCACGGTAAGCACCCCGGCGCGATTCACGCCTAATCACAGGCCCGATGGGACAGATAGCGATTTTGACCGGGTTTGTTGCCACTCCAGATCGTCAGCCATGGCGGAGGCTTGCAGCGCGTTGCAAAAGCCACCCACCCTGGCCGCCGCCGTTATTTGATCCCGGTGATCGACGCCACCGTCGCCCGCGGATCCCGCTGGGGCCACCGACCCGCGTCCACCTGCACGATGAAATCGCCGACCAGACGATTGAACTGGTCCGGATCCTCGATGTTGATGGTGTGCCCGCAATTCGGCATCACCGACAAAGCCGCGGTCGGAATGGTCTGCTTCATCAGCAGCGCCGGCTGCAGGCAGGGCCAGTCCTCGTCGCCTGTCAGCACCAGAGTCGGCACGGTCAGGGCCTTCATCTCGTCGACCAGGTCGTACAGCGAGGGCCGCTCCCGCTGCACGCCCAGTTGGGTGTTGCGTGCGCCAACCGCCGAATGCTCGCCAAGTTGCTGCCTGAACTCGGCGAACCCCCGCGGGTCCTTGTTCTCGAATTGCACCCGCGTCGGGCCGTAGGCGTATTTCTCCGCGAACGCACCGATCCCGTTCGCATCGAGGAACGCAGCGATCGTCTCCGCCTCACTGCGGAACTTTTCGCGCTGGCCCTTTTCCGCGCCATACCCGCACCCGGCGACGCACAGCGACAAGGCGCGGGCAGGATGGCGGAAGCCGAAATGCAACGTGGCAAAGCCGCCCATCGACAGCCCGATCACATGCGCACGGTCGATCTTCAGGTGGTCGAGCACCGCGGCGATGTCGTCAGCTGCCCGCGCCTGCGAATATTTCGCCACGTCCTCAGGCACGTCGGACGGCGGATAGCCGCGCGCGGCATAGGTGATCGCGCGGTAGCGCTGGCCGAAATGCCGCATCTGGGGTTCCCAGGCGCGATGATCGCCGGCGAACTCATGCACGAAGATCACGGGCGTGCCAGCGCCGGTCTCCTCATAGTGCAGGCGTACAGCGTCATCGGTGGTGGCATAGGGCATGGATCGGGGTTCCTTTTCGCGTCCGCCTGGCCCGCCATCCAGCAGTGCCGGCGCGGCGACCCTGGCATACCGCACGCGATGGTCAAGAGGCCCGCGCCACCGCTCGATTTGGGCGGTGGGCAACGGCAGCCGACGTAACCCACGCTCAGTCCAGCAATGCACCGTCCCGCGCAACGATCTCGCCGCCGGCCACCACCAGCCGCCGCACCGGCGTGGCGACGATCGCCTGGCCGGTGGTTTCGGCATCGACCAGCACCAGGTC
The DNA here is from genome assembly GCA_031291795.1 of Acetobacteraceae bacterium. Taxonomy (GTDB): domain Bacteria; phylum Pseudomonadota; class Alphaproteobacteria; order Acetobacterales; family Acetobacteraceae; genus Rhodopila. The sequence continues at coordinate 5,378 of JARLIJ010000323.1, read as the reverse complement.
CGCCCGCGCGCCGACCACCAGGCCATAGTCCGCGAAACCGCAGCCATGCGCGGCAGAGACCGTCACGCAGTCCAGTGCCACGTCCAGCTCATCGTCGCGGCGCAATGCATTTCGCAGGCCGATATGCATCGCACGATCGAGCATGTCGGGCCGTGCATAGGGCGTCCAACTGTCGCGGATCCCGTCATTGCCGCCATAGACCGTCACGCCTGCGGCATGACAGATCGCCAACGGCGGCACCGCGCTGGCCGCCGGCGCCGTCGTTGCGATCCGCACATCCATCCGTGCCATGCGCGCCAGCAGTGCGTCGCGCTCCGTGGCACCGATCATGCCGAGGCAGAAGCCGTGGCTGATCGTCACCTGGCCGCGCAGGTCGAGGGCCTCGGTGCGTTCCAGGATCAGGTCGAGCGAGAACGCCCCCATTTCGCCCGGCTCGTGCAGGTGGATATCCAGTGGCTTGCCGTGTTTCTCCACCAGGCCGAACAACGCGTCGAGCTGTGCCACCGGATCGCGGTCGATCTGGCAGGGGTCGATGCCGCCCACCACATGCGCGCCCTCGGCCAGCGCCACGTCCATCAGCTCTGCCACACCAGGGCAGCGGACCACGCCGGATTGCGGAAACGCCACCACCTGGATCTCCAGATGCGGCGCCAGCAGCGCTGCGGTCCGCAGCGTGGCGCGCAGGTGCGCCAGGCCGATGTCCGGATCGATATCGGCGTGGCTGCGCATGCGGGTGGTGCCGTTGGCGAGATAGGCGCGCGCCAATGCGAGCGATCGGGCCGCCGCATCATGCCCGGTGGCGCTGCGCCACGCGCGTTCGTTGTCGATCCGGTGCATCCGGGTCGGGCCGACGGCGTTGCGGTACCACGGGCCGCCCCAGGTCGTCTTGTCGAGATGCGCGTGGCCCTCGATCAGTCCCGGCAACAGCAGCGCGCCCCCGCCATCCTCCTGCAGCGCATCCGCAGGCGTGGCCAGGTCCGGTCCCAGTGCAGCGATGCGCCCCTGCGCCACCAGCACGTCGACAGCCGCGCCACCAAGCGGTCGCACATTGCGGATCAGCAGAACGGTCATCGCGGCCCCCAGGCGGTCACCACATTATGGTGTCAGCCATTGCACGCGCCGTCATCTACACTCCGTACCGCACGATCCGGAGCAAACACCCCCCATGCACACTGATTCGCCGCTGATCGACATCGTCGTGGTCGGCATCGGCCTCGCCTTCGTGTTCGGTGCACTGGCGAACCGGCTGAAAACCTCGCTCCTGGCCGGCTACCTGGTGGCCGGCGTGGCGGTCGGACCGTTCACCCCCGGCTTCGTCGCCGACCCGGCCCTGGCACTGCAGCTCGCCGAGATCGGCGTCATCCTGCTGATGTTCGGCGTCGGGCTGCATTTCTCGGTCGACGACCTGCTCTCGGTCCGCCGCGTCGCCATCCCCGGCGCCCTCGGACAGCTCGCCGTCGCAACCCTGCTCGGGATTGGCCTCGCACGCCTGTTCGGGTGGCCGATGGGCGCGGGCGTGGTGTTCGGGTTGTGCCTCTCGGTCGCCAGCACCGTCGTGCTGCTGCGCTCGCTGCAGGACCGCCGCCTGATGGAGACGCGGCGCGGCCACATCGCGGTCGGCTGGCTGGTCACGCAGGACCTGGTGACTGTGCTAGCCCTCGTCCTGCTGCCGCCGCTGGCCGGGTTGCTGAAGGGCAGCACCGCGCTCAGCACCGAGGCGATCGGCGTCACGCTGGCGATCACCCTCGGCAAGGTGGTGGCCTTCGTGGCGCTGATGCTGATCGTCGGGCGCCGTGTGATCCCGGCCGTCCTGCACTATGTCGCCCACACCGGATCGCGTGAGCTGTTTCGCCTGGCAGTGCTGGCTGTGGCTTTGGTCGTTGCATTCGTCGCGACCGAGGTGTTCGGCGTGTCGTTCGCTCTTGGCGCGTTCGTTGCGGGCATGGTGCTGAACGAGTCGCAGCTCAGCCAGCGCGCAGCCGAGGAGACGCTGCCGCTGCGCGATGCCTTCGCGGTGCTGTTCTTTGTTTCGGTCGGCATGCTGTTCAATCCGGCCGTGCTGGTGACGCATCCGCTGCCGCTGCTCGCCACCATGGCGGTGATCGGGATCGGCACGCCGCTGACCGCGCTGCTGCTGGTGCGCACCCTGGGCGAAACCTGGTCGACCGCAGCGCTGCTTGCGGTCGGGCTGGCGCAGATCGGTGAGTTCTCCTTCCTGCTGGCCGACCTCGGTATCGGCCTCGACCTGCTGCCCGCGATGGCGCGCGACCTGATTCTGGGCGCCTCGATCCTGCTGATCCTGCTGAACCCGCTGCTGTTTGTCGGGCTCGATCGGTTGCGGCCGTGGCTGGAGCGGCTCGACGTCCATCCGGTGCCGGAGCCGGCGGCACAAGTTGCGGAACCGGAGCATGAAGGCTTGCCGATGACTCACCTGACCGATCATGCCGTGCTGGTCGGCTGTGGCCGGGTCGGCTCCCTGGTGGCCGAGGGGTTGCTTCACGCAGCTTGGCCGTTGCTGGTGATCGAGGCCGGCGATGACACGATCGAGCGCTTCCGGGGGCGACCGGTCGAGGTGATCTCGGGCAATGCCGCCGATCCTGCGGTGCTGCAGGCCGCCAACCTGCCGGAAGCGCGACTGTTGCTGGTGGCGATCCCCGAGGCGTTCGAGGCCGGTCAGATCGTCGAGCAGGCACGCATCGCCAATCCCTCGCTGCGCATCATCGCCCGTGCGCATTTCGATGAGGCGGTGGAGCACCTGGATCGTCATGGCGCGACTGTCGTGGTGATGGGAGAACGGGAGATTGCACGGGCAATGCTGGACCATGCGGACAAGCCAGCAACGGCGTGAACCGGAGGCAAGCGGTCCCCAATCCCGGCGTTCGGCTAACCCTGCACCCACGCCCGAAACAGCGCCAGGTCGATATTGCCGCCCGACAGCACCAGCCCGACGCGCTTGCCGCGCATTCGTTCGCGCTCCTGCAGCAGCGCGGCCAGCGGCGCGGCACCGGCGCCTTCCGCTAGGTTGTGCGTGTCGGTCCAATAGGCGCGCACTGCATTGGCGATTTCGGCGTCGGTCACGGTCACGATGCGCGCAGCGCCAGCCTGGATCTGGGCGAACGCCTTGGCGTCCGGCAGTCGCACCGCAATGCCGTCCGCCAGCGTATCGGCACGGTTCAGGCCGACCACGTGGCCGGCTGCCAGCGAACGCGCATAGCAGTCCGCGCCGGTGCTCTGCACGCCGACGATTTCGGTCTGCAACCCCAACAGGTCGCGGGTACGAATCGCGGCGCAGATGCCCGAACCCAGGCCGATCGGCACGTAGAGCGCATCCAGTGCCGGCGCGCCGCGGAACAATTCCAGGCTGTTGGTCGCAACACCTTTGACGAGGTCGGGGGCAAAGGAGGGCGCGAACTCCAGCCCCTCGGCCGCCGCGAGCCGCACCGCCTCATCGCGGGCCGCCTCGAAGTCCGCCCCATGCTCGACCAGTCGCGCACCGAACGCGCGCATGGCGGCGTTCTTCTCCGCGCTGTTGCCATGGGGCACGACGATGGTGACGGGCACGCCGTAGCGCCGCCCGGCCCAGGCCAGCGACTGCCCGTGATTGCCACGGGTCGCCGAAGCAATCCCCGCGACGCCGGGCCGCTCCCGCTTCAGGCGCTCCGCGTACACCAGCCCGCCGCGCAGCTTGAAGGCGCCGGTCGGCGTGTGGTTCTCGTGCTTCACCCACACGTCGGCGCCGGTCCGTTCGGCCAGCAGCGGCCAGGCGTATTGCGGCGTGCCGGGAAAGCTTGCGTGCACCAGGCACAACGCCGCTTCCAGTTCGGGCAGCGAGAACATGAGCGGCCGCTCCTGACACCAAACAGGCCGCTGCCCGGGGGCCTGCACCCAGGGCAACGGCCCGTAAAACTGTTACGCGCCGAAGTTGCGCGTCAGGCCAGCTTGAGGTTGGTAGCAGCGGCCTTGCCGCGCTCCATCGCTACGTCGTAGCTGACCTTTTGTCCGTCATTGAGGCCCTTGAGCCCGGCCGCCTGCACCGCGGTGATGTGGACGAAAACGTCCTTCCCGCCGTCCTGCGGCATGATGAACCCATAGCCCTTCGTGGCATTGAACCACTTCACGGTTCCCACGGCCATGACTCACGTCTCCTTCCAGCGCGCACGGGCGGCGCAGTTTGGGCATACCGGTGGCGACGGCGGACCCGCAGGAAAGCCGTTGGGTCCGCCGTGCGTCAGGCGAGCTTGAGGTTGGTGGCCGCGGCCTTGCCGCGCTCCATGACGACCTCATAGCTGATGGCCTGGCCCTCATTGAGGCTGCGCATGCCGGCTGCCTGCACCGCGGTGATGTGCACGAACACATCTTTGCCGCCGTCCGATGGCATGATGAAACCGAAACCTTTGGTGGTGTTAAACCACTTGACTGTGCCGATAGCCATAGTCGCGTCATACTCCGTCAGAGCGCCACGCAAGAGCGCGCGACGCCAAAGACAACCGGGCCTTTGGACGTCTTGAGAGCACCCGTTGGACGGAGGCGCAGCAAGGCTAGCCAAAATACGATTGCACTTGCCAAGTCGTACACGAACTTTGGACGAAGTCAATCACGGGTCGTGCGACGCACGGAAACGGCGGAGAAGGACTGTTCGCACACAAGTGATATCGCCAATGCTGGCGACTACGATTCACCTTGAGATCGCTATCATTGTAACAGACGAAGATATCGCACCACCCGTGACGATATCGTGCGCCTTGCAGGCGACTGACGGGCCTGCGAGCCGGCGATCACAAGAGTTGGAGGGCGGCCGTACGGCAAAAAGGCGGGTCTTTCGACCCGCCTTTCCGTCGTTTCGTCTGAGACACTACCGAACCGGCGAACCAGCCCGATAACGCAACATTGACCGATCCCTGGGGATCAGAAGTCCATGTCGCCCATGCCGCCCATGCCGCCGCCGCCCGGAGGCATCGGCGGGCCCTTGCGCTCCGGCTTCTCGGCAACCATCGCCTCGGTCGTCACCAGTAGGCCGGCCACCGAAGCGGCGTCCTGCAACGCGGTGCGAACGACCTTGGTCGGGTCGATGATGCCGGCCTTCACCAGGTCCTTGAACTCACCGGACTGGGCGTCGAAGCCGAAGTTGTACTCGTCCTTCTCCAGCGTCTTGCCGGCGATCACCGCACCGTCTTCGCCGGCATTCTCGGCGATCTGGCGCAGCGGGGTCTGCAGCGCCTTGCGGATGATCTCGACGCCGAAACGCTGGTCGTCGTTGTCGGCCTTCAGCTTGGCCAGGATCAGGGAGGCACGAGCCAGGGCGACGCCGCCGCCCGGAACGATGCCTTCCTCGACCGCCGCACGGGTGGCGTGCAGGCTGTCGTCAACGCGATCCTTGC
>JARLIJ010000322.1 GCA_031291795.1 Acetobacteraceae bacterium | reverse complement strand
TCGAGGACGTGAACTGGCTGGCCGAGGCCGGCCGCCGGCCCGGTCCGCTGCACCGCGCGGTGCTCGAGGTGAACAGCCTGCACGGCATGATGATGGCCATCCGCTCGGGCCTGGGGATCGCCGCCATCCCGGACTACATGGCGGTGGGCAACGACGGGCTGGTGCGGGTGCTGCCCGAGATCAGGGCGCCGAAGGTGGACGTTTACTTCGTCTACCCCGAGGAGCTGCGCAATTCCAAGCGGGTGGCGGTGTTCCGCGACTTCCTGCTGGCCCGGCTGGCCGAACGCCAGCACTGACGGGCTGCCACCGCTTCCCGCAGTCGCCCGCTCGCCGCGCGAAAGCCGAGCGATTTCAATTGCTTGTCATCCGGTCCGCAAGCGGCATGCGGCTCGGGCATATCCGATCAGGCAAATCGGGAGTGGTTGGCCGGCTTGGCGCACCCTACCTATCCAGGCACCGGACACGGCCTCGTCGCGGTTGTCGGGAGCCTTCCCGCGGCGATGCCAGAGTTCCCGTCCCGCGTGGGCGGGAAAAGGGGTCGATGACCCCTTCGTCTCCCAGACGTGAAGCCTCCCTGTACCCTTGCCCCGCCGACCCAAAGGGTTGGCGGGGTTTTTCTTGGGCGTCGGGACGATCGTCGGCGCCATATGGGCACGCGCCTGCCGGATGCTCACGGCCGGCATCCGCGTCAACCGGGAACGATATGGATGGCGTTCCGCTCGGCCGCGGTCGGGCAGGGGCGGGGTGGTTATCGCCGGTTGTCGCGTTGCCATCGCGGCAATGCAGGGTTCCACAGAGGTCATTGACCGATCCGATCGTTCCTCGTAGTCAGGTTGTTGCCCATCCGCGAGCAACAACCTCACGATGAGGAAGCTATGAGCCTCTGGGCCGGAACTTTGGATCGCAGCGGATATGTGCGCCGGCTTGGAGCTGGGCTGGCCCTGCTGCTTCTGGCCACCGTCTGGTTTCCCTTCATCGCCGCCGCCGTCTTCCGACTCACCGGTTGTACGATGGGGAGCCAGGGGTGCAATGTCCTGCCGACGGTGACCGCCGCCGCCCTCAAGCCGTTACTGTTCTATGGCTTCGTCCTGTTCAGCCTCGGCATTTCGGTGCGCCGCGCCCGCCACGCCGGACTGCGCGGCTGGTTCGGGGCCTTCATCCCGCTGATGTTCCTGGCGGACAGTGCTTTCATTCTGGTATCTGGCGCGGGCTGGGGTTACGCGTTCTCGCTGGGTATCGTTACGCGTCTGGCGGCACCGCGCTATGCGGAGTTTGCGGTTGCTGTCTCGATCCTGCTCGCCGTGCCTCGCGAGGGCGCGCTTCGTGACGGGGGCAACTGCTATCTGAAATGGACGATGCTGGGGTTGGCGGGCCTGCTTGCCGTGGGCGCCGCGCTCAGGATTGGGTCGGGCATCGGGCTGATGCTGGCATCCCCGATGATGGCCAGGCCCTTGCTGCGCGCCCTGGCCTCCATCACTGGCTACGCGATGGTGGCGTTCCTGGCTCTCGGGGCGATCGTGCTCGCCACATCCCGCGCTGCCGCAGGGAGGACAACCGCGCCCACGGCCCGCCCACCCGCTGCAAAGCCGCGATCGGTGGTCTTCCCCGCGCTTGCGGCGACGATCCTTGCCCTGGTTGCGATCGGCCTCGCCTTGGTACAAAGCGAGGACCGTTTCAGCATACTGGATTTGACACTGGGTTTGACGATCGCGGTCGGGATGTTCGGGGTGCCGACATTCCTGCTCTACTTCGCCCCCATTGCTGCCGGCAACCGGGCCGTGCGGACACGCAGCATCGCGTGGCTGGCCGTGTTCATCGTCTGCCTTGCCCCGTTCGGATCCTGGCTGTGGCGCTGTGAGACCGTCCACGAGGCCCGGGAAGCCGAAGCGCGCGATATCGCGAATATTCCGAAAGTGCCGCTGACATTCAGGCCCTCCATCGTGCTGATCGAGGGAGAGGGAGACAGGTACTGCGTGCGAGCGGGACTCCTGGGCGAAGCAAACGGGATGACACCGGTTCTGGCCGGTCAGGCCGGCGTGCAGCTTCCGGACAAATACCTCGACGTTCATCTCGGCCGCGTCAGCCAGTTTGCGCCGCGGCGTGCGGTATTGGATGCGACCGCGCCACCGTTCGAAATCTATTCGGTGGAAGCGGACGACCCGGAACTCATCGCAGTCTCCTACACCGTCTTTCAGCGGTATCCGTTTTTCCCTCCGCTCACCAATGGTTTCAACCGCCTCACCGGCGACCTCGATTGGTTCCGTGGCGGCAATACGGGGGAAGCCCTCGGGTCCTGCCGCTCTTTGGTGGACCGGATCAGGAAGGCGATCGCGGCGGCGACGGACGGACGCTGAACAGCCCTCGCCGGGTTCAGATGACCGGGCGAACCCGGCTCCAGGTCTCCTCGACGTGGCGGGTCAGGACCTCGGCCAGCGCCTCCCCGTCGCGCCGCTCCAGGGCGGCGATCATTTCGCAGTGCTCGCGCACCGCGCTGGCCCAGTGACCCGGCGATTCGTTGCCGATGAAGCGGATGCGCTTCAGCCGGGACTGGATCGAGCCGTGCATGGCGGCCAGGAAGTCGTTGCCCGACAGCGCGGCGATCGCGGTGTGGATGGCCTGGTTCAGCTTGTAATATTCCAACCGCTGGCGCTCGGCGTAAAAGCCCATCATGCGGTCATGCAGGTCCCGCACCGCGGCTATCTGAGCGTCGGTCGCGTTGCGGCAGGCCAGGCGGCCGGCCAGGGTCTCCAACGCCGTCAGCACGTCGAGCATGTTGCGCACGTCCTGGGGCGTCAGGCGGCGGACGATACCGCCACGCCCGGGAACAAGGTCAATCAGCCCCTCGCTCGCCACGAATTTCAACGCCTCGCGCAACGGCGTCCGCGACACCCCCAGGGCCAGTCCGAGCTGCCCCTCATGGATGCGCTCGCCGGCCGCCAACTGGCCCTCGATGATCATGTCGCGGATGCGCTCGACCAACTCGTCGTGCAGCGAGTGCCGCACGACCGGAAGGATTGCCTGTTCGTTCATCGGTCGTCCTCGATGCAGTCTCGCACCAACCTGGGATCGTTAAGTATGGGACGGCGGCCCCAGGGGCAAGTCGGACCACATAGAATATTCCTGCATGCTGTATGCAAGCTTCTTGTATGCCGGAAACCTCTATGATATAGGGGGTGGAAAGCCCAAAGGGAGGCCGCCATGACCGCCGTCGTACCGAACCAGCCTGTCATCGCGCTCGCCATCGGCGATCCCGCTGGCGTGGGGCCCGAACTGGCGGCCATGCTGCTGGCCGATCCCGATGTTCGCGCCGCCGCGTCGCTGGTGGTGTTCGGCGATCGCCGGGTGCTGGCGCGGGGCGCGGCCGACAGCGCCGTCACCTTCGACATCGACGTGCGCGGTCCCGGCGAGGACATCGTCCCCGGTGCCAAACCGGTACTCATCGACCTCGGCCATCTCGATCCGGCGACGATCGTCCGTGGCGTCGCCGCCGCCGGGGGCGGGCGTTTCGCGCTCGCCAATTTCAGCGCCTGCCTGAAGCTTGCCGCCGCCGGCAAGGCCCAGGCGGTCTGCTTCACCCCCTTCAACAAGGCGGCGATGCGCCTTGCCCATCCGTCCTATGACGACGAGGTCGGCTACACCCAGGAGGTGCTCGGCATCAAGTGCGTGGCCAAGGAGTTCAACGTCCTCGATGGCCTGTGGAACGCCCGGGTGACGTCGCATGTGCCGCTGTCGGCGGTGGCGGGGTTGATCACCACGCCCGACGTGCTGGACAACATCCGCCTCACCAACGCCAGCCTGCTCGAGGCCGGGCTTGCCGTGCCGCGGATCGGCGTCGCCGCGCTGAACCCGCACGCCGGCGACGGCGGCAATTTCGGCCACGAGGAGGAGACGATCATCGCCCCCGCGGTGGCGCAGGCCCGCCAGGAGGGCATCGAGGTCCAGGGGCCGTTCCCCTCCGACACCGTGTTCGTGCGCGCGACCAGGGGCGCCTTCGACGCGGTGCTGACCATGTACCACGACCAGGGGCAGATCGCGATGAAGCTGATCGGCTTCGACCGCGGCGTGACGCTGCTGGGCGGCTTCCCCTTCCCGATCTGCACGCCCGCGCACGGCTCGGCCTACGACATCGCCGGCAAGGGCATTGCCAATCCGGGTGCCAGCAAGGCCGCCGTGCTGCTGGCCGCGAAAATGGCAGGCCGGCAGCGGCATTCGTAACGCCTTCGCCTTCGGAGTAACATAAAGCCAGGATCTGGCGAGGAACATCCAATGGAAACGAAAATCCCCAGGAGACGATGGTTCCAGGTTCTCCCGCTCGTCTTCACGGTCTATGCGCTCGCCGCGGTGGACCGCAACAACATCGGCTTCGGATTCTCCGGAATGGAGCGCGACCTCGGAATCGGGCCCGCCTATGCCGGGCTGGCCGCCGGGGTGTTTTTCATCGGCTATCTGTTCCTGCAGATACCAAGCGGGATTTTCGCCGAACGCTGGAGCGCCAAGAAGGTCATCGCCATCGCCATCACGGTGTGGTCGATATTCGCGACGCTCATGGCCTTTGTCCAGACGCCGACGCAGCTGCTGATCATTCGCTTCTTCCTTGGCTTTGCGGAAGGTTCGGTGCTGCCGCCGATCGTGCTGCTGCTGAAACGCTGGTTCCCCCAGCACGAGCGCGCGAGGGCCAATGCATTCTGGATGATTTCCATTCCCTTCGCGCTGATGGTGATGGCGCCGATTTGCGGATGGCTGCTAACCATTTCAGACTGGCGCACGATGTTCCTGATCGAAGGCCTGGTGCCGCTGCTCTGGGTGGTTGTCTTCTGGTTCGGCATCGAGGACAGCCCGAGCAAAGCGAAATGGCTGTCGGCGGCTGAACGCGATTACATCGAGAACGCCCTTGCGCAGGAGAAGAAGGCGATCGGGACGCAGCCCGCGCGCCTGAGGGATGTGTTAACGAACCGGAACGTCCTGTTGCTGGTGGTCATCTGGTTCTGCACGCAGATCGGGTTCTCCGGCTACACCGCCTGGCTTCCGACCGTGCTGAAGGAATTCACCGGACGCAGCAACCTTGTCATCGGCTTCCTCGCCGGTCTTCCCTGGCTGGTGGCTCTGGCGGCAATGCCGCTGAACGCCGCGCACTCGGACCGCGTCGGTGAACGCCGCTTGCACGTGGCCGTGCCGATGGCGATGGTGGGCATCTTCTTCTTCCTGTCGGTTCTGGCGGGCAGCGGGCACCCGGTTGTGGCCATTGCCTGCCTGATCGTATGCGGTGCCTCGTCGATGTCCTTCAACGGGGTTTGGTGGGCCATTCCCACGATTTTCCTGACTGATGAGTTGCTGGCGGTCGCCATCGGCCTGATCAATGCCATCGGCAATCTTGGCGGCTTCTTCGGCCCCTTCGTGCTGGGATTTCTCCGCTCGACGACAGGGAGTTTTCTCCAGAGTTCGTTGTTCCTCGCGCTTGCATGTGTCCTCGGTTCGTTCCTGATGCTCATGCTGCGCTACGCCAGGGCTCCCGCCTCATTCGGGCGGGCCGTTGCGGTTGAGCCTTCCGCGGCCGAGGGGTAGGGGGAGCGACAATGAAAATGATCGATCTGTCGATGACCATCCGTCCCCATTGGAGGTGGCCGGTCGAGACGAAACTGCGGCACGATTTCGGGGAGTCCGATTTCCGCTCCTCGATGGCGCAGCTTCCCGCCCACGCTTACACCCACGTCGATACGACACTGCACTGCCGGCGCGACGGTACGCCATTGGAGAAGCTCCCGGTCGATGCCTATAGCGGCAGCGCCGCGGTCATCGATCTGTCGGGGGTGATACGGCCGAACGAAGGTATTTCGGCGGGGGTGTTGGAGGAGCGGGGCGGCCACGTCCGCCCGCACGACATCATCATCCTCAAGACCTGTTGGGACACGCACTATTCCCCCTACAGCGAGGACTACTGGCGCGAGGCTCCTTTCGTCACCGACGAGGCCGCCCTCTGGCTCAAATCCAAAGATCCCCGTGTCGTCGCCTTCGATTTTCCTCAGGACTACGCGATAAAGGACGTCACGAGGAAAACACCCGTCACGCTCGACGAATCCACCACGCACAAGCATCTCCTGTTCGACGGCGTGCTGTTCGTGGAATACATGATGAACCTGGGCCAGGTGACGAGCCCGAGGATCACCCTGATCGCGCTGCCCCTGAAGATCGAGGGATTCGAGGGGTGCCCCGCGCGCGTCGTGGCGATCGAGGAGGAACCGTAGCGGGATGAGGGAATCCGCCCGGCTGCGCTGACGCTGCCGGCGCTTAGCCTGGCCGGCTTCTCCCTGTTTGCCGCCTGGCAACGCAACCCCTAAGGTATGCGCTGAGACATTCAATGATAACCCGCCGTTTCGTCCGCTGTTGATGGAGACCCCGCCGATGGATTCCGACCGGACTGCCCGCGATCCACGCCGCATGGCGGGAGCGGTGCGCGCCCTCGCCATGGATGCGGTCAACCGGGCAAAGTCGGGGCATCCCGGCCTGCCGCTGGGGGCGGCCGATATTGCCACCGTGCTGTATTCGCGCTTCCTGAAGTTCGATGCGGCCCATCCGGACTGGCCCGACCGCGACCGCTTCGTGCTGTCGGCGGGGCACGGCTCGATGCTGGTCTACGCGCTGGCCTATCTGACCGGCTACGAGGCGATGACGATCGAGGAGATCCGCCGCTTCCGCCGGCTCGGCAGCAAGACTCCGGGGCATCCCGAACACGATCTGTCGATCGGCGTCGAGGCCACCACCGGCCCGCTCGGCCAGGGTTTCGGCATGGCGGTCGGCATGGCGCTGGCAGAGCGGATGCAACGCGAGCGGTTCGGCGCCGACCTTGTCGATCACTACACCTACGTGCTGGCCGGCGACGGCTGCCTGATGGAGGGGGTGTCCTACGAGTCCGCCGCCCTCGCCGGGCACCTCAATCTCGACCGGTTGATCGTTTTCTTCGACGACAACGGCATCTCCATCGACGGGCCGACCAGCCTGGCCACCTCGGAGAACCAGAAGGGCCGCTTCGAGGCTTGCGGCTGGCACTGGCAGGCCGTCGATGGCCACGATCCGGAGATGATCGCCGAGGCCATCGCGCTGGCGCGGAAAACCGACCGGCCCAGCATCATCGCCTGCAAGACGGTGATCGGGCTGGGCCTGCCCGGCAAGGCAGGCACCGCCGCCGCGCATGGCCAGACCCCGACCGATGCCGAGGTTGCCGGCGCCCGCGTCGCGCTGGATTGGCCTTACGGGGCTTTCGAGATTCCCGACGATATTCTCGCGGCGTGGCGCGACGTCGGCCGGCGCGGTGCCGGCGCGCGGCAGGAATGGCGCGAGCGTCTGCAACGGGCGGAGGCAGGGCGGCGCGACCGTTTCCAGGCGGCGCTCGCCGGCGAACTGCCCGATTACCGCGCGGCGCTGCTGGCGTGCAAGGAACGTCTGGCCGGGGCCCAGGCCGAGGAGCCGACCCGGAAATCGTCGAAAACCGTCATGGAGGCGCTGGCGCCGGTCATTCCCGAGCTGATCGGCGGCTCGGCGGACCTCACCTCGAGCAACCTCAGCCGTCCCGACGGGCTGCCCGAGCTGTCGCGCGACAATTTCGCCGGGCGCTACATCCATTTCGGCATCCGCGAGCACGCCATGGCCGCCGTCACCAACGGCATCGCGCTGCACAAGGGTTTTCTGCCGTACTGCGCGACCTTCCTGTGTTTCGCGGACTATTGCCGCCCGGCGCTGCGCCTGTCCGCGCTGATGGGGCAGAAGGTCATCTTCGTGCTGACCCACGACACCATCACCCAGGGCCAGGACGGGCCGACGCATCAGCCGGTCGAGCATTTCGCCATGCTGCGCGCCACCCCCAACCTGCTGTTCATGCGCCCGGCCGATGGCGTCGAGGTGGCGGAGTGCTGGGAGCTGGCCCTGCAAGCCAGGGATCAGCCGGTGGCCCTCATCATGACGCGCGAAGCGGTTCCTCCGGTGCGCAAGCAGGGCGGGGCGGAAAACCGGTGCCGGCGCGGCGCCTACGTGCTGCACGAAGCCATCGGGCCGGCGCGCGTCACCCTGCTGGCCACCGGCTCGGAAGTGTGGGTCGCGGCCGGGGCGCGCCAGCTGCTGGAGGCGAGGGGAATCGCCACCCGCCTGGTCTCCATGCCCTGTCTTGAGCTGTTTGATCGCCAGCCCGAGGAATTCCGCCGCGCCATCCTCGATGCCGGCACGCTGCTGGTGTCCGTCGAGGCGGCGACCACCTATGGCTGGGAGCGCTATGTCGGTCCGGACGGGCTGATCATCGGCCTGCCCGGCTTCGGCGCCTCGGGGCGGCCGGAGGAATTGATGGAGCATTTCGGTATCACCCCCGAGGCCGTCGCCGCCGCGGTCGTGGCCCGGCTGGAGAACGCCTGATCGCGCGGGCACGCGCTGCGACACGCAAAGCATGGAGAAGAAGCATATGGGCAGTGTCAAGGTTTACGAGACCAACCACACCGGGATCACCGTGCAGGATCTTGACTATACCGTCGGGTTCTTCACCGAGGTCCTGGGCTACGACCTGATCGGCCCGCGCGCCCCGCGCGGCCTGAAAAACCAGGAAGCGGTCACCGGCGTCAAGGGCGCCGCGGTCGAGATCGCCTACGTCAAGGGCGGCGGCCACGCCCTGGAATTCCTGCAGTACAACGGCCCGGCCGACCGCACCATCTACAAGCCGCGCTGCGTCGATGTCGGCCACTGGCACCTCAGCATCAATGTCGAGGACATCGACGCCACGACCCAGGCCGCTCTCGACCGCGGCTGCACCAAGGTTGGCGAGCAGATCACCGTCGATGCCGGCCCCAACAAGGGCAACAAGATCCAGTATGTCGCCCTCAAGGACGGGCTGATCCTGGAACTGACCTGGATCGCCAACCGCCGCTGAGCGCCGCTGCCGGGAACGGCCGGCGCCCAGGGTTGACAGTCCGGCGAATTCCGGGCTTCCTGCCCGGCGCCGGACCTGTCGGAGCGTAGCGCAGCCTGGTAGCGCATCAGTCTGGGGGACTGGAGGTCGTGGGTTCGAATCCCGCCGCTCCGACCAATCTTTTCAATGGGTTTTCGTCACCCCCCCCGGAACCGGGACGAAACCCGGCCGTTGGCTGCGAGGCGAACGGAACGATACGCAGCGAACACTTTCTTCCAGCCGTGGGTTGACCAACCCGGCCTGGGATGAGCCTATACGGGCCTCGGAAGTGCGTGCTAAGCGGGCGCAAGGGGAGCCTTGCAGGTCGGGAAAATGGCGCTGATTTCGGTTCTGGCATTATGTCGGTATTCCCGACTCGGGTCTGCAAGCCGGTTGCGCTTTTTGGATATGCTGCCTGTGTTGCGGCAACACGGTGTCTTGGTCGACGTATGTTCATTTTTTGACGATGAATATTTGGTCAGGCTTTACGCCGGCCGCCGGATCGCCACCTCTTCACTGCTTGGCTATTACACCAGCCGCTTTCGCACCCTGCTGGACCGCTCGCGCCACGACCTGATCTGGCTGGAGAAGGAGGCCGTGCCGTGGCTGCCCTGGCCGATCGAGCGGCTGCTGCTTGGCGGCCGGCCCGTTGCGGTGGACTTCGACGACGCCTGGTACCTGCGCTACCAGAAACATCCCAACCCGCTGGTGCGCGCCGCTTTGTCCGGCAAACTGCCCGCCCTCGTGCGCGCCAGCCGCCTCACCATTGTCGGCAGCGCCCATCTCGGCGCCTGGGCCCGGCGGATGCGGGCCCCCCGGGTTCTCGAGCTGCCCACCACCGTCGATCTGAGCCGCTACCAGATCGCCAGCGGAACGCCGGGCAGTGACTTCACCATCGGCTGGATCGGCTCGCCGGCTAACGCGGCGACCTATCTGCCGCCGCTCGCCGGGGTGTTCGCCGAGCTGACCGCCGAAGCCGGGGTCCGGCTCGACCTGGTGGGATCGGGGCCGATCGCGCTGGATGGCGCCAAGGTCCACAACCTGCCCTGGAGCGAGGCGGACGAAGGCCGGCTGATCGGCGGTTTCGATGTCGGCATCATGCCCTTGCACCACGATGAATGGAGCGAGGGCAAGTGTGCCTACAAGCTCATCCAGTACATGGCCTCCGGGCTGCCCGTGGTGGCCTCGCCGGTGGGCATGAACCGGGTGGTGGTGCAGGACGGCGTCAACGGCTTCCTCGCCGACACGCCCGAGCAATGGCGCACCGCGCTGTTGACGCTGCGCGCCGATCCGGCGTTGCGCCGGCGCATGGGGGCGGTCGGGCGGGCGCTGGTGGAGGCCGAGTTTTCCCATCTCAAGGTCGGCCATGATCTTGCCATGGCGCTGCGTCAGGCTGCCGCGGAGTAGGGCGGTGAGGAGTGGAGTGCTTGCATCGGCCGGCTGTCGTGATTTAAATGGTAATAAGACGTCACAAAGTGGTAATGGGCGGCTATGAGTGCACGAGTTTCTGCGGGGGGGGCGGCACATCATTCGAACGGCATGTCTTGTGTCGCTGATGTTGGCGATCGACCCCGCAACCGCGACGACCGTCGCTGCCGTTCGTGCTTGGCACCGTAACATGATGGTATGCATTCCATGATCAAATATTCCGATGTAGTTGCCGACTGGCTCGTCGATTTGGGCTACACGACCTGCTTCTTCGTCGCCGGCGGCAACATCATGCATGCGCTGGAGAGCTTCCGGCACCGCTTCGCCATGCGCCCGACCGTCCATGAGGTCTGCGCCGGCGTCGCCGCGGAATATTTCAACGAGGTCTCGAACGGCCCGAAGGCCTTCGCGCTGGTCACCGCCGGCCCCGGGCTAACAAACGTCATGACCGCCATCGGCGGGGCCTGGCTGGAAAGCCGGGAATTGCTGGTCATCGGCGGGCAGGTGAAAACCACTGACCTGGCGCGCGGCACGCTGCGCCAGCGTGGCATCCAGGAGATCGACGGCGTCGCCATCGCCGCGCCGGTCACGCTGGCCTCGGTCTGCATGGACGCGCCGGCGCCGCGCGCCGAGTGGGAGCGGCTGGTCAGCCTGACCCGGCACGGCCGCCGCGGCCCGGTTTTCGTCGAGATGCCGCTGGACATACAGGCCCGCCCGGTCGATCCGGCGACGTTCACCGGCGTGCCTTTCGTGCCGCCCCCGCTTCCGGTCGCGCCGGAGGCCGTGGTCGAGACCATCGCGCAGGCGTTGCGTGGGGCCGAGCGGCCGGCGATGCTGCTCGGCGGCGGCGTGGACCGCGCGGTGGCGCGCTCGCTGCGCGGGCGGCTGGCCGAACTCGGCGTCCCGCTGCTGACCTCGGCGAACGGCGCCG
>JARLIJ010000321.1 GCA_031291795.1 Acetobacteraceae bacterium | reverse complement strand
CTAACGACAAGGAACATCCCAGTCATGGACAGCACCGAAATCAAGGACATGGTTCGCGCCCGCTACGGCAGCATCGCCGCTGGTGCGGGGAGCGATTGCTGCGCCCCGGCGGCGACATCGGGCTGCTGTGCCCCTGCCCCCGCCGCGGTTGCGCACGGCAAGTCCCGCGGGATGGGCTACTCGGACGCGCAACTGGCCGCCGTCCCGGAAGGCGCCAATCTTGGCCTGGGCTGCGGCAATCCGCAGGCGATCGCCGATCTGCGCCCCGGCGAGACGGTGGTGGACCTCGGCAGCGGCGCCGGCTTCGACTGCCTGCTGGCCGGACGCCAGGTCGGTGCCGAGGGTCGCGTGATCGGTGTCGACATGACCCATGAAATGCTCGCCAAGGCCCGCGCCAACGCCGAACGGGTCGGCGCAGCCAATGTGGAATTCCGCCTGGGCGAGATCGAGCACCTGCCGATCGCCGATGCCACCGCCGACGTGATCCTGTCGAACTGCGTGATCAACCTGGTGCCGGACAAGGCGCAGGTGTTCCAGGAGGCCTTCCGCGTGCTGAAGCCGAACGGGCGGCTCGCGATCTCCGACGTGGTGAACACCACGCCGCTGCCCGGGGACCTCGCCGCCGACCAGGCGTTGGTTTGCGGCTGCGTGGCGGGCGCCGCGCCGGTGCGGCAGATCGAGGCCTGGCTCGCCGCGGCGGGCTTCACCGCGATCGAGGTCAGCGTGAAGCCGGAAAGCCGCGCCATGATCGCAAGCTGGGCGCCTGGGCGGGGGATCGAGAACTACGTCGCCTCGGCCACCATCCAGGCCCGCAAGCCGGCATAAGCCAGGCACCACGGTCGCCGCCCTGTCTTCAGCCCTGCGGTTGCATCGGCTGAAGCTGGGCGGCCAGCCGTTCTTCCCGGCTCTGCGGCATCGGCGGGATCGCCACGCCGGCCAGCAGGCCGTAACCGGCATAGGTAAAACCCAGCGGCGCCCTCGTGTCGCGCAGCCAGGCGACGGAGCGATCGGGGCGAACGAGCATGTCCCGCAGGAAGCGCCTGTTGTCGGCGTGGATGTAGGCCGCCCAATGTTCGGCGCGGGTCACGCCGTTCACCGTGACAGGACCCGCCTGCAGCGCATAACCCTGCGTCGCGGCCCAGTCACGCAGGTCGCGCCGGTCGATCTGGATGTCGGCGACGTTCGCCAGCGGTGCGATGCCTTGATATCCCACCACCTGGGCCGCCAGAGTGCCATTGAAGCGGAACGGATGCGCCTCCTTGGCACCTAGCGGAGGCCAGGTGTCGTGCTGGTTGCCGACATTGTAGAATTGCGTGTTGGGCAGGCGGGTGGCGGCGTCATAGGCATCGACGCTGAACTCCGATCCCTCGATCAGCAGGATCTGGCTCACCAAGTGGGTCAGCCCGCCGTCGGCGAGCAGCCGCAGCGCCTGGCAGGCGGTGCGGGTGCCCATGCTGTGGGCGATCACCTCGACCGCCAGCCCCTTGTTCTGCAGCGTGGCGATCAGCGTCGCCAGCGCGCGGGCAGCGAGCGGGGCGACGTCCAGCAGCGCATATTGGAAGCCGTTCTCCAACCCGGCGCTCTCGCCGATGAAGCTGTAGTCGGAGTCCCAGCCGAACCCGATCGTGCAGTCGCTCAGCAGCGTGCCGGCCTCATCGGTCTCGCCGGCGATCGGCAGCCAGCTCTCCGGCCGCACCGGTGCCAGCTCATGGCCGGGCGCGGCGTAGACCCGGTTGAACGGGTCGTCGGCGGGCGTGGTGGCGCTGGCGTCCTCGGCATTCAGCGCGGAGACGTCGAACTGGAAGCCATGCACCATCACCACGACCCGGCGCAGGCCACGGCCGCCCAGCCAGCCGTCGACCGCCTGCTGCAGCGCGACATTCGGCGGTGCCAACGGCGGGGCACCCCGCACGAAATCCTGCAGCCCGGTCCGGTCGATCGCCACCAGCCGATCGATCGCGGCGGCGTAACCGTCGTCCTTTGGCGCACCGGCGTAGGCAGCCAGCCAGCGAAAACCGAGCATGCGAGTCCCTCCCCGTGGCGATCCCGTCGCGGCGGGTTGATCTCGGCCGCGGCGTCCGGCCGCATCCTGCCGCATTGAAACCGCACCGGCCGCACCTATTTGCTTGGCGTGAAAGTGTAGCCTAGGCTACACTCTGTCGCATGGGGTGCAAGTTATGGCCACGGCTGAAAAACTCACGACCGGTCGGTCCAACGGCGCTGAAGCCGGCACGTGTGGCAGGCTGACGACGCGGATGGTGGCATGAGCGAGACGGTCATCCCGCGGCTTACCGCCTCCGATCGGACACAGTACGCGGCAGGAGAAGCCCTGGCCGGCCGGCGGCGTGGCGTGCGCGCCTTCCTGCCGTTCGTCGGACCGGCCGTGGTCGCCTCGATCGCCTACATGGACCCCGGCAACTTCGCGACCAACATCCAGGCCGGTGCCGGCTTCGGCTACATGCTGCTGTGGGTGGTGGTGGTGGCGAACCTGATCGCCATGCTGCTCCAATCGCTGTCGGCCAAGCTGGGCATCGTCACGGGCTGCAGCCTGGCGCAGCTCTGCCGCGCGCATTTCCCCGGCCCCGTGGTGGTTATGATGTGGCTCGCCAGCGAGGTCGCCGCCATGGCGACCGACCTGGCCGAGACAGTCGGTGCGGCGGTCGCCCTGTCGCTGCTCCTCGGCCTGCCGATGCTGCCCTGCCTGATCCTGGTATTCGTGGTCACCTACGGACTGCTGACCCTGCAATCGCGCGGCTTCCGTCCGCTGGAACTGATCATCACCGGGTTCGTCGGCATCATCTGCCTGAGCTACCTGCTGGAGCTGATCATCGCCCCGCCCGACTGGAAGGCGTTCGCCTACCATGCCGTGGTGCCGCAACTCGATGGCCCGGACAGCATCACGCTCGCCGTGGGGATCATCGGCGCGACCGTGATGCCGCATGCGATCTACCTGCACTCCGCGCTGATGCCGCACCGCATTCCGACCCGGACCGACGCCGAACGCCACCGCGTGCTGCGGTTCTCCAACCGGGAAGTGCTGGTAGCCCTGGGCCTTGCCGGACTGGTGAACATGGCGATGGTCGCCATGGCGGCGACGATGTTCCATGCCGGCCATGCCGACGTGGGCGAGATCGAGACCGCCTACCACACCCTGCTGCCGCTGATGGGCGTCGGCGCGGCGGGGGCCTTCATGGCAGCGCTGCTCGCTTCGGGCCTGTCCAGCTCCATTGTCGGCACCATGGCCGGGCAGTCGATCATGCAGGATTTCGTCGGCTTCCGGATCCCGCTCTGGGTGCGCCGGCTGGTTACCATGGCGCCCGCGCTGGTGGTCGTCGCGCTGGGCGTCAACGCCACCACCGCGCTGGTCATGAGCCAGGTGGTGCTGAGCCTGGTGCTGCCAGTGCCGATGATCGCGCTGCTGATGCTGACGCGCCGGCCGGAGGTGATGCGCGGCTTCGCCAATACGCGCCTGACGCAGGCCGCAGCCCTGGGCGCGACCGTGCTGGTGCTGGCGCTCAACGTCATTCTGCTGTTGCAGACCCTCGGCGTGCCGCTAAACCTGATCGGAGCATGACAGTGACAGGGATCATGGTGGACTCGGCGGGGACGATCGTGCCGCGGCCGGGTGGGCTGCCGGAAGAACCGACGCAGGCCAGCCGCTTCGGCAAGGCGCGCACCGCCCAGTCGGGCGCGCTGCTGGAGGACTATGTCGAGCTGATCTCCGACCTGCTGGGAAGCGCCGGCGAGGCCCGCCCGACCGATATCGCCCGCCGCCTGGGCGTGTCCCACGCCACCGCGATCAAGACGATCGGCCGCCTGAAACGGGAAGGGCTGGCACTGGCCAAGCCATACCGCGGCGTGTTCCTGACGGAGACCGGCGAAACCCTGGCCAGCCGCGTCCGCGCCCGCCACCGGGTGGTCGTGGACCTGCTGCTGGCGGTGGGCGTGCCTCGCGAGGCCGCGGAGCAGGACGCCGAGGGCATCGAGCACCACGTCTCCGATACCACGCTCGCCGCGTTCGACCGGTTCCTGCGGCGGTAAGGCTGGGGCGCTGCCCCAGACCCCGCGAGGGGCTTTGCCCCTTCGATCCCCACCAAAGGCATAGCCTTTGGGATCCATTCAATGGTGTTCATCGGGGAGGGGGGGTTAAACGGGCTGGGGCCCACCCCGCCGGGCGGGGGGGGGCCAACCCCGATGATGACCCCCCCCGAACACCCACAAATAGTTTTAATTGGGTT
>JARLIJ010000058.1 GCA_031291795.1 Acetobacteraceae bacterium | reverse complement strand
GCGCTGGCCGAGGAGGCGGGCGGCTGGCTGCGCACCGCGCCGCGCCGGATTGCCCCGAAAACCGCCGTTGCCGCGGCCTTGCCGGCCGTGCTGGCGCGGCGCGACCTCCGCCGGCTGTCTGTGCCAGGTGGCCCTCGGGGGTTTGGCGACCGGTTCGCTGTGACGCTGGCGGGGGTGACGGGGCGGGTCTGAGACCAGGCCGCGACGGGCCAGCCGTCCCATCATGGCCGGCCCCGGTGCTGGCCCCTGTGCCGGCCGTCGGTCGGGGCACCGGCGTGAGGTACAGATGGCCGGCCAATCCAGGCCCGGCGGCATGGCGCATGCCCGCAACAGTTGCGGCGCGGCCTGGGTTGATCCAGGTCAATGCCGGCCGGCATCCGGATAGTGCCCAGTGCTTCCTGGCTGGGCATTTGGCATTTGCAACCGGGCGGGCTCACATGAACGGCAGATTTCAGGCATTCCTCACGCAACACATCGTCGCCGAGGTCCCCACCGAGATGGAGGCCTGCCTCGATTGCGACGCCATCCACTGCGCCGAAGCGCGCTATCGCACATGCCCCCGCCGCCTGGAGCGTGCTGCTGCCCTTGTGGCAGCGGACGAAGGCGTCGGCGCGGCCGATCGCGATCATGGCGAGCCGCGGCCGCCCCTCGGCTGACGCGCCGGAAATCGCTGCCTTGGTGCAAGGTCGCTGCGGCGTAGCGCGCGCGGGACTGGCATCGGAACGTTCCTCGCCGCGACCCGACCCCGCGCATCCTGCCACTGGCCGACGGCCGGCCTCTGGAACGGTTGCCCCGTGCGGCCCAGATTTATGGGGATAAGAAAAAGCGGGGGGCGACTTTCATGATCGGGGCAGACGCAACGTTCTGTGGCACATGGCCGTTCGAGCCCAGGTTTTGCGACAGAGCCGGATTCCGGCAGCATTACGTCGATCAGGGGACGGGCCGGCCGGTGCTGCTGCTGCACGGCCAGCCGACCTGGGGCTATATCTGGCGGCGCTTCATTCCCGTGCTGGCGGCGAGCCACCGGGTGGTCGTGCCCGACCACATGGGGTTCGGCAAAAGCGAGACCCCGCCGGCGCGCGTCTACACGTTGCGCACCCATGTCGCGAACCTCACCACGCTGATCGAGGCACTGGACCTGCACGATATCACGCTGGTGATGCAGGACTGGGGCGGGCCGATCGGCGTCGGCTATGCGGTGCGCCACCCCGAACGGGTGCACAGCCTCGTGCTGATGAACACGGTCTGCGGCTATGGCACGATCGGGCGGCGCGACCTGCCGAACCCGCTGGACACGCCATGGTTCACCTGGGTCTGCGAGGGCCTGCACACCGGCCGGACCGAGGCGGTCCTGTCCCAGCTTGGCTCGACCATCCTGTCGGTGATGCAGCTCGTCGGGCTGGAACGGCTGGACCGGGTCGATGCGACGTTCCTGCGGGCCTATGCCGCCCCATTCCCGACGCCGGAGGAATGCAAGGGGGCAATCGCCTTCCCGCTGGACCTGGCGCTTGGGCGGGTGCAGGACTTTGTGCGGGAGGGTGAGCGCGGGGTGCCCGCGCTGCAGACGAAGCCGGCCATGATGATCGAGGGGATGCTGGACCGCGCGATCCCGCCGGCCCTGGCGATCGCGGATTTCCAGGGGCTGTGGCCGGGCGCACCGGTGATCCAGCTGCCCGGCGCGGGCCATTACCTGCAGGAAGACGCCCCCGAGGCGGTGGTGCCGCTGGTGCAGGCGTTCCTGGCGCTGCTTGGATCAGCGCCGGCAGAGCGGGCCTGGCCGAGGAATTGATGCTCCGGCTCGCTGCCGCCCAAGGCTGCGGAGCGAGGTCCGGGGAAGGCCGGAGGGGGGCTTGCCGGAGGGGGGGCGTGCCGACGATGGGCCGTGCCGAGGCGGGGTCGTTGTGTCGCAGCGAACCGGCGGAGGGGCTGTCTGCTTCGCGGTTTCGTTAGTTTCTCTTGCCCTTCTTCGGGAGGCCGGCTAACGTCCGGCTTGGCAGTTGCCAGAGTCCCGTGCGGCCACGGTCGCTCCCAGCCACGGTTGCTCCCAGGCACGGTCGCTCCGAGGGGGGCCGTCGGGCTCAAACCGAGCGGCGGATTTGGACCGCAAAGAGGCCGTTTGGGCAGCCCATGCAGAAACCCGACCCGAGGGAGCCCGATTTCGCACAGGCGGACGGGTGACAAGAGGGGGCGCGGTCCTCTATCTGGCGGCAGGCAATGGAGACCCGATCTTGATCCTGCGTCTTGCGACCTGTGGTGCCCTTCTCGTGGCCCTGGCGGGCTGTGGTCCGGACTATTCGCCCGACACTTACTCCAGCAACGCCGTGCAGCAGGCGAACAAGGTGGAGCAAGGCGTGGTCGTCGGCGTGCGTGACGTGGCAGTGAGTGCCTCGGGCGCCACCGGCGCCGTCGTGGGTGGCGCGGCGGGCGGCATTGCGGGGGCGCAGGTCGGCGCCGGTGCGGGCAGCGCATTCGGTGCCCTGGGCGGCTCGCTGATCGGCGGCCTGGCCGGCAATGCGGCGGAGCATGCGACGGGCGACACCCGCGCGTTCGAATACATCGTCCGCAAGGGCAACGGCGACCTGGTCAGCGTCACCCAAAAAGACACCACGCCCCTGGCGCTCGGCCAGAAGGTGCTGGTGATCGCCGGCAACCAGGCGCGCGTGGTGCCGGATTACACCGTCAGCTCGACGCCGGGGGCCAAGGAAAAGGCCGACGGGAAGGATAAGCCGGCCGGGGGCGCGAAGCCGGGCGACGCCACGGCCTCGGCCGATGGGGCGAAACCGGATGGGGCGAAGCCGGCGGATGCCGCCGCCTCCACCGATGGCACCAAGCCCGCCGAAGCGGCGCAATCGTCCGATGGCACCAAGCCGGCCGACACGGCAGCGCCTGCGGCACCAGCGCCGGCGACTTCCGGGAACGCGGCAACGCCGACCAATGCCGGCGGTTCGTCGGGTGCGTCCAATACGAGCGGCAGCGGCGCGGCTACGAGCAGCAACGGTGCGGCTACGAGCGGCAACGGTGCGGCCTCGACGGCTGCGTCGGTTCCGCCTTCCAGTGCGGCCGGTGGGCCGATCCGCCTCACCGATCCGCTGCCCGCGCCGACGCCCGCGAGCGCGGCACAACCCGCCGCCGGACCGTAGCGGGACACGGCGGGTTCGAAGCGGGGGGGTTCCGGTTAGCGACGCGCAGGGCGAGCCGTTTCAGGCTGCCATCCGAGGGGCGTGACGGTAGGGGCGCGGACCGCTAGCCCGGATGGCCTTCGGGCCAGGGCGGGCCTTTCAGCTCCACCACATTGCCTTCCGGGTCGGCGACGTAGATCGACGGACCCTGGCCCTCGGCGCCGTAGCGCGACACCGGATCGCCGGGGTCGCAGCCGTGCTGCTTCAGGTGGGCCAGGATGGCGTCGGGCTCGAACGGGTCCACGCGCAGGCAGAAATGGTCGAGATTGCGACCCTCCGCGCCCGGCGCCGCGCCGCCTTGCGCGCCGAGCGGACCGGTGACGGGGACCAGGTCGATCAGGGCGGTGCCGGCGCGGAGCTGGTACAGGCCGAGGGTCTCCTGCACCTTCTCCAGCGAGCACCCCAGGACGTCGATGTAGAATTTCATCATCGCCGGCAGATCGACGACGCGCAGGACAAGGTGGTCGACCTGTCTGATATGCAGCATGCGGGGCTCCGAGGGCTTCGACGGCAGCAGTGTGGGCGGGACGGCGGTGACGCTCAAGGGACGCGGTCGCTGGCCGAGGCTATCGTCCGAAGCCGCCGGTCGAGGCGTCTGACGTTGCCATGCCTCGGTCCGTGCCAATCGCACCGTCCGATCATCGTGCGGCCGCCGATATTCTCCCTCTCCCCTCGAGGGAGAGGGAGAACAGGGGCCGTTGCCGCGTCGTCCTGGTGGATTGCGGTCAGGCCGGGTTCTCCACTCAGCCTGCTAACGCACACCCATCCATCATCCGTCTCAAGTGCTTGTCTCGGCAGCCGGGTTGAGGCGGACCCGGATGCCGCGCACACTCCTGTCGGCAAGGCAGGAGGGACGCATGGGGCTGACGCGCGAGGACATCAAAGGCCGGGTGCAGACCGTCCTAGGGCTGATCGACCCAGCCGCCCTCGGCACCACGCTGATGCACGAGCACATCCTGTGGGACATCCGCCCGCCCGCGCTGCGCGGGGCCGAGGTGGATCAAGGGCCGGAGATAGACCTCTGTAATTGCTGGAAAATAAACTACGGACAGATCAAGGCCCCGCGCAATTCGATCCTCAGCTGCGAGGCCACCGCCAGCCGCGAGATCGCCGCATTGCGCGCCGCTGGCGGTCGGTCGGTGGTCGAGCTGAGCTGCGGCGGCCTGGCGCCCGATCCGGCGGGCCTCGCGCGGGTCAGCAGCAGCAGCGGCGTGCAGATCGTCATGGGCTGCGGGCACTATGTCGACGAGTACCAGGACCCGGCCAATGCCGCCCGCGGGGTCGAGGATTTTGCCGCCGAGATCGTCTCCCAGGTGCTGGAGGGCGCCTGGGGCACCGACGTGCGGGCTGGCATCATTGGGGAAATCGGCTGCCAGGCGCCGTGGACCGCGCTGGAGCAGCGCGTCATGGCGGGCGCGTTGCTGGCCCAGGCAGCGACGGGCGCGGCGGTGAACGTGCATCCCGGCCGCGATCCGGACCAGCCGCAGCAGGTGGCGGATTTCGTGCGGGCGCATGGCGGCGACGCCGGCCGCGTCATCATCAGTCACATCGACCGCACGATCTTCGATGAGACCCGCCTGCTGCGGCTGGCCGACAGCGGCGTGGTGATCGAGTTCGACCTGTTCGGGCGGGAGGCCGCCTATTACGGCCTGTCCGACATCGACATGCCGAACGACGCCACGCGGCTGGCGCTGATCCGCACCCTGATCGGCCATGGCCATCTGGAGCGGGTGGTGATCAGCCACGATATTTGCTCCCGGACCCGGCTTTCGTCGTTTGGCGGGCATGGGTATGGGCACATTTTCTCCAATGTGCTGCCGATGATGCGCCGGCGCGGGTTTTCCCAGGCGGAGATCGACGCGATCCTGGTGGGCAATCCCCGCCGCCTGCTGACCATCGCTTGACGCTGCCCCCCCGCCCGGCGCTGCCCGCCGTCACGCGCGTCCGGGTGCCGCCGGTCAAGTCGCAGGGCATCAAGACCCGGATCGTGCCGCTGATCATGGCCTCGATCCGCTGGGACGGGCAGGGGCGGTGGATCGAGCCGTTCCTGGGCTCCGGCGTGGTGGCGTTCAACGTGCTGCCGCAGCGGGCGTTGCTGGGCGATACCAACGTGCATGTCGTGGCGCTGTACCAGGCGATCCAGGCCGGGCGGATCGGCGCACGGACGGTGGCGGCGCACCTGGCGCAGGAGGGCGCGAAGCTGCTGGCGGGCGGCGAGGACCACTATTACGCCGTGCGGGATCGTTTCAATGCCGGTGGAAACCCATTGGATTTCCTGTTCCTGAACCGCGCCTGCTTCAACGGGCTGATGCGGTTCAACCGGCGTGGCGGGTTCAATGTGCCGTTCTGCCGCAAGCCGGAACGCTTCCGGGCCGCGCTGGTGACGAAGGTGGCGAACCAGGTGGCGTGGGTGGAGCAGGTGCTGGCCGGCCGCGACTGGGTGTTCCAGGTGGCGGACTGGGCGGACACACTCGGGGCGGCCGGCGCGGGGGATTTCGTCTATGCCGACCCGCCTTATGCCGGGCGGCACACCGACTATTTCAACCGCTGGAGCGACGGCGAGGCGGACCGGCTGGCGGCGGCGCTGCGGGGGCTGCCGGCTGGGTTCGCCTGCTCGATGTGGCTGGAGAACCGGTATCGGCGGAATGACGCCGTGGCGCGGTGGTTCGCCGGCTATCCGGTGTTCACCTGGGAGCATTTCTACCATCTGGGCGCGACCGAAACGCTGCGGAATGCGATGCGGGAGGCCCTGGTGGTGTCGCCTGGATACGCTGTTGCCGGTGGGGTGCCTTGCGGGGCGGCGCCGCTGCCGGTGGTTGGGGCCGAGGTAGGATGGACCGCCCCCCTGGAATGAGACGATCTGTGCCTCGTTTCCGTATCCCACGGGTGGGGGCAGTTCATACCAACCGCCGTAGAGAATGACACTTCTCCCTCTCCCCTTGAGGGAGAGGGGCGGGGTGAGGGGGCGAGCCGCACCGCCGTGGTGGTACGCCCCCTCACCCCAGCCCTCTCCCTCAAGGGGAGAGGGAGAAGTGTCATTCTCTACGGCGTTGGTATCAGTCCCTCATTACGGCAGCAACGAATTGCTCTTCACGATCGTCGGCCGGTCCGGCAGCGCACCGGTTGTCCAGCCGCCGCCCAGTGCCTCGATCAGCGCCACGCTGGCGACCAGCCGGCTCTGCTGGATCGACAACGCCGCTTGCTCGTCGCTGAGCAACAGGGTCTGTTCGGTGATCACGCTGGTATAGGCGACGGTGCCGGCCAGGTAGGTGTTCATCGTCGCCTGCACCGCGCGGCGGGTCGATTCAACGGCAAGCGCCTCCGCGGCGGCCTGCTGCTCCAGGATGCGCAGCGAGGACAGCGCGTCCTCCACCTGCTGGAACCCGGTCAGCACGGTCTGGCGGTACGTCGCGACCGACTGGTCGTAGGTCGCGCGCGCCGCTGCGACGGCCGCACTGCGCGCGCCTCCTGCGAACAGCGTCTCGCTCGCCGTGGCACCCAGCGACCACACGCGGTTGCCGACGGTGAACAATTGCGACAGCGGGCTACCGGTGAACTCTCCCAGTGCCGACAGCGAAATATCGGGATAGTAGGCGGCGACCTGCACGCCGATCAGCGCGTTCTCCTCCTGCATCAGGCGTTCCGCCGCGGCGATATCGGGGCGGCGTTCCAGCAGGGCGGAGGGCAGGCCGGCGGGCACCACCGGCACCGCAGTCGCCAACGGCGCCGGCGCGATCGTCAATTCGGACGGCGCGTGGCCGGTCAGTATGGCGATGGCATGCTCGAATTGCTGGCGCTGCACGCCGACGCCGACGAGCTGCGCCTCGGTCGACTGCAGTTGCGCCTGCGCGGTCACCACGTCGGTGCTGGCCGTCGTTCCGGCACGATACTGGTTCTGCGTGATCTGCAACGCGCGGCGATACGCATCGGCCGTATCGCGCAGCAGTTGCGCCAGGGCGTCCTCGGCCCGCAGGTCGAAATAGTCGGCGGCCAGCGTCGCCTGCGCCGACAGCCGCGCATTCGCGAGGTCGGCCGCGCTGACCTGCGCGCCCGCGACACTGCTTTCCACCTGTCGGCGTATGCGCCCCCAGACGTCCAGGTCCCAGGACACGGTGCCGCTGACGGTATAGATCGTGCTGCTGCTGCCGCCGCTGCTCCTGCTGCTGGACGAGGAGGAACTCGACGACACGCCCGAGGAACTGCGCGAACTGCCGGCGCCACTCCCGCTGCGCGTCACGCCGGCGGTGGCGCCGACCGTGGGGAACAGGCTGGCCTGCGCTTCGCCCACCAGCGCGACGGCATTGCGGTACTGCGCTTCGAATTCCTTCACGGTCTGGTTGGAGACGTCCACCATCCGCTCCAGCCGGTCGAGTTCGGGATCGTGGTAGACCGACCACCACGGCCCCTTGTCCGTATCATCCTGCGGCGTGCTGGGTTTCCAGCCGGCGAGCTCCTTGAAGGCGACCGAGGGCGGTGCGTCGGCGCGCTGGTAGTCCGGCCCGACCATGCAGCCGGCCAGCAGCACGGACACGGCAAGGCCGGCCGCCAATCGTTTCTTCGACAAACAACTCATTCCGCGGCTCCGGGCGTCGGTGCCAGGCCGGGGAAGGCGCGCGCCCAGCGCCGACGGGCGGCCAGGCGGAAGCGATCGAGGTAGAGATACAGCACCGGCGTGGTATAAAGCGTCAGCAGCTGGCTCAACATCAGGCCGCCGACGATGGCGATGCCGAGCGGACGGCGGAGTTCGCCGCCCTCGCCGAAGCTCAACGCCAATGGGAGCGCGCCCAGCATCGCGGCACTGGTGGTCATCATGATCGGGCGGAACCGCAGCCGGCACGCCTGGAAGATCGCATCGTGGGGGGCCATGTCGTGTTCGCGTTCCGCCTCCAGGGCGAAGTCGATCATCATGATCGCGTTCTTCTTCACGATGCCGATCAGCAGGATCACGCCGATCAGGGCGATGATGCTGAACTCGGTGTTGAACATCAGCAGCGCCAGCACCGCGCCGACCCCGGCCGAAGGCAATGTCGAGATGATGGTGATCGGGTGGATGTAGCTTTCGTACAGCATGCCCAGCACGATGTAGACCGCGACCAGGGCGGTCGCGATCAGCACCGGCTCGCTGTCCAGCGAATCCTGGAACGTCTGAGCGGTACCCTGGAAACTGCCATGCACGCTGGCCGGCACGCCCACCTGGCGCATCGCGGCGTTCACGGCGGCGGTGGCGTCGCTGAGCGACCTGCCGGGGGCGAGGTTGAACGAGAGCGTCGCCGCAACGAACGGCCCCTGGTGGTTGACCCCCAGCGGTGTGTTGCCGGGCGCGAAGCGGGTGAACGCGGCGAGCGGCACCATCGTCTCCTTGCTGGTGCTGACGGCAGCGGCGGACGACGCGCTGCCCTTGCCGGTGCTGGCCAGCGCGTTGGTGGAGGCGTTGCGTGCCGAACTGCTCGCGACGGAGGCCGCGTTGGCCGCCGCGGTCGTGGCACTGGTGGCGGACTTGCCGACGGTGCCGACCACCGCGTTGCTGGTCTCCGTCCCGGTGGCCGCCCCGCCCGAAGTGCTGACATAGATGTCCTTCAGCGTGTCGGGCTGCTGCCAGTAGCGCGGCTCCACTTCCATCACGACGTGGTACTGGTTCTGCGCGCTGTAGATCGTGGAGACCTGGCGCTGGCCGAACGCGTCGTACAGCGTGTTGTCGATCTGGCTCGCGCTGACGCCCAGCCGGCTGGCGGTGGCGCGGTCGATCGTGATGTCGGTCTCCAGCCCCTTCTGCTGCTGGTCCGAATTGACGTCCTGCAGCACCGGGTTGTGCTCCAGGGCGGCGAGCAGTTTCGGCGCCCATTCGTACAGCACCGCGGTGCTGTCGGCCTGCAGGGTGTACTGGTAGGCGGCATTGCTCTGCCGCCCGCCGACGCGGATATCCTGCAGCGGCACCATGAACAGTCGGGCGCCCGGCACGCCGGACAGTGCGCGGCGCAGGCGGATCATCACCTGGTCGATGCCGACGCGTTCGGACAGCGGCTTCAGCGCCACGAAGACCTGGCCGGTGTTGGTCTGCCCGCCGCCGCCGCCGCCGCCCGCGCCGGTGAAGCCGACGACGCTCTGCACCGCCGGGTCGTGCTGCACGATCGACATCAGTTGCGCGAGCTTCGGCTGCATCGCCTGGAACGAAATGCTCTGGTCGGCCTGCAGGCCGCCCATCATCCGGCCGGTGTCCTGCTGCGGGAAGAAGCCCTTCGGGATGATCACGAACAGCACGACGTTCAGCCCGACCGTGACCAGCAGCACCAGCATCACCAGCGCGCCGTGGCGCAGCGACCAGGCCAGCGTGCGCTCGTAGAACGCCAGAGCGCGATCGAACAGCGTCCGCCGCCTCGGACCCTCCGGCTTGCCGCCCGGTTTCAGCAGCAGCGCGCACATCATCGGCGTGGTGGTCAGGGAGATCGCGAGCGAGACCAGGATCGCCAGCGACAAGGTCAGCGCGAACTCGCGGAACAATCGCCCGACGATGCCGCCCATCAGCAGGATCGGCAGGAACACCGCAATCAGCGAGAAGCTGATCGACATGACGGTGAAGCCGACCTCGCGCGCACCGAGAATGGCAGCCTGCAGGCGAGGCATGCCGTCCTCGATGTGGCGGGAGATGTTCTCCAGCACCACGATCGCGTCGTCGACGACGAAGCCGGTGGCGACGGTCAGCGCCATCAGCGACAGGTTGTCGAGGCTGAAGCCCAGCAGGTACATCAGGCCGAACGTGCCGATGATCGAGACCGGCACGGCGATCGCCGGGATCAGCGTGGCGCGGCCGCTGCGCAGGAACAGGAACACCACCAGCGTGACGAGGGCGACCGAGATCAGCAGGGTCATCTCGGTGTCGTGCAGGCTGGCGCGGATCGTCGTGGTCTGGTCGTTGGCGATCGTCAGGTCCATGTCGCCGGGCATCGCCGCCATCAGTTGCGGGATCGCGGCCTTCACGCTGTCGACCGTGTCGATGATGTTGGCGCCCGGCTGGCGGAACACGATGACCAGCACGGCGGGCTGGCCGTTGGAGAAGCCGGCGTTGCGCAGGTTCTCCACCGAATCCTGCACGCTGGCGACGTCGGACAGCCGGATCGCGGCGTTGTTGCGGTAGGCCACCACCAGCGGGCGGTAATCCGCCGCGTGGGAGGCCTGGTCGTTGGTGTAGAGCTGGTGGTGCAGGCCCTGGAACTCGATCGCGCCCTTGGGGCTGTTGGCATTGGCGGAGGCGAGGGCGGCGCGCACATCCTCCAGCCCGACGCCGTATTTGAACAGCGCCTGCGGGTTCAGCTCGACGCGCACCGCGGGCAGCGCGGCACCGCCGATGATCACCTGGCCGATGCCGTTGATCTGCGACAGGCGCTGCGACAGCACGTTGGTGGCGGCGTCGTACATCTGGCCGCGCGTCAGCGTCTTTGACGTCAGTGCCAGGATCAGGATCGGCGCGTCGGCGGGGTTGACCTTGCGATAGGTCGGGTTGCTGCGCAGGCTGGTCGGCAGGTCGGCGCGGGCGGCGTTGATCGCGGCCTGCACGTCGCGCGCCGCGCCGTTGATGTCCCGGCTGAGCCCGAACTGCAGCACGATCCGCGCCTGGCCGACCGAACTGGTCGAGGTCATCTCGGTCACGTCGGCGATCTGCCCGAGATGGCGTTCCAGCGGGCTGGCGACGGAGGTCGCCACGGTGTCGGGGCTGGCGCCGGGCAGGGCGGCCTGCACCGAGATGGTCGGGAAATCCACCTGCGGCAGCGGCGAGACCGGCAGGCGGAAGAACGCGAAGATGCCGGCGAGCGCGATGCCGACGGTCAGCAGCGTGGTGGCGACCGGGCGGGCGATGAAGGGCGCGGAAAAGTTCACGTCGGCGCCTGGTCGGTCGACGCCGTGCCGGACGTGCCCTTGCCGGACAGCCGCCATGCCAGGCGGTCGAACATCAGGTAGATCACCGGCGTGGTGAACAGCGTCAGTACCTGGCTGACGATCAGTCCGCCGACGATGGCGACGCCCAGCGGGCGGCGGAGTTCCGATCCGGTGCCGTTGCCGAGCATCAGGGGAAGGGCGCCGAGCAGGGCGGCCATGGTGGTCATCATGATCGGGCGGAAGCGCAGCAGGCAGGCCTGGTGGATGGCTTCGCGCGGCGGCTTGCCTTCCACGCGTTCGGCCTCCAGCGCGAAGTCGATCATCATGATCGCGTTCTTCTTCACGATGCCGATCAGCAGGATGATGCCGATGATCGAGATCACGTCGATGTCGTCGCCGGCGATCAGCAGCGCCACCAATGCGCCGGCGCCGGCCGAGGGCAGGGTGGACAGGATCGTCACCGGATGGATGAAGCTCTCATACAGCACGCCGAGGACGATGTAGACCGTCACGATCGCGGCCAGCACCAGCATCAGCTCGTTCGACAGCGACGATTCCAGCGCCTGTGCGGCCCCCTGGAACGCGGTGACGAAGCTCTCCGGCAGGCCGATATCCGTCTCCGCCTGGCGGATCGCCGCCACCGCGGCGCCCAGCGAGGAGCCCTGGGTGGTATCGAATGAAATCGTCGTGGCGGGGAACTGCCCCAGATGGCTGATCTGCAGCGGCCCCGGCTTCTGCTCGATCCGCGCGATGGCGGACAGCGGCACCTGCCCGGTGGTGGACGCCGAGGACGGCAGGCGGATCGCCGACAGCGCGTCCAGCGAGGTCTGCAGGCCGGGATCGGCCTCCATGATCACGCGGTACTGGTTGGACTGCGAATAGATCGTGGAGATGATGCGCTGGCCGAACAGGTCGTACAGCGCGTTGTCGACAGTTGCCGGCGTGATGCCGAAGCGGGCCGCGGTTTCCCGGTCGATCACCAGGTTGACCGTCAGGCCCTGCTGCTGGAGATCCGACGCCACGTTGGTCAGGTCCGGCAACTGCTTCAGCCGGTCCAGCAGCTTCGGCACCCAAGTGTCGAACGCCGACAGAGCAGGGTTTTCCAGCACGAACTGGTACTGCGTGCGAGACACCGCGGCATCGATCGTCAGGTCCTGCACCGGTTGCAGATACAGCGAGACCCCGGCGATGGCGTCGGTCTCCCCCTGCAGGCGGCGGGCGATCTCGGTCGCGTTCAGGCTGCGGTCGTCCTTCGGCTTCAGGTTGATCAGGAAGCGGCCGCTGTTCAGCGTGGTGTTGCTGCCGTCCACGCCGATGAACGAGCTGACGCTCTCGACATCGGGGTCCTTCAGGATCGCCGCGGCCAGGGCCTGCTGGTGCTCCGCCATCGCGCCGTACGACGTGGTCTGGGCGGCGACCGAGATGCCCTGCAGCACGCCGGTGTCCTGCACCGGGAAGAAGCCTTTCGGCACAAGGACGTACAGCCCGACCGTCACCGCCATGGTTGCCACAGCCACGAACAGCGTCAGGCCCTGGTGGTCCAGCACCACGTTCAGCGCGCGGTCGTAGCGCCCGATCACCCAGTTGAAGCCGCGTTCGGCCTGCAGGTCGAAGCGGGTGCGCTGTGCGTCCGGCCGATGGCGCAGCAGTTTCGCGCACAGCATCGGCACCAGCGTCAGCGACACCACGGCCGAGAGCACGATGGTCACCGACAGCGTGATGGCGAACTCGTGGAACAGCCGCCCCACCACGTCGCCCATGAACAGCAGCGGGATCAGCACCGCGATCAGCGACACGGTCAGCGAAATGATCGTGAAGCCGATCTGCTCCGCCCCCTTCAGGGCTGCGTTCAGCGGGGTCTCGCCGGCCTCGACGTAGCGCGAGACGTTCTCGATCATGACGATGGCGTCGTCGACCACGAAGCCGGTGGAGATCGTCAGCGCCATCAGCGAGAGGTTGTCGAGGCTGAATCCCAGCAGGTACATCGCCGCCAGGGTGCCGACCAGCGACAGCGGCACCGACAGGCTGGGGATGATCGTCGCCGGCACGTTGCGCAGGAACAGGAAGATCACCAGCACGACGAGCGCGACCGACAGGCCCAGCTCGAACTCCACGTCGGCGACCGAGGCGCGGATGGTGGTGGTGCGGTCGGTCAGCACGGCGACGTCGACCGCGGCGGGCAGGGTGGCCTGCAACTGCGGCAGCAGGCGCTTGATGGTGTCGACCACCTGGATGACGTTGGCGCCCGGCTGGCGCTGCACGTTCAGGATGACCGCCGGGGTGGTGTTGGCCCAGGCGCCCAGCTTGGTGTTCTCGGCGCCGCTGACGACGGTTGCGACGTCCTTCAGGTGGACCGGCGCGCCGTTGCGGTAGGCGATCACCAGATCGAGGTACTGGCCGGGATCGCTGATCTGGTCGTTGGCGTTGATCGTGGAGGCCTGTGATGGCCCGTCGAAATTGCCCTTGGGCGTGTTGACGTTGGCATTGCCCAGCGTGGTGCGCAGGTCGTCGATGTTCAGCCCGTACGCCGCCAGCGCGCGCGGGTTGACCTGCACCCGCACCGCCGGCCGCTGGCCGCCGCTGATGCTGACCAGGCCCACGCCCGGCTGCTGGGAGATCTTCTGCGCCAGCCGCGTGTCGGCCATGTCCTCGACCTGGGTCAGCGGCAGGGTCTTCGACGTCAGCGCCAGGGTCATGATCGGCGCGTCGGCCGGGTTGACCTTGGCGTAGATCGGCGGTGCCGGCAGGTCGGACGGCAGCAGGTTGCCCGCAGCGTTGATCGCGGCCTGCACCTCCTGCTCCGCGACGTCCAGGTCGATGTCCAGGCTGAACTGCAACGTAATCACCGACGCCCCCGCCGAACTGGTCGAGAACATCTGGTTCAGGCTCGGCATCTGCCCGAACTGGACCTCCAGCGGCGAGGTGACGGAGGAGGTCATCACCTCCGGACTGGCGCCGGGATAGAAGGTCTGGACCTGGATGGTGGGGTAGTCGACCTCCGGCAGGGCGGAGATCGGCAGGAAGCGGTAGGCGACGATGCCGACCAGCAGGATGGCGGCCATCAGCAGCGTGGTGGCGACGGGGCGCAGGATGAACGGGCGGGACGGGCTCATGCGGCGCGGCCGGGGTCAGGCGAGAGACGAAGGTCGGCGCATCTGCTCCCTCTCCCCTTGAGGGAGAGGGAGAAGATGCGCCGGCCTCGGCTCCATCCGCCGCACGGCCCAAGCCTGGACGCGGCGGTTCATTGTGCCGACGGCTGACGGTGCTGGCCCTGCGGGTGTTGCCCAGGCTGCGCTGCCGGTTGTGCCGGTGCGGTCGGGGTGGCCGGCACGGTCACCGTCGCGCCGTCGCGCAGCCGGTCCGTGCCGTCGGTCACCACGCGCTCGCCCGGTTGCAGCCCCGACAGCACCGCCTGGTAGCCGCCATCGGTCGGGCCCAGCTTCACCGGCCGCACCGACACCGTGTTGTTCGCACTGATCACATAGACGAACGTGCCCGGCTCGCCGCGCTGGACCGCCGGCACCGGCACCCGGATCGTCTGCTGCATCGTGTTCACCAGCAGCCGCGCATTGACGAACTGGTTCGGGTACAGCAGCTCGTCCGGATTGGCGAACATCGCCCGCAGCCTGAGCGTGCCGGTGGTGGTGTCGATCTGGTTGTCGAGCGTGCCCAGCTCGCCGGTCGCGAGCAGCCTTGTATTCGCGCGGTCATACGCCTCCACGCTGAGCGTGGCGCCGGCGCGCACCCGCTGGATGATATCGGGCAGGTTGTCCTCCGGCACCGAGAAGATCACCGAGATCGGCTGCATCTGGGTGATCACGACCACACCGTTGGTGTCGCTGGTCTGCACATAGTTGCCGGCATCGACCTGGCGCAGCCCGACCTGCCCGGCGATCGGCGAGACGATGTGGCAATAGGTCAGGTTCAGCTTGGCGCTGTCGACCAGACCCTGGTCGGTCTGCACAATGCCGGTGTCCTGCGCGACCAGGTAACGCTGGTCGTCGACCTGTTGCTGGGCGATCGAGTCCTGCCGTCCCAGGGTCTGGAAGCGCCGGAGATTGGTCTGCGCCTGGGCCAGCAGGCCCTGGTCACGCGCCAGCGTGCCCTGCGCCTGCTCCAGCGCCACCTGGTAGGGCCGCGGATCGACCTGCGCCAGGAAGTCGCCGGCCTTGACGACCTGGCCTTCCTTGAAGCCAACCTCGACGAGCTGGCCGGCGATCTGCGTCTTGACCGTCACCGTGGCGAGCGGCGTGACGGTGCCCAGCTCGTTCAGCACGATGCGGACATCGCCCTTGTCGATGGTGGCGGCGCCGACCGGCTGGGGCGGGGCCTGCATGGCGCGCCCGGCACCCGCCCGCCCGGTCGGTTGCGCC
Organism: Acetobacteraceae bacterium; assembly: GCA_031291795.1. Taxonomy (GTDB): domain Bacteria; phylum Pseudomonadota; class Alphaproteobacteria; order Acetobacterales; family Acetobacteraceae; genus Rhodopila. Next base: position 1,898 of record JARLIJ010000058.1, on the reverse strand, counting down.
GCATGGCGGGTCCAGAGATACCAGCCGGCTCCCGCGCCGGCTGCGATCGCCAGCAGCAGGAGCACGCGCCCACGCATGCGGGAGCGGCGCACCACCGGGGTGTGCAGCGGTGACGAGGCCGGCTGCGCCTCGCGGGCCGTCGGGGCGACGCGCTCGTCCATGGTGCTGTCGTGGTGCTCCGTGCGTTGCGGTCGGGGGTGCCCCCAAAGGGGGAGGCACCGCAATGGCATAAGTGATGGGCCGTCACTGAGACAACCCTGTGGCGGCAACTGGTTACCGATCGCACTATTTCGTCACAATTGACGGTGTCGTCGCAGGCGGAAGGCGCGTTCGCGTTTTGTGCGTGCCGGTGGTGCCTGACGCGGGCATCAGAGCGGGGGGCCGAACGGTCATTTTCCCGGCCGCCTGGTAGCGCTGTCGTCCCGAGCCGTGCTGCCGGGGGTGGGATCGACCCATTCCGCACGCAAATCAGGTCATCGTCCTGGCCTGACCGGCCGTCCTGGTTCACGGGGATGGGACAACGATGTTGACACAGATCAACGCAGTTTTAACGTGGTGTCGGCTAGGGTCACCCGGACGTACACTGCTGCAAAGGGTCCCTCATGCCGGTCAGCACCCTCGCCGAACTCGACGCGCTGGTTGCGCGGGTCAAAGCCGCGCAGGCGATTTTTGCGACATTCTCCCAGGCACAGGTGGACGCGATCTTCCGCAGCGCCGCCCTGGCGGCCGCGGATGCGCGCATCGTGCTGGCCAAGATGGCGGTCGAGGAGACCGGCATGGGGGTGATGGAAGACAAGGTCATCAAGAACCACTTCGCCTCGGAATACATCTACAACGCCTACAAGAATGAGCTCACCTGCGGCGTGCTGGAGGAGGACCGGGACGCCGGCACCATCACCATCGCGGAGCCGGTGGGCGTGATCTGCGGCATCGTGCCGACCACCAACCCGACCTCGACGGCGATCTTCAAGGCGCTGATCTGCCTGAAGACGCGCAACGGCCTGGTGTTCTCGCCGCATCCGCGCGCCAGCCACTCCACCTGCGAGGCCGCGCGCCTGGTGCTGAAGGCCGCCGTCGCGGCCGGCGCGCCGGAGGACATCATCGGCTGGATCGACACGCCGACGCAGGAGATGTCCAACGCGCTGATGCGCCATCCCGGCATCAACCTGATCCTGGCGACCGGCGGTCCGGGGATGGTGAAGGCGGCGTATTCCTCGGGCAAGCCGGCGATCGGCGTCGGTGCCGGCAACACGCCGGTGGTGATTGATGAATTCGCCGACATCAAGCGCGCGGTGGCGTCCATCCTGATGTCGAAGACCTTCGACAACGGCGTGGTCTGCGCGTCCGAACAGGCGGTGGTCGTGGTCGACTCCGCGTACGACGCGGTGCGCGACCGGTTTGCCGGACATGGCGGCTACATCCTGTCGCCCTCGGAAGCCGAGGCGATGCGCAAGGTGCTGCTGAAGAACGGCAGCCTGAACGCGGCGATTGTGGGCCAGTCGGCCGGCACCATCGCCACGATGGCTGGGATCCAGGTGCCGCCGCAAACCCAGGTGCTGATCGCCGAAGTGACCGACTACTCGGACGCAGAACCGTTCGCGCATGAGAAACTGTCGCCCACGCTGGGCCTGTACCGTGCCCGCGATTTCGCGGCGGCCTGCGAGACCGCGGAAGCCCTCGTGGCGCTCGGTGGCGTCGGCCACACGTCGGTGCTGTACACCGACCAGGATCTGCGCCACGACCGGGTGGCCGCGTTCGGCGCGCGCATGAAGACCGCGCGCATCCTGATCAACACGCCGTCCTCGCATGGTGGCATCGGCGATCTCTACAACTTCAAGATGGCACCGTCGCTGACGCTGGGATGCGGCTCGTGGGGAGGCAATTCGATTTCGGAGAAT
>JARLIJ010000320.1 GCA_031291795.1 Acetobacteraceae bacterium | reverse complement strand
GACCCGGCGACCTGTTCGCGCATCCCGGCCGGATTGCGGATGTTCAGCGACAGCACGCAGACCAGCGCCGCGATCACGCCGAACAGCGCCAGGCCGTAAAGCCCGCCGGCAAAGCTGCCGGTCGCGTCCTTCATGAACCCGACATACCAAGGCCCGAAAAACCCGCCGAGGTTGCCGATCGAGTTGATCCACGCGATCGCCGCGGCCGCCCCGGTGCCGGTCAGGAACATCGGCGGCATCGCCCAGAACGGGCCCTTCGACCCGTAGAAGCCCATCGCCGCGATCGACATCCCGACCATCGCCCACCACGTACCCATGGTGGCCGCAGCGATCAGCAACCCGACCGTGGAGCACACGCACGCCCAGAACAGGTGCCACCGCCGCTCATGCGTGCGGTCCGACGAATGGCCCCAGACCACCAGCGCGACGCCGCCGCAGATATAGGGGATCATGGTCAGCCACCCGACCGTCATGTTGTGGGTCACGCCGAGCGACTTGATGATCTGCGGGATGAAGATGAGCATGCCCAGGCTGGCCGTCACGATGCCGAGATAATTGAGCGACAGCAGCAGCACCTGCGGGTTGATCATCGCCTGCCACATGCCGATTTTCTTGACCGATTCCTTGGCCTTGCGCTCCGCGGCCAATGTCTGGGCGATCCATGCGCGCTCCTCGGCGGTCAGGAACCGCGCCTGTTCGGGGCGATCCGTCAGCACCAGCAGCGTGACGATGCCAAGCAGCACCGTCGGGATCGCTTCCATCAGGTACATGTGCTGCCAGCCGCGCAGGCCCAGCCACCCGTCCAGTTCCAGGAAGGCCGTCGACAACGGCGCGCCCGCCGCCACCGCGACCGGCAGGCCGATCAGGAAGCCCGACACGATGCGGGCGTGGTGGTAGCTGGGGAACCAGTAGGTGAAATACAGGATGATGCCCGGGAAGAACCCGGCCTCCGCCACGCCCAGCAGGAAGCGCAGCACGGCGAAGCTCTCGGATCCGGTGACGAAGGCGGTGATGCCGGACAGGATGCCCCAGGTGATCATGATCCGCGCGATCCACAGCCGCGCGCCCACTTTCTCCATGATGACGTTGCTGGGCACCTCGAAGATGAAATAGCCCCAGTAGAACGTGCCGGCGGCAAACCCGAACGCCGTGGCCGACATCCCCAGGTCGCCCCGCATCGTCAGCGCGGCGAAGCCCACGTTGATCCGGTCCACGTAGCAGAGGAAATACGTCAGGATCGCGAACGGCAGCAGGCGGATATAGATCTTCCGGATGGCCGATTTCTCGACATGTTGGCTCTTTACCGTCTCCCTGCATTGGCCCGTTGTCGTGCCGCTCGGTTGTCCCGATGGCGGCCCGCACAGGCTCTCGTGCCGTTACAATCTATCGGCGGACGGGCGTTTCGGACAGTAAAATATCCGGTCCCCGGGTGGCCGACTCCCCCAGGCGGGCGTATCGACACGCGATGCTCGTCCCGTTGGAGGCCTCGTCCTCACCATGCCGACATTCCCCCCGAACGCCCTGTTTGCCGTCGCCCACCTGATCGCCCGTCGCATGGGCAGCAACGAAGCCGAGGCGCAGCGGGTCGCCGATCACCTGGTTCGTGCCAACCTGTCCGGCCACGACAGCCACGGCGTGGGCATGCTGCCGGCCTACGTCCAGATGCTGAAGGACGGGCTGCTGGTGCCCAACCAGACCCCGGAGACGGTGCTGGACGCCGGCGCATTGCTGGTGATCGACGCCCGCCGCGGCTACGGCCAGCGCATGGCGGCCGAGGCCGTGGAACGCGCCATCGAACGGGCGAAGGAATTGGGCGCCTGCGTGCTGGCGCTGCGCAATTCCGCGCATATCGGGCGCATCGGTACGTATGGCGAGCAGGCAACGGCAGCCGGCTGCGCGTTCACCGCGTTCGTCAACGTCGCCGACATCTGGCCCCAGCAGGCCCCCTGGGCGAGTGCGGACGGGCGGGTCGGCACTAACCCGTTCTGCGCCGCAGTCCCGGGCACGGACGGCCCTGCCCTGCTGCTCGATATGGCGACAACGACGATCGCGGCCGGCAAGGCGCGGGTCGCCTACAACAAGGGCGTGCCGGTGCCGGACGGCGCCCTGATCGACGCCCATGGCGCACCGACCAACGACCCGACCGGCTTCATCCGCGACCGCACCGGCGCGCTGCTGTCGTTCGGGCGGCACAAGGGCTCCGGCCTGGCGGTGATGTGCGAGATCATGGCGGCCGCGGTCGGCGGCGGCCAGCGGGCAGACCAGGACGCCAAGGGCGGTGTGGTGAATTCGATGCTGGCGACCGTGATCGACCTGTCGAAGCTGGGCGATCCGGCCGCGATCGCGCAGGGCATCGAGGCGACCAAAACCCATATCCGGGCGGCGCGCGTGGCGCCGGGGTTCGAGCAGATCCTGCTGCCGGGCGAACCCGAGCGCCGGTCGGCAGCACGGCGGAAGGCGGAGGGCATCGAGGTCGACGCCACCACCTGGCACGACATCCGCGCCGCCGCCGAGACGCTCGGGGTCACGCGGGCCGAGATCGACCAGGCGGCCGCCGGATAGCCAAACCGGTATTCTCCCCCTCCTCTTGAGGGAGGGGGAGAAGGCCGGCGCCTCCTCAGGCCAGCGGCACGGTCTCCGGGTCGAGCGCCCGGTGGCAGCCACGTTCCGCCACATCCGTCTCGGCGGACACCGGCTCGCCAGGCTGCATCGCCGTGATCCGCACCGGCACCGACTTCGCCGCCGGGGTGTTGCTCCGCTTGTCGCGATGCGACAACGCCAACAGGCCGTTGGTCTCCGGGTAATAGGCCGCGCAGCACCCCGGCGGCACGTCGAACGCCACCACCCGGAACCCGTCGACCCGCCGCTCGATGCCATCGCCCACCACGGCGGTGAACGCGACCATCATCCCTTCGTGCAGACCGAGCGCCTCGATGTCCCGGGCGTTCATCATCACCACCATCCGGTCGTTGCGGATGCCCCGGTAGCGATCGTTGTTGGAATAGACCGTCGTGTTGAACTGGTCGTGGCTGCGCACGGTCATCAGCTGCAGATGCGGGCTCTCGGGTGCGTCGTCGTCCTCATCAAGCAAGCCTTCCTCGAACAGGAAGTTGGCGCGCCCGGTCGGTGTGTCCCATCGGCGCTCCCGCGCGCCGTTCGGCAGGCGAAAGCCGCCGGGCTGCTCGATCCGCGCGTTGTACTGCTGAAATTGCTCCGGCATCACCGCCTCGATCTTGTCGCGGATCAGGCTGTAATCGGCGATGAAGCCGTCCCAGTCGATGGCGGCGCGGTCCCCCACTGTGGCCCTGGCGAGGCCGGCGACGATGGCCACCTCGGATCGCAACTCCGGGCTCGCCGGGGGCAGCATGCCCGCGGACCCATGCACCATGGAGAAGCTGTCCTCGACCGTGATGGTCTGCGGCTTGCCGTTCTGCTCGTCCCGTTCGGTGCGTCCAAGGCAGGGCAGCACATAGGACCGCCGGCCGTGCGTCATGTGGGAGCGGTTGGGCTTGGTGGCGATGTAGACCGTCAGGCGGACGTCCGGCACCGCGGCGCCGACCCGGTCGATGTCGGGGATTGCGCGGAAGAAATTGCCGCCCAGCGCGATGAAGGCATCGACCTCCCGGCGCAGCATCGCCTCGCAGCATTGCGCGACGTCATGGCCGGGTGCCCGCGGGGCAGTGAAGGCAAACGCGGCGTCCAGCTTCTGCAGGAACGGCTCCTTCGGCTTCTGGTAGATCCCGACGGTCCGGTCGCCCTGCACGTTGGAATGGCCGCGGATCGGACAGGGACCTGCCCCCGGCCTGCCGATATTTCCCCGCAACAACAGAAGATTGACGATCTGCTGCAGCGCGTCGCCGCCGCGCCGGTGTTGGGTGATGCCCATGCCCCAGCACGCGATCACCCGCTCCGCCAGCATGTAGACGTCGGCCGCCGCTTCCATGTCCGCACGGGTCAGGCCGCTGTAATGCTCCAGCCGCCCCCAGGGCAGATTGCGCATGTAGTCGGCAAACGCCTCGAAGCCATGGGTGTGCTGTTCGATGAAGTCGACATCGAGGATGCGCTTGCGCCCAGCCTTCCGTGCCTGGTCGTCGGCCGCGATGACCGCCTTGCAGACGCCCTGGATCGCGGCGATGTCGCCGCCGGTGCGGACCTGGTGGAACTGCGAAGTGATGGTCTGCCCGGAACCGGTGAGCATCTCGACGGGGTTCTGCGGGTTGGCGAACTTGACGAGCGCGCGCTCCTTCAGCGGGTTGAACGAGACGATCGGCACGCCGCGCTTCGCCATGTCATGCAGGTAGGTCATCATCCGCGGGCTGTTGGTGCCGGGATTCTGCCCGAGGATGAAGATCGCGTCGCACTGCTCGAAATCGTCGAGGTCGGTGGTGCCCTTGCCGACGCCGATGCTCTCCGGCAACGCGACCGTCGTCGTCTCGTGGCACATGTTCGAGCAATCGGGGAAGTTGTTGGTGCCCAGCAGGCGGCCGAACAATTGCCAGAGGAACGCGGACTCGTTGGAGGAGCGGCCGGAGGTGTAGAGCTCGATGCGGTTCGGGTCGAGACCGCGCAATTCGGTGGCAATCTCCGCGAACGCCGTCTCCCAGGAGACCGGCTCATACTTGTCGGTAGCCGGGTCGTAGCGCAGCGGATGGGTGAGGCGCCCGACATCCTCCAGGTCGTGGTCGGTCCAGGTGTTCAGCTCCGCGACCGTGTGCTGGGCGAAGAAATCCGGGGTGGCGCGCTTGCGGGTCGCCTCCCACGCGACGGCCTTGGCGCCGTTCTCGCAATATTCGAACGCGTGCGGCTTGCGCGGATCCGGCCAGGCGCAGCTCGGGCAATCGAAGCCGCCCGGCTTGTTCATGGACAGCAGCGTGCGGTTGCCGCGGACCAGGATCTCCTGGCGGGCCAGATGCGTCTCGACGGCGTTCAGCGCGCCCCACCCCCCGGCGGGCGCCTTGGTGACCTCCTTGCGGGTATTCATTGTTTCCTTGGTGGTAGCGGACATCATGGCACTCCGGCGACAAAAGCCGGACCCACGTGGTACCGAAACCGGCATCGGCTAGTCCGGGGCCGCTCAAGACTCTGTCACCACGAGGCGCCGTCAGACCGGACGGCAAGCCGCGCCCCACGGACGCAACCCCCTCAAATCAGGGGAAATCCGGCACCTGGAGGAAACCGTGCATCAGCCGGCGCCCACAGGAGGCGGATCACCCCCCGCTATTGCACATGGCAGCGCGGCGCCACGCGCCGCGACGGATGCGTCCCCGGTCAGAACCGTACGGACAGGGCGGCCGATCCAAATTGGTGCAGGCCGCCGGACTGGCCCTGAAACTCCTGGGTCTGCGCGACCCAGGCAAACGTCAGCCGCATGCCGTAGGCCATGACCGCCAACCCGGCCTGCACCTCCCCGATGTCCCAGACCGGGCTGACATGGGGGCCGCCGCGGAACACCGACTGGGTCAGCAGCAGGTCGTAGCCCACCGCCTGCCCATCCACGCCCGCGAAGACGTACCAGGCGAACGGCCGGGTTGGCACAAAGACGTCTCCACCGCTCAGCCCGGGGCGAACGCGCGGCACGCCGAAATCGGAATCGAGCCCCTGGCCGATCCGGAACGAGACGCCGACCTGGGCGTAGTCGCGCAGATCGCCGAGGCCGACGGTCAGCGCCGGCAGCGCATCGGTCTCCAGCCCCGCGAACTGCGTGATCGGCAGTCGCCAGGTGCGCTCATGGAGCACTTCGAAGGCGACCGTGTTCTGGATCTGGGAGTCCCAACCGTTGTCGTGGCTCTGGCCGATCAGGTCGTGGAAGCCGTTCTGCAGCCCCTCCCCGCCGGCGCCGGGACCCACCACGCCCAGGCTGACCACCAACACGCTACGGCTGGTGTCGGTGTCGCTCAGCAGCGAGAAGTTGCCGAGCAGCAGGCCGGCGTAGGGGCGGTCTCGCGGGTCGGCCACCAGCAGGCTGGTGTTGGCCGGAGTGTATATCTGCTGGGTAATCGAGAAGCCGATGCGCTGCTGACCGTCGCCCCATACCGAATGGCCCAGGCTTGCCAGGAAGCCGGGCACCGCGTCGGTGCCCGAGGTCCAGCCGATCTTAAGGCCGTTGGTGTAGAATCGGTCGCTCAGGCTGGCGCTGGAGATCGACGCGTTTTCGTCCTGCAAAGTCCAGATATTGGCGGTATCCGGTTTTGGTTGCGCAAATGCACCGGATGCCGGCAGCCACATGGCCGCTGCGAGCGCCCAGATCAGGGTCGTTCGGGTCATCGTCACTACCTTTTTGGCCACGCCGACGCACACTGCTGAAGATGCAGAAAAGTTCGTGCCTAAAGACAAGGCCGCAAGGGGTTCGTCAATACGATTGTGACGAAATGTGAGCGGCTTATTGCAGACGGGCCGCTCCCGCCGCGGTCAGGTGCGCGATTCGTCCCCCCGCGATCGTTGCCACCAGGCGGCGGCTGCCGGGGTCCACCAGCAGCAGGTCCGCCCGCTTGCCGGCCTCGATGACGCCGCGATCCGCCAGCCCGGCCGCAGCCGCCGGATTGGCCGAAACCAGCGCCCACGCCTGGGCAAGATCGAGCACGCCGCGCTCCGTCAGCAGCAGCGCCGCACGCAGCATGGACGGATAGTAGTAATCCGAGGAGAGCACGTTGCAGATCCCGGCCTCGGCCATCGTCGCGGCCGACGCCCAGCCCAGGTGGGATCGCCCGCGCACCACGTTCGGGCTGCCCATCACCACAAAGTCGCCCGCCGCGCGCGCCGCCTGGGCAACGTCTTCGCCAATCGGGAACTCGCAGATGCGCGCGCCGCGGGCACGGAATTCCTCCCGGCAGGCGATCGAGTCGTCGTCATGGCTGGCCAGCGGGATGCCCGCGGCGCGGGCTGCGGCGGCGATCTGCGCAAGCCCCGCCGGAACGGCGTCCGCCCGGGCACCGACCCGATCCGCGAGCGCGGCGAACGCATCGAGCTTCATCCCGGCCCGGTCGCTGTATTTCGCCCCCGCCACCGGGTCCTGGAGCTTCTTCAGGATCGACGGCGTGTGGTCGTTGAACGCCACGAGATGCACCCGGCCGGCGGCGATGCCGGCCAGCGCGGTCTCCAGCGCGTCGAGGTTGTAGGCCTCCCAGCGCAGGTGCACCCGCATGTCGCAGGTCCAATGTTCGGCCTCCAACCCGGCAAGGATGGCATGCCAGGCATCCAGGCTCCGCAGCCCAGGTTCCCAGGACAATGTCACACCGTGAAATGCGGTGGTGATGCCGTTGGCGAGCAACTGCGCCTCGGTGTCGCGCAGCGCGATGCTGACCGGAAAATCCACGCCGGGACGGGGCTGCAACTGACGCTCGAACGAATCGCCATGGATGTCGACCAGGCCGGGCAACACCAGCAGGCCGGCGGCATCGAGGGTGAGTTGCGCCTTCGGCTGCGCCTCGACCGCGGCGATATGGCCGTCGGCGATGTGCAGCGCGACCGGGTGGGCGCCGTCGCGGGGCAGCAGCACGTCGCCGCCGGTGATGTTCAGGCTCTGCATAAGGTGGACCTTCAGGGTTCGAAGACGATCTGGACGCGCGGGGTCGGATAGCAACCGACCCCGAATTCGATGATGGCGCCGGTACGGTCGACGTTGACGTTCTCGGTCACCAGCACCGGGCGATTGCGGGCGGTGCGCAGCAGGTCCGCCTCGGTCGCGGTCGGCAGGCGGGCGCTGACGCGCGTCACCTGGCGAAGGTAGTCGCTGACGCCGACCGCCTGCAGCGCCTCGGTGATGCGCGAAGTGGCGTGCAGCGCATCGAGCAGGCCGCGCAGCCGGGTCGCGGGGAAATAGTGGCGGGACAGGCTGACCGGGCGGTCGTCGGCGAAGCCCAGCCGCTCAAGCATCACGACGCGTGCGCCGGTGCGGATGCCAAGTGCCGCAGCAACCTGGGAGTCGGCGGCGATCTCCTTGAGCTGGAGGACGCGGCCGGACGGCTCCTTGTTGTGCTTGCGGATCCACTCGGTGAAGCGGGTGCGCGGCTCGACCGTGTAGTCCAGCACGTCCTCGGCCACGAACGAGCCGCGGCCTTGCTCGACCCGGACCAGGCCGGCGCGGGACAGCTCCTCCAGCGCGCGGCGGACGGTGTGGCGGTTGACGGCGAACTGGGCG
>JARLIJ010000319.1 GCA_031291795.1 Acetobacteraceae bacterium | reverse complement strand
TCACCCCACTCACGTGAAGCAACCCATAGGGCGCCGCCAACGTATCCCTTCCTAGCCTATGCAACTGTCAAAGAACCAAAACCAGACAGCCGAACGTCCCGCTTTCGCAGGCCAAACGGCCATCCCAGTTTTATGAACACCTTCCCTGGTGCAAGACCGAGAAAGGTAATCCGCCTTGAGGACAGTTGCAAGAGCCACCGTCCGTCGGCGTGGCGGGTTTCTAGTCGGGGGCGCCGGCACCGTCAACCGGGTTTTTTCAGAAATCGTTCAGGCCCGATGCCATTCCCGGAACCAGGCCACGAAGCGAGGGATGCCCTCGGCCAGGGAAACCCGAGGCGCGAAGCCGGTCAGCGCACCGATCGCGTCGATCGAGGCGAAGGTTTCCTCCACATCGGCAGCCGGGCGTGGCGCGCTGCGAACCACGGCATTCCGCCCAAGCCCCTGCTCCAGCAAGGTCACCAGGGTGCTGACGGTCTCACCGCGGTGGTTCCCGATGTTCAACAGGCGCGTCGGCGCCTCGGCCGCAGGAGGTCGGTCCAGGCAGCCAACGACTCCGGCAACGATATCATCGATATAGGTGAAATCGCGCTTCAGCGTCCCGCCCTCATAGAGGGTGATCGGCTCGCCCGTGACGATCGCACGGGCGAAGCTGTAATACGCCATGTCTGGCCGGCCCCAGGGGCCGTAGACAGTAAAAAACCGCAGCCCGGTCTGCCGCAGGCCGAACAGATGCCCGTAGGCATGGCTCATCAGCTCATCCGCACGCTTGGTCGCCGCATAGAGCGACATCGGGGTGTCCACCCGGTCGGCCTCGCGGAACGGCAGGTCGCGGTTCGCCCCGTAAACCGAGGACGTGCTGGCATAAACCAGATGCCGCAACCCGTTCAGCCGCCGGGCGGCCTCCAGCACCACCAGGTGCCCCATCACGTTGGTCTGCACATAGGCGTATGGATCGACCATCGAGTGCCGCACCCCGGCCTGGGCCGCCAGATGGACGATCGCATCGATCCCGGGATGCGCCGCGACCAAGGCCGCCACCGCATCCCGGTCCGATACGTCCAAATGGGTGAACACGAAGCCGCTTTTCACCCCCAACCGTTTGAGGCGCGCGCGCTTCAGGGCGACGTCGTAGTAGTCATTCAGGTTATCGACGCCGACCACCACCTCGCCGCGATCCAACAACGCATGTGCGACGTGCGACCCGATGAACCCGGCCGCCCCCGTCACCAGGACCGTCACGTGAGAGGCCGCGCGACCACTCGGTCCTCAAGCAGTTCCAGGACTGCATGGCCAAGGGCGATGTGGCATTCCTGGACGCGGGCGGTCTCGTGGTCCGGCACCAGCAGCACGTGGTCACACAGCGAGCGGGCCGGCTCCCCGCTGCCCCCCAGCAGGCCGACGGTCACTATCCCCATCTCCCGCGCCGCCTTCAACGCATTGACAACACTGGGAGAACGGCCGGACGTCGTGATGCCGAACAGCACGTCCCCCCGCCGGCCGATGCCGCGCAAGGGCCGCTCGAACACCCGGTCGTAGCCGTAGTCATTGCCGCAGGCGGTCAACATCGCCGCATCCAGTGTCAGGGCGAGGGCGGCGATCGACGGGCGCTCGACCGATCCGCGCAGGCGGATCAGCATCTCGGTCGCCAAATGCTGGCTGTCGGCCGCCGACCCGCCATTGCCGCAGAACAGCAGCTTGCCGCCGCCGCGCAGACTGGTCTCGCAGGCGCCGACCACCGCGACGACCGTTTCGGCCAGTTCTGTCGCGATTCGACGCTTCAATGCGGCCGATTTCTCCATCATCGCGGCGAAACGGGCGGCTTCTGTCATGGTACCCTCGACGGTTATGGCGGCCCGCTGTTACTGCCGCGCCCCCGGGTCGTCCATCGAAAACGCAGCTAGCCGGCCACCCACCCGCCATCCACCGAAACCGGCGCGCCGGTGATGGTTTTGGCCGCATCAGAACTCAGGAAAACCGCCAGCGCGCCAATGTCCGCGGGGCTCGAGAACTGCGTCATCGGCTGCTTTTCCGACAGGAATCGGCGCTTGGCCTCATCGACCGAGATCCTCTCCTGCTGCGCCCGCGCCTCCAACTGGCGTTCCACCAGGGGCGTCAGCACCCAGCCGGGACAGATCGCGTTCGCCGTGACGCCGTGGTTGGCCAGCTCGATCGCCGCCACCTTGGTCATCCCGACCACGGCGTGCTTGGCCGCCACGTAGGCGACTTTCTGGGCACTCGCCACCAGGCCATGGGCCGAGGCAATGTTGATGATCCGCCCCCAGCCCTTCTTCTTCATGCCCGGGATCGCCGCCTTGGTGGCGTGGAACACCGCCGAGAGGTTGATCGCGATGATCGAATCCCACTTATCGTCCGGAAAATCCTCGATATTCGCGACAAACTGGATGCCGGCGTTGTTGACCAGGATATCAACGGCGCCCAGCGCCTCGGTCGCCTGCGCCACCATGCCGGCGATTTCGGCCGGCTTGCTCATGTCGGCGCCGCTGTAATGCACGCGGATGCCCAGCTCCTTTGCCAGGCCGGAGCGCAGCGCCTCAATCTGGGCCGGATCGCCGAAGCCGTTCAGCACCAGGTCCGCGCCAGCCTCGCCCAAGGCGCGGGCGATGCCGAGACCGATGCCGCTCGTGGACCCCGTGACCAATGCCACTTTGCCCTTCAGGCTCATTGTCCGCCGCTCCCTTGCACTTGCGTCGCCGCATGATAGGCAGCGCTTCAGCGTCGGCGAAAGCCACCACGCCCGCCGCAACACAACGGTCTTGTCGGGTCAGCCCGCGGGCAACCGGGACAGCACTACCCTGCCACCGATCGCCGCCCCACGCCGAGCAACGATACAGACCGTCTCTGGTTCATCTTTCTCCTTAAGAAAGTCATGCAACCCATTACAATAGTATCTATTACACAATTCCGACCGCAGCGGCTGAGGCAGCGTGCAGCCAGCCGGACCATGGAACAGGCACGAATCCACAAAGCCCAAAGGTGCCACCGCCTCGGTATAAAGACGCAGGATCGCCCGGGCGTCCGCCTCCGGCCGCTCCGCCCGCACGCGCGCCATCGTCCGCTCGTCGAGATAGGCATGCGTCCCGCCGCCCCGGCAGCACGCCCCCTGGCACAGCGCGCAGCCGGCCCGCACGACCTCGGCCGCGAACCCCTCCAGCGCCGAGGTCCGCGGCTGCACCAGCCGGTCTGGCCGCTTCGCCTCCCGCAGGTCGCGCATCGCCGCCACCAGATGCCGCTTCAGCGCCCGCACCCGCTTGGCGGCAGGCGGCATGAGGGGCGTGCGTTGGAACGGCACCGCCAGCGTAAACTCGGGCGGCTCGACAGGCCCCGCCGCCTGTGCCGCAGTATCCCCGCCCGCGCCCGGCGAGTTGGAAGGAACCCGCATGCCGACCCCCGTCATCCTGGATTGCGACCCCGGCACCGACGACGCGCTCGCTCTGTTCCTGGCCCTCGCCTCCCCGGAACTCGACGTGCGCGCCATCACCGTGGCGGGCGGCAATACCGGCCTGGAGCACACCCTGTCCAATGCCCTGGCCCTGACCGCCCTCACCCGCCGTCCCATTCAAGTCCACCCCGGCGCCGACCGTCCCCTGCTCGGAAGCTTCACCTCGGAGCCGCATATCCATGGGTCCGATGGCCTGGGCGGCGTCGTGCTGCCGCAAGGCCGCCCGCCTGCTGCGGAAATCGCCGCCGATGCGATCCGCCGCATCCTGCGCACCGCCCCTGCCCCGGTCACCCTGGTCGGCATCGGGCCGGCCACGAACCTTGCCCTCGCGCTGATGACCGAACCCGCGCTGCTGCCGAAAATCGCGCAAATCGTCCTGATGACCGGCGCCTGGGCGGAGGGCAACGTCACGCCCGCCGCCGAGTTTAACGCCTGGAGCGACCCCGAGGCGCTGGCCGTCCTGCTCACCAGCGGCCGCCCGCTGGTGCTGGCGACGCTCGAACTAACCGCCCAGGCCCTGGTCACCCCGGCCCGTATCGCCGCCTGGCGCGCCCTGGGATCCGGCCGCTGCCTGCAGGCGGCCTGCGATATCCAGGCCACGGTGCCGCACTCGATCCGCCTCGGCGGCAGCGGCGCGCCGCTGCACGATCCCTGCCCCATCGCCTGGCTGATCCGCCCTGCCCTGTTCACCGCCCGCCCCTGCGCCGTGACCGTTGACCTCGGCCCGGGCCCGAGCCGAGGCCGCACGGTGATCGATCGCTGGAACCGCACCGGTGCACCGCCGAACGCCAAGGTGCTGGAAACGCTCGACACTGACGCATTTTTCAACCTGCTCGGCGAACGCTTCGCACGCCTGCCCTGATCCGCGCCAATGCTGCGCTGTTCGGCGTCCAATCCCACCCGTGATACAGCCGGCCTATGTCATCGCGCAGGACCGCGTGGCACTCTCGGGCAACGCCGCGGCGCCGGCGGGCGATCCTCGGCTGTGCGCCGCCCACCCCGGACTTCGATGAGGACCCACCGCCCATGAACCCGAGCGCCCTGCCTTTCGACGCCGACACCATGCTGAATGGCCTACGTGCCTGGGTGGAATGCGAAAGCCCGACCTTCGACGCCGCCGCCGTTAACCGGGTGATGGACCTGGCGTCGCGCGAACTGGTGATCGCCGGCGCGCGGATCGAGCGGGTGGCCGGCCGCATGGGCTACGGCGATTGCGTCCGTGCCACCTTCCCCCACGCCACGCCGAACGAACCCGGCATCCTGGTGATGGGCCACATGGACACCGTCCACCCGATCGGCACCCTGCGCGACCTGCCGTTCAAGCGCGAGGGCAACCGCGCCTGGGGCCCCGGCATCCAGGACATGAAGGGCGGCAACTATCTGGCGATCGAAGCCATTCGGCAGTTGGCGCGGGCAAACGTTCCGACGAAACTGCCGGTCACCGTGCTGCTGACCAGTGACGAGGAGGTCGGCAGCCCCTCCACCCGCGATCTGATCGAGGCCGAAGCTGCGCGCCACCGTTATGTCCTGGTCCCCGAACCCGCCCGCGCCGATGGCGGCGTCGTCACCGGCCGTTACGCCATCGCCCGGTTCAACCTGGAATCCACCGGCCGCCCCAGCCATGCCGGGGCGCGGCTGGCCGAGGGACGGTCGGCGATCAAAGAAATGGCCCGCAAGCTGATCGAGATCGAGGACATGACCACCGAGGACTGCACCTTCAGCGTGGGCGTCATCCGCGGCGGCCAATGGGTCAACTGCGTCACCACGACCTGTACCGCCGAGGCGCTGAGCATGGCCAGGCGGCAGGAGGACCTGGACCAGGGCGTGGCGCGGATGCTCGCCCTGCGCGCCACCGGCAACGACGTGCAGTTCAAGACAACCCGCGGCGTGACCAGGCCGGTGTGGGAGCCGGACGGGCGGACCATGGCGCTGTACGCCATCGCCCGCGACATCGCGCGGGGGCTTGGCTACGAGATTTCCCCGCAAAGCGCCGGCGGCGGGTCGGACGGCAATTTCACCGGGGCGATGGGCATCCCGACGCTGGACGGGCTGGGCGTGGCCGGGGCCAACGCGCACACGCTGGACGAGCACATCATGGTCGACAGCCTGGCCTATCGCGGCAAGCTGATGGCCGGCCTGCTGGCCAGCCTCGGCGCCTGAGCCCAACCGGGACGGAGGGCCAGGCGATGAAACTCAATCTCGGCTGCGGCCAGAACAAGCGGGAGGGGTTCGTCAACATCGACAAATACCCGACCTTCGCGCCGGACCTGCTGTGGGACCTGGAGC
>JARLIJ010000318.1 GCA_031291795.1 Acetobacteraceae bacterium | reverse complement strand
GGCAGCGCGTTCCTCTGGGCGCGCGCGGACCGCCAGGCGGACCTGCACCCCGTCGTCATCTCCCACGGGTTCGGCAAGGGGTTCCTGGCGGAATTCGACTGGACCGGCACCCGCGATCCCTCCCCCGCGCTTTGCGTCCCCGCCGCCCTGGACTTCCACGCCCGGCTGGGCGGTCCCTCCCTGCGCGCCCGCAACGCCGCCCTGGCCGCCGAGGGCGCGGCCCTGGTTGCGCAACGCCTGAACTCCGAAATCGGCGCACACGGCGAATTGACCGCCGCGATGGGCCTGGTCCGCCTGCCGGTGGCGCAGCCGGCGGACGACGCGCTGGCCTGGAACATCCGGGGCCGGCTGATGGACGCCGCCTGCGACGCGCCGGTCCATGCGCTGGACGGCGCGCTGTGGCTGCGGCTCTCCGCCTTCGCCTACAACGAGGCGGACGATTATGTCCGGCTGGCGGACCTCTTGGCACAGGTGTTGCGGACGGCGTGACGGGCGCGCGAGTCCCGCACTCACGCAACTCGAAGCCTGGCTGCCCTGGCGATCCAAAGGACAGCGTCCGCCATCACGGACAAGGCATTCCCGACGACCAAGGCCACGCGAACAGGGAAGACCTGGGACGGGTCGAGGGAATTCGCCGTGATCGCCTCCGCTTCGATCTGGACGAGCAGTGCCGGTCCGGAAATTTCGGACGTGCTTCGAACGGACGCTAATGGCCGAGGATGCGTATTTTCAATGACGGGGCCGGTGATCCAGCAGAGGCCTCCGTCGTGGAGACAGTGTTGTCTTGGCCCAGCTCTCCTGGGGGCATATCGTCCCGCCGGATGGCGATTATGAAAGTGGCATCGCGGCTGACAGGGGTAAGCGGCAGTGCCATCGGCCTGCTGCGGGTGTTGCTTGCCGCGTCGCTGATCGTGCCCGCCCTGCTGTTCGTCGTGATCTCCTGGGTGAACTACCGATCCATCCTGAACGACGCCAACCGGGAGCTGGAGCGGACCAGCGAGGTCGCCCGCGAACATGCCAGCAAGGCGTTCGAAGGGCAGAGCCAGGCGATGGAGCGGGTCAACGACCTGGTCCGCGGCACGGACGAAGCCGCCATCGTCGCATCGGAACCGCGGCTGCATGACAGCATGGCGGCCATCATTTCCCACCTGCCGCAGGTCCAGAGCGTCCTGGCCATATCGAAAACCGGCCGCCCGCTGGTCAGCGCCAGCATCTACCCGGTGCCATCCGGGGTGAACGTGCGGGAGACCGACTTCTTCAAAGCCGTCATGGGGGGGACCACCCCGTATGTCAGCAAGCTGCAGATGGGTTTGCTCCTGCGGCAGCAATTCTTCGGTCTGGCCGGCCTGTGGCGCGACTCGTCCGGGGCCGTGCAGGGCGTCATCGACGTCGCGGTCTCACCGGCATTCTTCAGCGACTTCTACGGCGCGCTGGTCGACGAGGAGGGCAACGAGGCGGCCGGAAAGATCATCGCCCTGGTCCGCGACGACGGTCAGATCCTGGCCCGTTTCCCGGCCATCACCGGCGTGGTGCCGAAAATTGTCAGCCCGAATCCCTTCCTTGACGCGATCAGGACAGCTCCGAACGCCGGCACGTTCCTGAACCGCAGCGTCGTCGACCGCAACGCGCCGGTCCGGCTGTACGCCTACCGCAAGGTCGAAGCCTATCCGCTGTACGTGGTCACCGGCCGATCCTGGCACGCCATCCTCGGCGAATGGTACTGGTCCATGGCAGACCACCTGTTGTTCGGCATCCCGGCCACGGCGTTCCTGTTCATGATCACCCGGACCGCGCTCGTCAGGACCCGGCGGGAGGAAGAGGCGCTGGCGCGGGCGAACGCGGAGATGACACGACGCCATTTGGCCGAGGACGCGCTGCTCCGCACCCAGCGGCTGGAGGCGGTCGGCCAGATGACCGGCGGCATCGCGCATGATTTCAACAACCTCCTGACCGTCATCGTCGGCAACGCGGAGATGATCGGCAAACGCGTGGCGGACATGGATGCCAGGCGGCTGGCCGCGAATATCGGGCTCGCCGCACGGCGGGGCGCCGATATCACCCAGAAGCTGCTGGCCTTCTCGGGCAAGCAGATCGTCAACCCGGAGACCGTCAACCTCAATCGGCGGCTGCAGGAATTCAAGCCGCTGCTCGACCGCGTGGCGAGCGAGGCGATCCGCATCGACCTCGACCTCGATGCCGGGCTGGATCCGGTCCGGCTCGACCCGGGGCAATTCGAGGCGGCGATCGTCAACCTGGTCGGCAATGCGCGGGATGCGATGCCGGATGGCGGGCAGATCCGGATCAGCACCGGAAACGCCGCGATCGGGGCGAATGACGGCTCCGGCCTGGCGCCCGGGCGCTATGTGCGCGTGGTGGTCAGCGACACCGGCAGCGGCATGGATCCGGCGACCGCGGCGAAGGCGTTCGAGCCGTTCTTCACGACCAAGGAAATCGGCAAGGGAACCGGCCTCGGCCTGAGCCAGGTCTATGGCTTTGCCCGGCAGGCAGGCGGCAGCGCCCGCATCGAGACCGCGCCCGGCGGGGGCACCGCCGTGACGCTCATCCTGCCCCGCTCGCACAGTCCGCCCAGGCTCGACCGGTCCGACGCCGATGTCATCCCGATCCGCACGGCCGGCAAGGGCGAGGTGGTCCTCGTGGTCGAGGATGAACCGAGCGTGCTGGAGATGGCGGTGGAATGCCTGGAGGGGATGGGGTACGCGACGCTGACCGCGGCGGACGCGCAGGCCGCGCTGGCCCAATTGCGGCATGCCGATCGCGTGGACGTGCTGTTCTCCGACATCGTGATGCCAGGCGGCATGAACGGCGTGCAGCTCGCGATCGAGGCGATGCGGCTGCGCCCGAACCTGAAGGTTCTGATGACCTCCGGCTACACCGCCACCAGCACCCGCCAGGAGCTTCCTCTGGGGGTGCCGCTGCTGATGAAGCCGTACGACAGCTGGCAGTTGGGCAAGCAGGTGCGGTCGGTCCTCAACGGGCGGCGGGCGGACACCGGCTGAGGACCCTTACGCGTGCCGCGGCGCCAATCGCGGCAGCGGCGCCGGGACCTGCCTCGATCACAGCAGCTCGACGAAGATCAGCAGCAGCCCGACGACCGAAAGGCACCAGGCCACGGTGCGCAGCCAGGGGATGCCGACAACGTAGATCACGGCGTAGGCCAGGCGCGCTGCGAAGAACAATTCCTCGCCCAACAGTGTCATCGGATCGGTCCGCCGCGCGAGGTGCGCGATCAGCACAAATGCGATGAACAGCGGCAGGCTCTCCAGGATGTTGCGATGCGCACGTTCGGCTCGCCCGGCCCAGCCGGTGCGTTCGGGCATCGCCTCCCGGTTGCCGGCCAGCGCGGCCAGACCGACCTGCGAAAGGCAGCCCACGACGGCAACCAGCATCTGGATGACGGCAAGTGCCGCGGTCCACGCAAGCAAGACCAGATCCGGCGTCATATCGTTTCCCCTGTCGTGCCGCCCGGTGTTCCGGGACGGGCATTATTTTTCCGGAGTGGCACTCCCGTCGGCTTCCGTGTTGACCGGCCGCCAGGTGCGATGGTCGTGCCGCAGCAGCGCCTCGGCTGCCTGCGGGCCATCCGAACCGGACTGGTAGTTCGGGAAGTGCCGCGGCGGTTCCGTGGCCCAGGCGTCGAGCACAGGCTGCACCACGCGCCAGGTTTCCTCCACCATGTCGGCACGGTTGAACAGCGTCTGGTCGCCGATCATCACGTCGTACAGCAGCGTCTCGTAGCCGACATTCGGCTCATGCGGGAACCAGTCGCGGTCGTGGAACGCCATCCGCACGGTGGCCAGGTCGACCACCGGCCCCGGTCGTTTCACCTGGAACTGCAGGGAGATGCCGTCATCCGGCTGGATGTGCAGCACCAGCCAGTTCGGCGGCAACGACTCCACGTGGGTGTCCTCGAACGGCGCGTGCGGGGCGGGACGAAAGCAGATCGCGATCTCCGTCATCCGCCGCGCCATGCGCTTGCCGGTGCGCAGGTAGAACGGCACCCCCGCCCAGCGCCAGTTGTCGATGGCAAGCCGCATGGCGACATAGGTCTCGGCGTTGGAATCCGCCGCCACGTCCGGTTCGCTGCGGTACGCCGGCACCTGCGCGCCAAGCACCGTACCGGGACCGTATTGGCCACGCACCGCGTCGTCCGGCGTCACCGAACGGAGGGACTTGAAGACATCGGCCTTGCGGTTACGGATCGAGTCGGCATCGAATCCGGCTGGTGGCTCCATCGCCACCATCGCGAGCAACTGGAACACATGGTTCGGCACCATGTCGCGCAGCGCGCCGGTCTTTTCGTAAAACCGCCCGCGCCGCTCCACGCCCACCGTCTCGGCCACCGTGATCTGTACGTGGTCGATGCGGTCGCGGTTCCAGATCGGCTCGAACAACCCGTTAGCGAAACGGAATGCCAGGATGCTCTGCACCGTCTCCTTCCCCAGGAAATGGTCGATCCGGTAGATCTGTTCCTCTTCCAGGCAGGCGCGGATGCGCTTGTTGAGCGCGCGGGCTGACTCCATGTCGTGACCGAATGGCTTTTCGATCACCACGCGGCGCCAGTGTTGCGGCGTGCCGTCGCGCGCCTCCGCGTCCAGCAGGCCGGCATGCCCGAGCTGCTCGATGATCGGGGCGAAGAAGCGGTCGGCGACAGCGAGGTAGAACAGCACGTTCCCCTCGGTCTGCGCGTCGTGGGCCACGTCCTTCAGATGCAATCGCAACGTGTCGTACAGCGCGGCGTCGTTGAGGTCGCCTTGCACATAAGACATCCCACCGGCGAGCTTGCCCCACACCGCCGCATCGATTGCCTCGATCCGGCTCTCGCTGCTGGGATTTCCCACGAAACTCGCCAGCATGGCGTGCAGGCTGCCCTGCCAGGCCGCCGCATCCTGCTGGGCGAGGTCGACGCCGACGATCGCCAGGTGCTCCGGCAGCAAGCCCGTATGGGCGAGGTTGTACAGCGCCGGGACCAGCAACCGCTTGGTCAGGTCGCCGCCCGCGCCGAAGATCACCATGGCGCATGGGCCCGGCGACCTGGCGGTCCGGCGCGGCGGCGCGACGACGGTGCTGGTAAGGCGTGTCGGTGATGGGACCTGGGTCATGCGGCACAGCTTATCGCCAGCTTCTTCCCCGGCGATAGCCCGGCAGCGATCACCCCAAGGTGCGTCGCCATATTGCGAAAACTTAATCCGCCTTCGCACCGTCTGCCACAATCCCGCCGCGCCGCCAGCGTGGCCGCGTCACAATCCCGTGGTGTCATCCCTTTCAGCCGGGAACGACGACTTTCCCCCCGGCGACAAGGGAATCGCCAATGAACCGCGTTCTGAAACTTGCTTCTGCCGGCCTGATCGCGACGATCCTGCCGCTGGCGGCATTCGCCCAGGGGACGGCCACCACCGGGACCGCTCCGGCGGCCACCACGGCGACCGGCACCGTCACGCCGGCCCCGGACGCCAAGGCCGGCACGCCCATGACGATGCACGACACGAAGACCCCGGCGACGCACGCCGCGGCGCATGCGGGCAAGACCGTCGCCAGCAAGACGGCCGTCAAGCCCGTAACCAAGGTTTCGCACACCCCGACCTCCGCCAAGACTGCACCCGGCGCGTCATAAGGTGACAATGCGGGTCGCGGCCGGCGCCGCGATCCGCATTTCGCCGCTCCCATTTCTCCGATTGCCAAAAACCGTCCGGCCGTGAGACCGTCCGCCCAACAAAACGGGAGGACACGATTTGGACGGGCAAACCGCCAGCCCGCACTTGGGCGAGATCACGCGCATCCGCGCCCCCGCAGCGCGTGCGAGCCATCCTGCTCTGCCCTGGCTGTGGTCGGGCCTGCTGATCGCCGTCCTTGGCTTCCTGGTGCTGTACCCGACGCTGATGCTGCTGTTCGGCGCACTCACCACCACCAACCCGGTGCTGGAGGGCGTCCATCTCGCCGATGTATCAATTGGCAATTTCCTCACCGTTGCAACCAATATCAATGTCCTCGCCGCGCTCGGCAATTCGCTGATCGCCTGCGGTGGCGGCACGCTGCTCGCGGTCGTCATCGGCCTGTCCTTCGCGTGGGTCGTGGTCCGCACCAACACACCCTGCAAAGCGCTGATCGCCAGCACCGGCATGCTGCCGCTGTTCGTGCCCCCCCTGGTCGCGGGCGTCGCCTGGTCGATCCTCGGCTCCCCCAAGACCGGCCTGCTCAACATGCTGATGGCGAAAGCCGGACTGGGATGGCATGTCGACCTGTATTCCATGCCCGGCATGATCTTCGTGTTCGGCATCTACTATGCGCCGTACGTCTACATGTTCACCGCCGCCGCCCTGCGCAACATGGACCCGTCGCTGGAGGAAGCCGCCGAAATCGCCGGCGCCAGCCCGACGCGCACCATGGCGACGGTGACCTTCCCACTGATCCTGCCCGCCATCATCTCCGGCATGCTGCTCTCTTTCGTCGTCATGCTCGGCATCTATGGCATCCCCGCCGTACTCGGCGCGCCCGCAAACATCCCCGTGCTGACCACGTATATTTTCGCACTGACCGCCTGGTCGCCGCCGCTGTACAACACCGCCGCCGCCGTCGCGGTGATCCTGATGATCGTCACCGGCGTGCTGGTCTATGCCCAGCAGCGCGTGCTCGCCGGGCGTAACTTCACCACCGTCGCCGGCAAGGCGTTCCGGCCGCGCGCGCTGAACCTGGGGCCATGGCGATTCTTCACCCTCGGCCTGGCGATCGTCTATCTGCTGGTGGTCGTCGTGCTGCCGTCACTTGCGCTGATCGTCGCGGCGTTCCGGAAGTTCCTGTTCATCCGCGACATCCCAAGCCTGCTCGACATGAAGCAATATGGCTGGCAGCACTTCATCAAGATGTTCGACAATCCGCTGACGGTGATCTCCATCGTCAATTCGATGAAGGTGGGCGTCATCACCGCGGTGGTCGGCGGCATCCTTGCCTTCGCGATCGGCTACACCATCACGCGCACCCACGCCCCCGGGCGAAGGACCATAGACGCCATCACGACAATCCCGGTGGCAATCCCCGGCCTGGTGATCGGCGTGGCATATCTGTGGGCCTGGATCGGCTTGCCCGGCGGGCTGTACGGCACGCTGTGGATCCTGGCACTGGCGTTCGTCGCCCGTTTCATTCCGGATACAGTGAAGGCGCTGTCGACCTCGCTGATGCAGATCCACCGCGAACTGGAAGAGGCCGCCTGGATCTGCGGCCGCGGCATGCTGGGCACCATCGCCAGCATCGTGCTGCCGCTCGCCCGCCCCGGCGTCGTCGCCGCCACCACCCTGCTGTTCATCCTGGCAATCCGGGAGTTGGGATCTTCGTTGTTTCTGTACTCCAGCGGCACGATGGTCATGGCGGTGCAGCTGCTGGGTTACTACGAGGGCGGCAATATCGGCATCACCGCGGCATTCAGCCTGGTGCAGATGGTGTTGCTGGGCGTGCTGATCACCATCACCCACTCTTTGTCCCGCGGCGCCGCGCAACGCAGCGTGGTGCGGGGAGGATGAGATGTCTTGCGTCTGAATATGACGGTTCGTGCGGCGGGCGACGGCTTGGATATCACAGAGTTTGCAGACGAGCCACAAAGGACACCGAGGAGATTTCTGGTCTTGCTCTGTGATCTCTGTGACTTGCCTGGAAACTCTGTGATATCCAAGCCGTCGCCCGGGGCACGAACCGGCCAAAGGGGGAAACGAACCAAATGAAACTGACAAGACGCCGGACCCTGGCAACCCTCGCCGCCGGGACGCTCATCGCACGATGGGGCGAAGCCAAAGCCGCCACTGCCTTCCACCCCTCCCCAGACCTCGTCACGGCCGCCAACAAGGAAGGCCAGATCATCCTCTACACCGCGGCCTTCCCCGAAGTGATGCAGGACGTCATCACCGCCTTCAACAAGAGCTTCCCGTCCATCACCGTGCGCATGGTGCGCGCATCCGGCGGGCAGCTCATCACCCGCGTGCAGAGCGAAGCGGCAGCCGGCAAGCTTGAAGCGGACGTGCTGGACCATTCCGATCGTGGCCAGACCAAGACGATCGAGGACCTGTTCGCCGACTATGCCCCGCCCAACGCCGCCGACTACATGCCCGCCACGCTGGTCTCGCCGAAACTCTGGCCGACCATCACCCCCGCCTGGGCCATCGCCTGGAACCCGGAAGTCGTGAAAAATCCGCCCAGGACCTGGATGGAACTCTGCAAGCCCGAATACGGCGACGGGCAGATCGGCCAGGTGATCGCGCCCTCGGGCGGCACCACCTGGACGCGCATCATGTTCGAACGCCAGGTGCTGGGGGAAGACTACTGGGCAAAACAAGCCGCCACCAAACCGAAACTATATCCCTCCGGCGCGCCGCTGTCGGACGCCGTGGTGCGCGGCGAAGTCGGTATCGCGCCGCTGATCCTGAACATCGTCTACCCGAAGATCCTGGCGGGCGCGCCGATCGATGCCGCCTACCCGCCCGAGGGCGTGCCGATCGTGCCCTATGGCTCCGGCATCCTGAAGACCGCGAAGCACCCGAACGCCGCACGGCTGTGGATGGACTGGAACCTGTCGGAGGAGGGCCAGGCACTGTCGATCACCACCCAGGGCAACATGACGGCGCTGAAGACACCGCCCGTTGCACCGCCGAAATTCGATGCCAAGGTGGACAAACTCTGGAGCCCCGACTTCGCCCAGTTCCAGTCGCTGCACGACCAGTGGCTGGCGGACTGGAACAAGGCCTATGGATATCGCCAGTAAATGTCAGCGGAACTTCGCGTCGAACAGCTGCGCAAGGTCTTCGTCACCGGCCATCCGCCGGTGCAGAAGGCCGCCATCGACACCGTCAGCTTCACCATCGCCGCCGGCGAAATCGTCGTCCTGTTGGGCCCCTCCGGCTGCGGCAAGACGACAACCTTGCGCTGCGTGGCCGGGCTGGAACATCCCAATTCGGGCCGCATCGTCATCGGCGGCACCGCCTATACCGACCCGGCGGCCGGCGTGCTGGTGCCGCCGCGCAGCCGCAACCTGGGCATGGTGTTCCAGTCCTACGCGGTCTGGCCGCACATGACGGTGCGCCAGAACGTTACTTATCCGTTGCGCGCACGCAAGACGCCGCGTGCCGACCAGGCTCGTGCGGTGCAGGAGGCGCTGGCGCTGGTGGAACTGGCGGAGTACGCCGATCGCCCGGTCACGCAGCTCTCCGGCGGGCAGATGCAACGCGTGGCACTGGCCCGCAGCATGGTCTACCACCCGCAGATCCTGCTGCTGGACGAGCCGCTGTCGAACCTCGACGCGCAGTTGCGTCTGCGGCTGCGCGACGACCTGCGCCGCATCATCAAACGTGCCGGCCTGACGGCCCTCTACGTCACGCACGACCAGACCGAGGCGGTGGTGCTGGGCGACCGCATCGGCGTCATGCGCGACGGCCGCCTGCTGCAGCTCGATACCCCGCGCGAGATCTACAACCGCCCGGCCGACCTGTTCGTCGCCGGCTTCACCGGCGCCACGAACCGGATCGATGGCCGCCTGCTGCGCCACGACGCCGATTTCGCAATCATTGAGACACGGTCAGGCGAACGGCTTCTGGCGCGGCTGGGGTCCGGATTGCAGGACGGGGCTGCGGCCCGCGTCGCGTTGCGGCCCGACAACGTGGTGTTCGCACCTGCCGGCGATGGCCCGAACCGTTTCACCGCGCACGTGGAATCGCAGCACTACCAGGGGACCCAGACGGTCTATGAAGTGACCGTCCTCGGCACCAGGATCGAGGCGCTGGAAGTCGGCAGCAGCGCCCGGTGGGAGGTCGGCGCCGAGGTCACGGTCGCGCTGCCGCCGGAGATGTGCTGGGGCTACGGGCCGTAGCAGCACATTGACGGCGACTGGGAAGATCGAGCCGGCAGGGCCCACCGTCTGCATCATTGGCGGCCCTGTAATGCCAACGGCCGTTGAGAATAACACTTCTCCCTCTCCCCTTGAGGGAGAGGGTTGGGGTGAGGGGGCGCCACGAGCACCGCTGTCGATGGTACGCACCCCTCACCCCAACCCTCTCCCGCAAGGGGAGAGGGAGAAGTATCATTCTCTGCGCATGCAGTTCCGGTGTGCGTGGCCCTGCCCTAGCCGCGGATGTGCTCGCGCAATGTCCGGCCGGTATACGCCGAACGGTAAAGACCACGCCGCTGCAGCTCCGGCACCACCATGTTGACGAACTGCGCATAGCCGCCCGGCGTGACCGACGGGCACACCACGAACCCGTCGCAGCAATGCGATTCGAACATGTCCTGCAGCCGGTCGGCGACCATCTCGGGGGTTCCGACCAATGCCGGCGTGAGTTGGCTGACACCGTAACGATACCCTGCATCGCGCAGCGTCAGACGGCCGGCGCGGCTGCCTTGCAGGATGACGTCCAGCACGCCGCGCGCGCCCTCGGTGATCTCCATGTCCTCCAGCGGCTTGTCCAGCGGATACTGCGACAGGTCGAGGCCGAGCGCGTTGGAGAGGTCGCATACGCCTACTTCGGGGCTGACGAGGCTTTCGAGGTAGGCGGCCTTCTCGCGCGCGATCGAGTCCGTCTCCCCCAGGATGACGTCGATCGCGGGCGTAATGATACAGTCTTCCGGGCGGCGGCCATTTCGTTCCATGCGCGTCTTGATGTCGCTGTAGAACGCCTGCATGTCCGGCTTGGCGTGCTGCAGGGTGAAGATCACTTCCGCCCAGCGCGCGGCGAACGCGCGGCCTCGGTCGGACGAGCCCGCCTGCATGATCACCGGCCGGCCCTGGGGACTGCGCGGGGTTGTCAGCGGCCCCCGCGTCCGCACCCATTTGCCGCGATAATCGGCGTAGCGCAGCTTGGCCGGGTCCGCGTAGATGCCGGCCTTGCGGTCGTAGACGATGGCGTCGTCGTCCCAGGAATTCCACAGCGCGTCGCAGGCTTCCATCACCTCGTCGGCATGGTCGTAGCGCGCCTCCCGCGGGGGCAGGCGGTCCAGGCCGAAGTTCTGCGCTTCGCGGGTATTTGCCGATGTAACGACATTCCAGGCGGCGCGCCCGGCGCTCATGTGGTCGAGCGTGGCAAAGGTCCGGGCGATGTGGAACGGATGGTAGAACGTCGTCGACAGCGTGCCGGCCAGGCCGATGTTGCGGGTGACGCGCGCCATCGCGGCCAGCAGCAGCATCGGGTCGAGGTACCACATCTGGCCGGCCCCGGCGACCTGGCCGGCAAAGCTGCCCTGGTAGGTGTCGAACAGCGCCAGCACGTCGACGAAGAACACCGCATCGAACAGGCCGTCTTCCAGGATGCGGGCCATGCGCTCATAGCGCTGCGGATCCAGGGCCAGGTTGGCGTCGCTCTCCGGATGGCGCCAGCCGCCGTTGTTGTGCCAGGTGGGGCCGGCGATCAGGTAGCCCACGAAATGCATCTGCCGCTGCGCCATCACGCACCCCTTCCCGATTCGTGCCCGGTCGCCAGTTGCGCGAACGGGGTGTGCGCCCGCGAAGATCAGGATCGCCGGGGCGCGTCAACCGGCATGCAAATCCCGTGCTGCACCGCGAGGTTTCCGGCGGGCCGGCAAGGCCCGGTTGGCATCCGCCCCGCCGCCCGCTACACCGCGCACCCCACCCCATGGCCTGAAGGCTGACCGCGATGACCGACACCCCGCCCGACCGCCTGTCCAACAACCCGAAGAGCCCGTTCTTCGACCAGGCCATCCTGGAGCGTGGGGTGGGCGTCCGGCTCAACGGCGTCGATCGGACCAATGTCGAGGAATACTGCGTCAGCGAGGGCTGGGCGCGGCTGGCGGTCGGCAAGACGGTCGACCGGTTCGGCGCGCCGCTGGCCATGAAGGTCAACGGCAAGGTCGAGCCCTATTTCCGGGAACCGGCCGCCAAGGAGCCGCTCGCTGGAGAACCGCCTGCCGGGGCCTGAGGGGGCCCCAAAACCTCACCCGGTTTCCCTGCACGGAAGCCAATCGAAGCGCCGGATACAGTTGGGGCGCGTCCCGCCAAGCGAGACGCGCCCCAATGCTATTCCAGGCTACGAGACGACACTGACTGCCACGCCCGTGCCGCCTGACAAGGAACCGGCACAAATCGTGACACTTTTTGTGTCACGATCGGCCGCAATTCATGCCGCCTTGGGCAGCTCCATGCCGCAGGCATCGAACGTCGCGAACAGCTGCGCTTTCTGCGCCGCGGTCAGCTTCAGGTGCGGCGGACGGACGTTCTCCCATTGCGGGTTGCCGGTATTGCGAGCGACCAGGACCTTCAGCGCGGGGATCATCGGGACCGAGATCACGGCCTTGCGGGTCGCGCTCATGATCACGTTGGCGGCCTCGCCGGCCGGGCTGTTGGGGTTGGCATAGACCTGGGCGGCAACCGCGCTGTTGACGTTGCCGGCGGCCGTGATGCAGCCCGCGCCGCCCTTTTCCAGGAACGGCTTCATCAGCGTGTCATCGCCGGCATAGACCTCGAAGCCGTCCTTGGCGAACGCCTCGATATAGCCCATGCCGTTCTCGTAGTTGCCGCTGCTGTCCTTGACGCCCTGGAACTTCCCAGGGTTCTGGGCGAGCAGCCGGCTGATGAACTCCACGCTGAACGGGATCGCGGACTGGCGGGGGAAGTTATACAGGTACAGCTTGATGTTGCCGGCAACCCGTTGAACAACCTCATTGAAATAGGCCAGCAATCCGTCGTCCGACGGCTCCTTGTAGTAGAACGGCGGCAGCAGCAGGGCGCCGCGGCAGCCCAGGCGATCGGCCGCCTTGGTCAGCTGCACGGTGTCGGGCAGCGCCGTCGTGCCAGTGCCGGGGATCATCTTGGCGGCCGGGATGCCGCGCTCGACCAGGCCCTCCAGCAGCGCGATGCGCTCGCTGATGCCCAGGCTGTTCGCTTCGCCGGTCGTGCCGAGGACGGCCAACCCGTTGCAACCATTGGCAAGCAGCCAACGGCAATGGGCCGCCATCAGGTCCAGGTCGACCGAGAGGTCGGCCTTCATCGGGGTCAGCACGGCAGCATTCACGCCGCCATACAACGCGTTCTTCAGCATTCTCCAGTCTCCTTGGGTATGCGCCGGCCACGCGGCGCGCGGCCTGGCCAGTCGACGATGTGGTGCTCCAGCGGGCCCGCCCACCGTTCGCTTACGAACCGACCGAGGACCGAGATCCCGGCGCGGTGCACAGTCTCCGGGTCGCCTGAGACCAATGGATGCCACCACGCCAGGTCCTTGCCCTCGGCGAGGCGGCGGTAGGCGCAGGATGGCGGCAGCCAGTCGATTTCCCGGACCGTGGCCGGGGTCAGGCTGACGCAATCCGGCACAAACCGGCGCCTGCGCTCATATTTCGAGCAGCGGCAGGTGTCTGGATCGAGCAGCCGGCAGGCGACATTGGTGAAGGACAGGGCCTGGGTATCGTCGTCGCGCAGCTTATGGAGACAGCAGCGGCCGCAGCCGTCGCAGAGCGACTCCCATTCCTGGGGGCTCATTTCCTCCAACTGCTTGGTCTTCCAGAATTTCCGTCCATCGGCCATCGCGGCAGGCTACCGAAACCGGTCTCGCGTGGCTAGCAGTGTGCTGCCGCGGATTAGGCGGGGCCGGCCTGCGGGGAAAGCGGGCCGGCATGGAACACTACCCAGCAGTCGGTTGCCGCGGGCTCAGCCGGCCAGGATGCGCCCGGCGACCGCGTCCAGTTTCTCCAGCAGCGCCGGATCGCGCATATGGGTCGCCGTGATCACCGCGTTGTCCAGCGCGCGGTCGCACCCGGCGGCGCAGAGCGACCGGCGGAGGCCCAGCGTGGGGACGACGGTGCGGACAAGCTCGCGTGCCTTGTCAGCGTTTTCCAGCAACACCTTGACCACGGCCTCGACCGTCACGTGGTCGTGGTCGGGGTGCCAGCAATCGTAATCCGTGACCATGGCGACCGTGGCGTAGCAAAGCTCCGCCTCGCGGGCGAGCTTGGCCTCGGGCATGTTGGTCATGCCGATCACGCTGCAGCCCCAGCTCCGGTAAAGCTCGCTCTCGGCCTTGGTGGAGAATTGCGGGCCTTCCATCACCAGGTAGGTCCCGCCGCGGGTCACTGGCAGCGCGAGCTTGCGGGCGGCACCCTCCAACGCATCGCCGAGGCGCGAGCAGACCGGGTGGGCCATCGAGACATGCGCGACCACGCCGTCCCCGAAGAAGCTCTTCTCGCGGGCGAACGAGCGATCGATGAACTGGTCGACGATGACGAAATGGCCCGGCGGCAGCTCCGCCTTCAGGCTGCCGACGGCCGACAGCGACAGCACGTCGGTGACGCCCGAACGCTTGAGCGCATCGATATTTGCTCGGTAATTCAAGTGGGTAGGGGAAAGCGGGTGGCCCCGCCCGTGGCGCGGCAGGAACACGCAGCGCACGCCCCCCAGCCGCCCGAACAGCAGGGCGTCGGAGGGGGTGCCCCAGGGGGTCTCGACCTGCTGCCAGGTCTTTTCCTCCAGCCCTTCGATATCGTAGAGGCCTGAGCCGCCGATGATGCCGATCACCGGCTCGATCACCGGCGGGGTTCCAGCTTGGTTGGTCAGTGGACCTTGCTCCAGAGCTTGCGCTTCACCGCGTAGGTCAGGCCGGTCATCAGCACGAGGAACAGGACCACGCGCACGCCCATCTGCTTGCGCTCGACCAGTTCGGGATTGGCGGCCCAGTCGAGGAACGTCACCACGTCATGGGCCATCTGGCCGATATTGGTCGGCGTGCCGTCGATATAGGTCACCTGGCCGTCATGCAGCGGCTGCGGCATGGCGATCTGATGGCCGGGGAAGTATTTGTTGTAGTTCATCCCGTCCTGCATCGAGAAGCCGGCCGGCGGGTCCGCGAAGCCGGTCAGGATGCCGTAGATGTAGTCCGCGTGGCCCTCGCGAGCGTTGGTGATCAGCGACAAATCCGGCGGAAGTGCGCCGTTATTGGCCGCGCGGGCCGCCACGTCGTTGGGGAACGGCGAGCGGAACTGGTTGGCCGGCGTCGCCGGGCCGTCCTTCGGCTGCCCCTGGTCGTCCAGCCCCTGCGGCACGGTCACGCCGGAGGCGAACGCCTTGATCTGGTCCGGCGTCAGGCCGATCCCGGTCAGGTCGCGATAGTGCAGCAAATGCAGCGAATGGCAGGTCGAGCAGACCTCGGCGTAGACCTGGAAGCCGCGCTGCGCGGACGCCAGGTCATAGGTCCCGAACAGCCCGTCGAAGCTCCATTTCTGTTGCGGCGGCGCGGGAGTCTCCTCCTGCGCCTGGGCGGGGGTCGCGACCAGGCCGATGGCGAGGAGACCGGCGGCGAAGGCGCCGGCCAGCAGGGGACGCAGCTTGCGCATCACGGCTTCTCCATCGTCGCGGCGGCACCCGTTGGCAGGGGCCCTCCACCTGTGCCGGTCACCGCACGGCTGATGCTTTCGGGCAGCGGCAGCGGGCGCTCCAGCTTGCCCAGCAGCGGCAGGATCACCAGGAAATGCAGGAAATAGTAGAGCGTGCAGATCCGGCTGAGGATCACGTAGATCCCCTCCGGCTTGTTCATCCCGCAATAGCCCAGCACGACGAAGGCCAGCACCCACAGCCAGATGATCTGGCGGTAGATCGGGCGGAAGCGGGCGGAGCGGACGCGGGAGGTGTCCAGCCAGGGCAGTACGAACAGGATCAGGAGCGACCCGAACATCAGGCACACGCCCAGCAGCTTGTTGGGCACCGATCGCAGGATCGCGTAGTACGGCAGGAAGTACCACTCCGGGACGATATCCGCGGGCGTTTGCAAGGGGTTGGCCGGAATGAAGTTGTTCGGGTCGCCCAGCATGTTGGGGGCGAAGAACACGAACGCGGCCCACACGATCAGGAACACGCAGATGCCGACGCTGTCCTTCACCGTGTAGTACGGGTGGAACGGCAGGGTGTCCTGCGGGCTCTTCACATCGATGCCCAGCGGGTTGTTGGAGCCGGTGATGTGCAGCGCCGCCACATGCAGGAAGATCACCCCGATCAGCACGAACGGCAGCAGATAATGCAATGCGAAGAAGCGGTTGAGCGTCGGCTGGTCGACCGAGAAGCCGCCCCACAGCAGCGTCACGATCTTCGGCCCGATCCAGGGGAAGGCCGAGAACAGGTTGGTGATGACGGT
>JARLIJ010000317.1 GCA_031291795.1 Acetobacteraceae bacterium | reverse complement strand
GCACCGGCCCTTGGAACCGATCCATTGGTGTTGCTCGGGGGTGTGGGCGCGCCCCGGCCCCATCCGGGGGCCGGGTGGCGGGCCCACCCCCCTTGTACACCAATGGGGTGGGTCCAGGGGCCAGGCCCCTGGCGGGGTTTGGGGCAGCGCCCCGCCCTTGCTTGCTGCAAGCGATTGCCCTGCCCGGCCTGCCCTGGTCCCTTTCGCATGCGGCCTGTATCCTGGATGGATGCGCGCCGCCCGTGGCGAACCGCAACGGCAGGGGAATTTCTCCACGATGTTCGATTGGATGAAGCAGCGCGCCGGGATCGCGGTGGCCGTGCTGGCCGCGGCCGGGCTGTTCGGGGCGATCCGGCTGTCGCATGCGGCCGATCCGTCCGCGCTATGGCACATCATCGACGGGCGCTGCATCCCGCATGAGGAGCAGGCGCACGACCCCAGCCCCTGCAGCAAGGTTGACCTCTCGGAGGGGCGGCAGTCGGGCTATGTCGTGCTGAAGGACATCAACGGCGCCTCGCAGTTCCTGTTGATGCCGACGGCGCGCATCCACGGCATCGAGAGTGCGGAGATCCTGGCGGCGGATGCCGCGAACTACTGGGACCTTGCCTGGCAGTCGCGCTATTTCGTGGAGGAGCGGCTCCAGCATCTGCTGACGCGCGAGGACGTCGCGCTGGCGATCAATTCCGACGTCGGCCGCACGCAGGACCAGCTGCACATCCACATCGACTGCGTGCGGCCGGACGTGCAGGCCGCGCTGGTCGGGCATCTGGCGCAGATCGGGCCGCAATGGGCGCCATTCCCGGCGGTGCTGGCCGGCCACAGCTACCGCGCGATGCGGCTGGAGCAGGAGAACCTGGGCGACAAGAACCCGTTCCGGCTGCTGGCCGACGCCGACCCGAAGGCGGCCGAGGACATGGGCAACCACACGCTCGTGGTCGTCGGCGCCACGTTCCCCGGCAATGTCCTGGGCTTCGTGCTGCTGGACGACCATGCCGACCTGGCGGCGGGCGATCACGCGTCGGGCGAGGAGTTGCAGGACCACAGCTGCGCCCTCGCAAAAGCCGGGTAGCATCGGGTCGGGTGGTGGGCCATGCTGCCGCGATGACCCTGGAGCAACTGCGCGTGTTCGTCGCGGTGGCCGAACGCGAGCACGTCACGCGCGCCGCCGAGGCCCTCGGCCTCGCGCAATCGGCGACGAGTGCTGCCATCGCGGCGCTGGAGGCGCAGACCGGCGCGAAGCTGTTCCATCGCCTCGGCCGCGGCATCGCGCTGACCGAGGCCGGCACGCTGTTCCTGCCCGAGGCGCGGGCGGTCCTGGCGCGGGCGGCGGCGGCGGAGCTGGTGCTGTCGGAACTGGGCGGGATGCAGCGCGGCACGCTGGCGGTGCAGGCGAGCCAGACGATCTCGGCCTATTGGCTGCCGCGCCATCTGGTGGCGTTCCGCCGCGCCTGGCCAGGGATCGAGGTCCAGCTGACGATCGGCAACACCGCCCAGGTGGCCGCCGCGGTGCGTGACGGGACCGCGGAGCTGGGGTTTGTCGAGGGATCCGTCGAGGACCCCGCGCTGACCAGCCGCCGGGTGGCGCGCGACCAGCTGGTGGTGGTGGTTGGACCGGAGCATCCCTGGGCGAGCGGGGCGCCGGTGACCGCGGCCCAGCTGCTCGACACCGAGTGGGTGCTGCGCGAGCCGGGCTCCGG
This sequence comes from Acetobacteraceae bacterium, assembly GCA_031291795.1. Lineage (GTDB taxonomy): Bacteria > Pseudomonadota > Alphaproteobacteria > Acetobacterales > Acetobacteraceae > Rhodopila. Next base: position 5,726 of record JARLIJ010000317.1, on the reverse strand, counting down.
CACGCGCGCGGTGCTGGAGGCGGCGCTGGAGGCGTCCGGGATTGCGCCCGAGCGACTGCGGGTTGCGCTGACGCTGCCGTCGAACGAGGCGGTGCGGGCGGCGGTGGAAGCGGGGATGGGGGCGACCGCGATCTCGGCCTCGGCGGCGGCGCCGAGCCTGGAGGCGGGGTTGTTGTGCCGGGTGGATTGGGCGCTGCCGGAACGCGAGTTCCGGGTGCTGCGGCATGTGGAGCGGTATCGCAGCGCCGCGGCCGATGCGCTGCTGGCGCTGATCGACGCGGGCGCGCGGCGATCGCCGTAAACCCGGTGGCGGTGGGGCCGTTCCATCGCGCAATCCGATCGAATTGAACGGATCGATGAATTGGAACCGCGGCGGCGGGCCTAATATATCGGCGTCCAAGGGATCGCGCACAGCGCAACCAGGAGGAGTTTGGGATGCAATTCCACGGACAGTCGGCGCCGGCGGTGGATCGGCGCGCGTTTCTCCGGGGCGTGGGGCTGGCCGGTGCCCTTGCGGTCACGCGGCCGGCCTGGGCGGGGGACACCGTTCGGCTCAAGCTGCCGGGCGGGCCGGAGGAGCGCGACATGACCACCGCGTTCCCCGAGAAGGGGCCGATGATCCTCCAGCGGACGCGCCCGCCTTTGCTGGAGACGCCGTTCGAGGTGTTCGACCGCGGGGTGTTCACGCCGAACGACCAGTTCTTCGTGCGCTGGCACTGGGCGGTGATCCCCGAACAGGTCGACGTGGCGGCGTTCCGGCTGGCGGTGCGCGGCCATGTGAACCAGACGCTGTCGCTGTCGATGGCCGATCTGCTGGCGCTGCCTCGGGTGGAGCTGGCGGCGGTCAACCAGTGTTCGGGGAACTCCCGCGGGTTGTTCCAGCCGCGCGTCCCGGGCGGGCAGTGGGAGCACGGGGCGATGGGCAACGCGAAATGGACCGGCGTGCGGCTGCGCGACGTGCTCGACCGGGCAGGGGTCAAGGCCGGTTCGGTGGCGGTGCGGTTCAACGGGCTGGATGAGCCGGTGGTGGATGGCGCGCCGGACTTCATGAAGTCGCTCGATATGGACCATGCACGCGACGGCGAGGTGATGCTGGCCTACCAGATGAACGGCGCGCAGTTGCCGCTGGTGAACGGCTTCCCGCTGCGGCTGATCGTGCCGGGGTGGTACTCGACCTACTGGGTCAAGATGCTGAACGACATCGAGGTGCTGGATGCACCGGACGACACTTACTGGATGAAGACCGCGTACCGCATTCCCGATACGCCGGGTGCCAGCGTGAAGCCGGGGCAGACCGGGTTCGGGACGGTGCCGATCAATCGGATGGTGCCGCGCTCGTTCTTCACCAATGTGCGGGACGGTGCGACGGTGCATGCGGGGGCGCCGGTGCCGCTGCGGGGCATCGCGTTCGGCGGCGATTGCGGGGTGGCGCGGGTCGAACTTTCCAGCGACGGGGGAGGGACGTGGCAGGCGGCCTCGCTGGGACGCGACGAGGGGACGTACAGCTTCCGGCAGTGGACGGGGCAGGCGACGGCGCCCGCGTCCGGGGCGGTGACGCTGCTGGTGCGCTGCACCAACACGCGGGGCGTGGCGCAGCCGGCGGAGGCGATCTGGAACTCCGGCGGCTTCATGCAGAACGTCATCGAGCAGGTCCGCCTGACCGTCGCCTGAGGAGGGGTGTCATGACTGCATTGTCCAAGCGGATCGGTTGCGGTGTGCTCGTCCTTGCCGGGTTGCTTGCCGGCGCGATCGGTGTGCCCTCGATGGCGGCGCAGGGGGGCGATCCCCCACCCTCGACGGTGACGGCGGGCGGCATCACGCTGAAATCGGTGAACATCGAACTGCCGACTTCCGACCGGACGTTCCCCGGCGGCGATGCGGCGCAGGCGATCACCGACAACTGCACCGCGTGCCATTCCCCCGGCATGGTGCTGACGCAGCCCGCGATGAGCCGCGCGGCGTGGCAGGCGGAGGTCGACAAGATGCGCGGCACGTTCAAGGCGCCGGTGGCGGACGAGGATGTGCCGGCGATCGTGGGGTATCTGGCGAGCCACAAGGGGACGCCGTAAGGCTGGGGGCGGATTGTCGCCGCAGCGAGGCTCATTGACCGCGCCATGATGACGAACGTGTCGATCGGCCGCAATGGAATGGCAGGCGCCGCATGCGGCAGGTGCAGGTGCGTCCGCGTGGGCTGACGAGCGGGGGTCGAAGGCGCTTGCCAGCCGGGGCTTTGGCGATCCTGCTTGAAGCGTGTCTCATGTGAGCATATATCGAGTCTCATGCGAGACAGGCGGGAGGTTAGCCGTGACGGCTATTGCAGATCCGGTGTCCGAGGTGCTGGGAATCAGGGCGTCCGGCCCGTTCCCGCTGATGGCGGCGGTTGAGCATGGCCTGCCGCTGTCGGCACTGGATCGCCTGATCCATTCCGTTGCTCCATCCGACAGCAAGTTTGCGTTCCGGATCATCCCGCGCGCGACCCTCGCGCGCCGCAGGAAGGCCTGGGCCGCTGCCAAGGATCGCCCTGAAGGCAGGCTTTCGGCGGAGGAAGGCGCGCGGCTGGCGCGGCTGGCCGGTGTCTGGGCGATGGCGCTCGACGTCTGGGGGGGCGAGGACGCAGCGCGGCAGTTCATGTTCGAGGCGCACCCGCTGCTGCACGACCGCCGCCCGATCGACGTTGTGCTCGAAAACGAGCTTGGCCGGCCGGTCGTGGAGGGCATCCTGGGACGGCTGCAATACGGCTCCGCCGTGTGAGCGCGCAGACGCTCGACCGCGTTCTGACGGCGTACCGTCTTGGCGACCCGGCTGGGGCGCATCGCATTTTCGATGCGGCTGGCTCGAAGCTCTGGCCGGGGCGGTGGAATACCGCCGACAGCCCGATGATCTACACCAGCGAGCATTACAGCACGGCGATGCTGGAGAAGCTGGCGCACGGCAACGGGCACATGCCGCCCAACCAGCACTGGATCGAGATCACGATCCCGCCGGGGGTGTCATACGAGGTGCTTTCCACGGCGCATCACCCCGGCTGGGACGCGGAGGACTGCCTGGTGGCGAAGGCTTATGGCCGCGCGTGGCAGCAATCGAAGCTGTCGTTGCTGCTGGTCGTGCCGAGTGTGGTCGCGCGGATGGAGCGGAACGTGCTGATCAACGGCGGGCATCCCGAAGTGGGGCGGATCACGCACGGACTGCACCAGCCGATCTGGTGGGATGGGCGGTTGTTCTCTGGGGGCCGGTGCCTCGCATGAGGCGGGTGTGGTCATGCGGCGGCGGGGGAAGCCGTAATCGGGTATTGTCGCAAAGAAGCGTCGTTGAAGACCATGCCGTGTGATAGGTCCAGGACTGGCTGGCTGAGGTACTTGCCCAACCGGTGCTGCCGAGCCGTAGCTGACCATCGCGGCCAGCAGCACAAGGTCCGGTGTTGGCTGAATCCGGAACGGCCGCTTTGAAGTGTCCAACGACGACAAGCGACGTCCGTCCTTGGAAATTGTCGACGGCGCGTAGACCCAAGTCTGTCATTGGCCGGCTATCGAGCCATTCTCGAAAGCAGATGAGGTGGATGGCTCCCGCTCACGGCATCTGAGTGCCAGGTTGGGTAGCTGTCAGGCAAACCCGGGCAAAGGAGCCATCCATAGAAGACGTTCGCCGTACTGCTGCGCCGACTGCCTAGGAGGCGACCGGAACGTAAGGGAAGGTCTTCGAGGGTTTCGAGGGTACCGACCCCTTGCCGATGCCGAGACCGATGGGAGTGTTCGAGGCAATCGTGAACATGACGTCGGGCGCATTGTCCGTCAGCGCGCGCCCGTTCCATTCAATAAACCCGAAGGAGGCTGGGGTGCCGACCATATAGGGGAGCATGTTGGGGAACAGTCGATGCGCGACCTTCTCTGCATATGCCCGCGGATCTTCCGCGGTTCCGTAGGCACTGACGACACCGGCGATCGCGTTGATGACCTGATCGCCATACGTTGCGAAGTCATCGGCTGGGCGCCCTGCGTTGAGACGGTCGCCAAGGTCTTCGTTGTATTGCGTGAAGAGCGGATGGATCATTGGCAGGCCCACGCGGTTGATCGAGCGCCATCCCCCCGCGTCGGTGGCGAGTGTTGCCAGAGCCCATACACCGACACGGCGGTTGGCGCCGGCGTTCGCGAGCAACTCCGCGTCCGGAATTTCCAGCACGATCGAGTAGACAGTGTGGCCGGCAAACAGATTCTTCGCCTGGTCCGGTGTCCATGTGCCCAGTTCGACAACGGTGCCGTCCTGGAACGCATGCCCGACCGCATGCAGCACGTCGGGCTCGATCCAAAACGGATCGCCCGCTTTACCGGCCCAGATGCGCATGCCGGTTGTCGTGGTGACGGCTTCGCCAGTGGTCCCTTGCGCGACGATCAAACCCGCCGCGTTGGGATCCACAGCCTCGGCTCCCGCGATGCAGCGCAGTACAAAGCGTTGCTTCCCAGCCGGGTCCCGTTCGTCGAAGGTGATCCGATAGGTGACGTTCTCGACCGCGTCGCCATCAAGATCGACCTTGAATTCGTACATGCCCTCCGGATGATAGCCCGGACTGGGAATGGCACCTGCGATGGAGTGACAGACGTCGATCACGAACACGGTACCGATCTCTCCGCGGAAGACAAAGAGGTCCGTGATGTCGAGGCGGATATCTTGCCGAGCTATCGGGGAGTCGAGGTGGTGGGCCATGGTCCTCTCGCTTCTGCTGTTCGCTTATGGGAAATCAAGGCGTTGTCTGTTCCAGACCTTTGATCGCCGCAACTCGGGGCGTGAGAGGCAGCGGCGTTCCGCAACGAGCCTAATTTTCGGCGGCGCGACAATATATGAACAGTATATGAATCGACTCGGGGTCCTGGTGCAACCAGGCGCCTCGGCCACCGCGTCTCTTTCAATCCGAAGGGGTCCCATTGCAGCGCCTATCTGATTCTCGATCCGGCTGCTGGTCCATGAACCAGCCTGGAAATTCTTCATGCCAGTCAAACACAATATCCCAAGGAAGGTCTGCTATCGGTAGCGGCAAAAATGCCTTCATATGGCTCAAATGGGCGCACAGCAGACCTCGGCGCGACCGGCTTTCTACGTCCGCTGTCCACCCAAGTCGACGATCACTTCATATCGCTCCGCCCCCCTCACAGCAGCACGCAATGCACCGGCGCGAACGACACCGTCACCTCGCTCCCCTCCTCGAACAGCTCCGTCGGAGGCCGCCGCACGATCAGCTGCCCGGCCGGCCAGTCCACCACGTACTGAATGAAATCCCCGTGGAACATCCGCCGGTGGATCGTTCCCGGCACGGCATTCCCCGTCCCCGTCCCATTCCCCAGATGGATGTAAGCCGACCGCAGCGCCACCAGCGACCCCGCCCGAGGCCCGCCCGCCGCACCGACCTCCAGCGTCACCCCGCCCGCCGCCTCGAACAGCGTCGTCCCATCGGGGCCATCGCCAACCACCCGGCCCTCGATCATGTTCGCCGCGCCGACGAAATCCGCCACGAACCGGCTGGCAGGCTGGTTGTAGATCGCCTCGGGCGTGCCGACCTGCTCGATCTTTCCGCCGCTCATCACGATCACCCGGTCGGAGATCGCCAGCGCCTCCTCCTGGTCGTGCGTCACGTACAGCGACGTGATATCCAGCCGCCGCTGCAGCTCCCGCAGTTCCACCCGCATCTCGGCGCGCAGCTTGGCGTCCAGGTTCGACAGCGGCTCATCGAACAGCAG
>JARLIJ010000316.1 GCA_031291795.1 Acetobacteraceae bacterium | reverse complement strand
GCGCCGGTGCACACCTACCACGCCGACGGCCCGATGCGCTTCGACGCGCCGAAGGGCACCGATGCGTACTACGAGCCGAACTCGTTCAACGGGCCGGTGCAGGACAAGTCGGTGCAGGAACCGCCGCTGCGGATCACGGGCGACGCCGACCGCTACGACCATCGCCTCGGCAATGACGACTACACCCAGCCGGGCGCGCTGTTCCGGATGTTCGACGCCGGTCAGCGGGAGCGACTGTTCGCCAACATCGCGGCGTCAATGCAGGGGGTGCCGCAGGAGATCGTCGAGCGGCAGATCGCGCATTTCAGCAAGTGCGACCCGGCGTATGGCGAGGGCGTGCGTGCCGCGGTCGGCAAGCAGCACACGCCGCCGAACACCGATCCCCGCACCGCGGGCGCTCCGCTGCACGCGGCGGAGTAACGCCGCAAACCTTCTCCCCCTCCCCCCAAGGGGAGGGGGAGAAGGTCGCGGCCGTTCGGCTAAAGCTGCGCGTCGGGCGACAGCACGATGCAGCTGGTATGCGTGTGGGATATCTTCTCGCAGGCCTGCAGGGCCGTCTCCCGCGACATGCCGGTCAGGCGCGCGCGCCACAGCCGGCCGCGGGCCTGCTGCACGCTCGCGACATGCGGACGCGCCACCGCCAGCTCGACATGCGCCCGCTCACGCGCAGAGCCGAGGGCGGCCTGTGCCTGGCTCTCGCTGGCGAAGGCGCCGACCTGGATCGCCCACTCGCCGGAAGCGGCCGCGCCGCGCCGCATCGGCACCTCGGAGGCGTTCGCCGACGCGATGAACTGGAACCCATGGTGCGGCGGCGGGGGCGGCGGCGGGGTCAGCAGCGCATATTGCTGCTGCACCGGCGCCGCGGCACGCGGCGGTTCGGGAAGCTGCGCCACCTGGATCGGCGCGCTGATCGGCACATGTCCGCCGCCGCCGCCATTCCGGCTGGCAAGCTGCACGGCCCGGCCATAGCGCGGCCCAGCCGGAATATTCACCGGCAACGCGTTCATCGCATACTGCTCGGCGGGCGAGCGGCTGTTCGGATAAACGCCCACGATGTTCGGTCCGATCATCGCGACATAGCGCCGCGTCTCGTCCGGCAGCGCGCGATTGTTCGTCAGGTAGTCGTCCAGCCGGGCCGGGCCGGCGTTATACGCGGCCAGGAACCCGGGCGAGCCATAGATGTCGTACATCTCCCGCAGATAGGCCGCCCCGGCGAGGATGTTGTCGTGCGGATCGAACGGATCGTCGCCCAGGCTGTAGCGCGCCCGAAGCTCGTCATACGTGCCCGGCATCACCTGCATCAGGCCCATCGCGCCGGCACCGGAGGTCACCAGTTCGCCGTTGCGGTACAAGCTGCCACCGGATTCCACCCGCATCACGGAGCGGATCCACAGCTCGGGAACGTCATAGCGCGTGGCAGCTTCGTGGATATAAGGCCCCCACGGATCGCGCGGCGGGCCGGGCGGCGTGTAGTTGCCACGGGCATGGGCGATGTAGCGGGCGGTTTCCTGGCGCGCGCTCTGGTTCGGGGCTTGGCTGGAACAGGCAGCGAGCAACGCAATGACAGCGAGGCTGCTCGACACCTGAAGCAGGCGAGCAGCACGGCGGGATCGAGTCATCCGCGTGGAACCTCCGTCGTGGCGCGACCGGAACGGCCATAGAACGCGACGACCGGATGGCCGACGCTTAAGGTGGGCGGGCAGGAACTTCTCCTAAGCCATTAACCCGGTTTGGTGTTTCAAGCAAGCCGTGTGGTTGTCGTCACGGTCCAGGCGTTTTTCGCGCCGTGCCGGGACGGTTGTCGCTCCATAGTGATAACAAAAACGTGATGGACCGGCCATTCTGATCCCGCATGTCCGCATGCGCCGCACGCCCCGATCCGGCACAGGATCTTCGGTTGCCCGCATCGGGTGGATGGGCTATCGGCCGGTTCCCCATGAGCCACGCCATTACCCCCATCGCGCCTGCCCGAGAGATTCTCGTCGAGTTCAAGGCGAGCAGCTCGATCGCCGAACGCAATCGCCTCGCGGTGCGGGACGTGGTGGACGGAGCGCGCCTGTGGCGCCTGGCCTGGACGCTTGGCTGGCTCGACATCCGCTTGCGCTATCGCGGCTCGATGCTGGGGCCGTTCTGGCTGACGCTGTCCACCGCGATCATGATCTCCGCGCTGGGCTACCTCTATGCCGTGCTGTTCCATCAGAATGTGGCGGACTACCTGCCGTTCCTGGCGCTGTCGCAGGTGCTGTGGGCGTTCCTCGCGGCACTCGTGTCGGAATCCTGCATCGCCTTCACCGAACCGGAAAGCATCATCCGATCGGTGCGCATGCCGTATTTCGTGTTCGCTGTCCGCACGCTGATCCGCAATGTGCTGGTGCTCGCGCACAACATCGTGGTGATCGTCGGTGTCGACGTCATCTTCTCGATCTGGCCGGGCGTCCACGCGCTGCTGGCGATCCCCGGGATGCTGCTGTGGGGTCTGGACGCACTCGCGCTGACCTTGCTGCTCGGCGGCTTCTGCGCCCGCTTCCGCGACGTCATGCCGATCGTCAACAGCGTCATGCAGATCGCCTTCTTCATAACCCCCGTCATCTGGAAGCCCTCGCAGCTCGGGGCGAGGGGGGTCGCGAAACTGCCGCTCAACCCGTTCTTCGACCTGCTGGAGATCGTACGGGCACCGCTGCTCGGGCAGACGCCGTCGATGGTGGTCTGGGGCGCGGCGCTTGGCTACAGCCTGTTCCTGTGCGTGCTGGGCTGGGTGTTCTTCGCACGGGCCCGTTCCCGTCTGGCGTATTGGATCTGATCCCGGTGAGCCGCGCGTCCATCGCCGTCGAAGGCGTATCACTCCAGTTTCCGCTGTACCACGGCAACTCGCGCAGCCTGAAGAAGATGGTCGTGGCCGCCGCATCCGGCCGGCTCGGCAAGGACCAGCGACACCGGGTCGTGGTCGAGGCCCTGCGCGACCTGACGTTCTCCCTGACCAGCGGCGACCGGCTCGGGCTGGTCGGCTCCAACGGCGCCGGCAAGACCACGCTGCTCCGCACTCTGGCCGGGATCTATGAGCCGGCGATCGGGCGCGTACGGGTGCAGGGCAGCCTGAATGCGCTGCTGGACCCGAGCCTGGGCATGAACCCGGAACTGACGGGGCGTGAGAACATCATGCTGCGTGGGCTCTACAACGGCCTGACGAAGCCTATGCTCGCGCGGCTGGAGGCTGATGTTGCGGAGTTCGCCGAACTGGGCGATTTCCTCGACCTGCCGGTGCGGATCTACTCGGCCGGCATGGTGGTGCGGCTGGGCTTCGCGCTGGCGACCGCGATCAAGCCGCAAATCCTGCTGATGGACGAATGGTTCCTCGCCGGCGATGCCGCCTTCATGGAGAAGGCCAGGCTGCGGCTGGAGGAAATGGTGCGCGGCGCCGATATCCTGGTGCTGTCGACCCATGCGACCCACATCGTGCAAAGCTGGTGCACCCGCGTGCTGTGGATGGACCAGGGCCGCATCCGCGCCGATGGGCCGCCGGACGTGGTGCTGGCGGACTACCTGGGGCCGTCCGCGACGCCGACGCTTGCCGCCGAACCGGTGACCTGATGCTGGTGCGCATCCTCACGATGCGCGTGGTGCCCGAACGGCTGGACGATTGGCTGCGGTTCACCCGTGATGTCGGGTTTCCCGGCATGCTGGCCCAGCCGGGCTGCCGCGGCATCTGGCGGCTGCACAAGGCGGAGGACGGCATGGACTACCAGGTCGTCACGCTGTGGGATGGGCGCGCGGACCTGGAGCGGTTCAGGGCCAGCGAGGCCATGCGCTTGTTGAGCGCGCAGGCCGCCGGGCTGACCGTGCCGCCGCCGGCCGAGACGCTGTACGACGTAGTGCCCGACCCTTAGGCCCGGTTCACGCTGCGGGAATCGTGCCGCCGTCGACATGCTCCCTCTCCCCTTGAGGGAGAGGGCTGGGGTGAGGGGTGCGTACCACCGCCGGCGGTGCCGGTTGGCCCCCTCAACCCTCCCTTAAGGGGAGAGGAAGAATATCGCCTACTGTGCCATTGCCGGCGCCTTCGGTGTCGGCAGACGGCTGCCCTGCGCCTCGGTCTTTGCCTGGCTCAGCAGCCGGTCGCAGCGATGGTCGTCATCCGTCCCGAACTGGATAGTCGGCAGCAGCGCCAGCGGTGGGAGCGCCGCCGCCAGTCCTGCCGCGAGGCCGCGCTTTCCGTTGCCGGCTCGGTTCGGCGGTGGCGCAGATGTGCGGGGCCGGTGCGGCTACGGCGCCCGCAGCACCGGTTCGGCATCCAGGATGCGCACGGCATGCGCGACGAAGGCGCGCACGCGCGGGGGGCGGTGCCGCGCGGCGGGGAGCAGCAGCTGCACCGGCAGCGGCGGCGGCTCCCAGTCCGGCAGCAGCCGCGTCAGCGCGCCGGCGGCGAGGTCCTCGGCGACCTGGTAGGACAGTGCGGAGGCAATGCCGTGACCCTGCCGGGCGGCGGTCAGCGTCGCCTCCACGTCGTTGACCGTGAGGCGCGGGGTGAGCCGGACGGCGCGCTGGCGATTGCCCTGGCGGAACCGCCACTCGGCAGGGCCGGGACGGCTGGTGGTCAGCAGCACGGCGTGGTCTGCCAGCGCCTCGGGGGAGGCCGGCGAGCCGTGGCGGGCGAGGTAGTCGGGGGCGGCGACCAGCAGCCGGCGCACCTGGCCGACGCGGCGCACGATCAGGCCGGAATCCGGCTGGGCGCCGATGCGGATGGCGACGTCCAGGCCCTGCTCGATCAGGTCCTGGTTGGCGTCCGACAGCAGCAGTTCGACCGTGACGGCCGGATGGGCGGCGAGGAAACCCGTTATCAGCGGCGTGATGTGCTTGCGGCCGAACACCACCGGGGCGGTGATGCGCAACGTGCCGCGCGGGGTGGTGTCCGCCTCGGCCGCGCGCATCGCCTCGGCATAGCCGGCGAGCACGTTGCGGGCGTTGGCGGCAAGCTGCCGCCCGGCCTCGGTGGCGGCGAGGCGGCGGGTGGTGCGTTCCAGCAAGCGCACCCCCAGGCGATCCTCCAGCGTGGCGAGGCTGCGGGTGACGGCCGGGGGCGAGCGACGGAGCTGGCGTGCCGCGGCCGCCAGGCTGCCGCTGTCGAGGATCGCCAGGAAGGTCGCGAGTTCGTCGAGCCGGTCCATGCGGCTGTTCCAGTTCATGGAAGAATGACTTGCCTATGTCGGCCATTCTGCATGCAGGCCGCAACGGCCATCTTTGCCGCGTTGTCATGGCGGAGAGGCGATCATGCAAACGGACAGCGAGACAAGCGGACCCTTTCATGCCGGCGAACGGACGGCCCAGGCCTATGCCGGCGTGCGTCTGGCCGGCGCACCGATCCGCGATTTCCTGCCGGAGCAGCACCGGCGGTTCTTCCCCCTGCTGCCGTTCCTGCCGGTGGCGCTGGCCGGCGGCGATGGCTGGCCGGCGGCGACGATCCTGACCGGCGCGCCCGGCTTCGTCTCCAGCCCCGATCCGCACCGGCTGCACGTCGCCGCGCACCCCGACGCTGCCGATCCGGCCGCCGCCCTACTGCGCCCCGGCACTGCCATCGGCGCTCTTGGCATCGACCTCGCCACCCGTCGGCGCAACCGGGTGAACGGGCAGGTCGCGTCGGTGGACCCGGACGGGTTCGCGGTCGCGGTGGCGCAGAGTTTCGGCAATTGCCCGCAATACATCCAGGGCCGCATCGTGGCCGACGCCGCTCGGCAACCGGGTGCGTTGGAGAGCCTGGGCCGGCTGGATGCCGAGGCGGTCCGGCAGGTGGTTGCAGCGGATACGTTCTTCGTCGCGTCAGGCTCCGGCGGCCGAGGCGGGCACGCGGACGGGGTGGACATGTCCCATCGCGGCGGCCGGCCGGGCTTCGTGCGTGTCGCCGGCGACGCGCTGGTGGTGCCCGACTTCCATGGCAATCGTTACTTCAACACGCTGGGCAATTTCCTGCTCGATCCGCGGGCTGCATTGCTGTTCGTCGATTTCGAGAGCGGCGACCTGCTGCATGTGGCCGGCATGGTGGAGGTGGACTGGCGTCCGGACGCCGCCGCCGGTTTCGCCGGGGCGGAACGGGTGTGGCGGCTGCACGTGGTTCGGGCCTGGCGACGGCGGGGGGCGGTGCCGCTGCGCTGGGCGTTCCGGGACTACGCGCCGACGACGGAACGGACTGGGATGTGGGCGGACGCCGCACTGGAACCTGGGACGGTGGGCGACGCGGTGGCGGCGTCGGTCGCCGGCGATGCGGCCAGGGGCGCGTAGCGGGGCCGGGCCGGGGAGGTTTTCGCCATTACCGGAAGTCGCGTGTCGGTACCTTGATCCCGGGGCCGAGTCGTCGGTCGCGCACGTGGATATCCCGTACGCCCTGGCCGGGGGCCTCGCGCGGGTCGGGGCCGCCCGGATGGCGCATCTGGTCGCGTCGGCCGTCGGGCAGTGGGAAGGCGTTGTCGCGTGCGCCCACGCTGCGCAGCAGGGCGGAGAGGTCGGTCAGCCGGTCGGCGATGACGTGGATCACATCGCCCTCCTTCTGCACCTTGCCGTGGCAGGCGATCATGCTGGCGGAGAGGATCAGGCGCCGCTGGCGCTCGAACACCGAGGGCCAGAGGATCAGGTTGGCGTGGCCGGTCTCGTCCTCGATGGTGACGAACAGCACGCCGCGGGCGCTGCCAGGGCGTTGGCGGACCAGCACGATGCCTGCCACGCCGAGCCGCTTGCCGTCGCGCACGCGCGCCAGGTCGGCACAGCGGACGATGCGCTGGCGGTCCAGGTCGGCGCGCAGGAACGCCACCGGGTGGCGGCGCAGGCTGAGGCCGACGCTGCGGTAGTCCTCCACCACCTGCCGCCCGGCGGTCATCGGCGTGAGGGCGACGGGGGGTTCGCTGCCGGGCGCGGTTTCCGCTGTGCGGTCCTGTCCAGCGTCCTCTTCGTGGTTGTCGAACAGCGGCAGGCGCGAGTCGGACAGCCCGCGGATGGCCCAGAGCGCGTCCCGTCGGTTCAGGCCCAAGGCCTGGAACCCATCCGCCTCGGCCAGCCGCTCCAGTGCGGCCACCGGCACGCCGGCGCGCGTCCAGACGGCTTCAACCGAGCGATAGCTGTCGCCACGGTGTTCGATGACGGCATCGGCATGCGTCCGCGTCAGGCCTTTCGCCATGCGTAACCCAAGCCGCACGGCAAGCAACGGGCCGGCCGCCGGCTCCAGCGTGCAGTCCCAGGCGGAGGCATTGACGCAGACCGCCAGCACCTCCACGCCATGCAACTGCGCATCGTGCACGATCTGCGCCGGGGCGTAGAACCCCATTGGCTGGGCGTTCAGCAGCGCGCAGCAGAACACGTCCGGATGGTGGCATTTCAACCAGGCGGAGGCATACGCGATCAGTGCAAAACTTGCAGCGTGGCTCTCGGGAAAACCATAGCTGCCGAAACCTTCGATCTGCGAGAACGTCTGTTCGGCAAAGTCCCGCGTGTAGCCGTTCGCCAGCATCCCAGCGATCATCTTGTCGCGGAAGACATGCACCCCGCCGGTGAACTTGAACGTTGCCATGGAGCGGCGCAGCGCATCGGCCTCGCCCGCCGTGAAGCCGGCACAGACGATCGCCACCTGCATCGCCTGCTCCTGGAACAGCGGCACGCCCAGCGTCTTGCCCAGCACGCGTTCCAGTTCGGGAGTGGGGTAGTTCACCGGTTCCAGCCCGTCGCGCCGGCGCAGATAGGGATGCACCATGTCGCCCTGGATCGGGCCTGGCCGCACGATCGCCACCTGGATGACGAGGTCGTAGAACGTGCGCGGCTTCAGCCGCGGCAGCATCGACATCTGTGCGCGGCTTTCGATCTGGAAGGTGCCCAGCGTGTCGGCCTTGCGGATCATGGCGTAGGTCGCGGGGTCCTCCGGCGGGATTGTCGCAAGGTCCAGCCGCAGGCCGCGATGTTGTGCCAGCAGATCGAAGCCGCGGCGCATGCAGCCCAGCATGCCGAGGCCGAGGACATCGACCTTCATGAAGCGCAGTGCGTCGATATCGTCCTTGTCCCACTCGATCACCTGGCGGTCGACCATGCTGGCGGGCTCGATCGGCACCAGGTCGTCGAGCCGTTTCTCGGTCAGGACGAAACCGCCGGGATGCTGCGAGAGGTGGCGGGGGAAGCCGATCAGCACGCGCGACAGGTCCAGCGTCAGGCGCAGGCGGCGGTCTGCGAGGTTGAGGTTCAGGTCGGCGAGCTGTTCCTCGGCGGCGCCTTCCTCACTCCAGCTCCAGATCTGCGTGGCGAGGGCTGCGGTGACGTCCTCGGTGAGGCCGAGGGCCTTGCCGACATCGCGCACGGCGCCACGGCCGCGGTAACGGATGACGGTGGCGCACAGCGCGGCGCGGTCGCGGCCGTAGGTGTTGTAGATCCACTGGATGACTTCCTCGCGCCGCTCGTGCTCGAAGTCGACGTCGATGTCGGGCGGTTCGCGGCGTTCGAGGCTGACAAACCGTTCAAATAATAAGTTTGTGCGGACGGGATCGATCGAGGTGATGCCGAGGACGTAGCACACGGCAGAGTTGGCGGCGGAGCCGCGGCCCTGGCACAGGATGTCCTGGGAGTGGGCGTAGCGCACGATGCTTTCAACCGTCAGGAAATACGGCGCGTACTCCAGTTGCGCGATCAGGGCGAGTTCGTGGCGGAGCTGGCGCGCCACGTCGTCCGGAATGGCATTGTCGTAGCGCGTGGCGGCCCCCTCCCAGGTCAGGCGTTCCAGGGTCTGTTGCGCGGTCAGGCCGGGGAAGCGGATCTCGTGCGGATACTGGTAGCGCAGCTCATCGAGCGAAAAGCGGCAGCGGTCGGCAATCTCCTGGCTGCGGGCGAGGGCGTCCGGGTGGCGGGCGAACAGGCGGGCCATTTCCTCCGGCGATCGGAGCGCGCGGTCGGCGGAGCGGGTGCGGCGGAAGCCGGCATCGTCGATGGTGCAGCCCTCGCGGATGCAGGTCAGCACGTCCTGGAGGATGCGGCGCTGGGAGGTATGGTAGAGCACGTCGCCGGTCACGACGGTGGGAAGTCCGGCAGTCCTGGCCTGGGTTTCCGTCTGCTGCAGGCGGACTGCATCGTTCGGGAGGCGTTGCAGGGTCAGGGCGACGTAGGCGCGGTCTTCGAAGGTCTCGTGCAGGCGGTGCAGAGTTGGGAGATCGGGGAGGGCGGTTGTCGGCTCGTTGCAGAGGATACCGACCAGGCCTTCGCTGCTGGCGGCGAGATCGTCCCAGGTCAGCGAACAGGCGCCTTTGCCGGCGCGGCCCTTGCCCTTGGTGAGAAGGCGGCAGAGGCGGGAATAGGCCTCGGTGCTGGTGGGGTAGACGAGGATGGGCGGGGCGTCGGTGAGGTCCAGGCAGCAGCCGATTACGGGACGGATGCCGACCTCCTTGGCACGCAGATGCGCACGGACGATACCGGCCAGGGAGTTTCGGTCGGTGATGCCGATTGCGTCGTAGCCGAAGAGGGCTGCCTGGGTCAGGAGTTCTTCGATGTGGGAGGCGCCTCGCAGGAAGGAGAAGTTCGTCGTTACCTGGAGTTCCGTGTAGGGGGTCATTGGAGGTTAACGGTTTGGCAAGGGGAGTGGGGGAGGGTGGTGGGGGACTTCTGGTCTCGTTCGTGCAGGGGGTGGCAGCTTTGGTTCAACACAGAGATGAGGCGAGCCACAGAGATCACAGAGAAGGTGAATATAATATTGATCCCGAACAGACCCGACGCATTATCGGCCTTGCGATGAAGGTGCATCGCCATCTGGGGCCGGGACTCCTGGAATCGGCGTATGAGGAATGCCTCTGTTGGGAATTGAACCGGAATGGCTTCTCCCTTCAGCGGCAGGTCAAACTACCCCTTGTTTATGAGGAAGTCCGTCTGCCCACAGTCTATTGTGCCGACGTCGTCGTAGACCACAGCATCATTCTGGAGATAAAGTCCGTCGAGACTGTGCTGCCTGTGCATAAAGCCCAAATCCTGACCTATCTACGTCTGAGTGGCTGCCGGGTCGGTCTGCTAATGAATTTCAATCAACCCTTATTGAAGAATGGTCTATATCGCGTCGCATTACAAGTATAAAATATTATATATAAAATGATACTTATCAAGTATAAAATATTCTCTGTGAGCTTTGTGGCTTGACTTCAACTCTGTGTTGAAGTTTGACTGCTCCAATCCGCACAGACTTTCCGTGCAGCGGCACAGCCCCTCCGTCCAACCGCACCGGGCAGCCCCGCTCAACCCCTCCCGCCCCCCTCAAAAAAACCCGTGCAGAAACCACCGCAGATCCCCGCTCCACGCATCCACCCCATCCCCTCTCCGAAAGATCCAGAACCGCCGCCCCTCCTGATCTTCCACCCGGAAGTAATCGCGCACCGACCGCATCTCCCCATCGCGCTTCCACCACTCTCCCGCGATCCGCTCCGGCCCATCCGCGCGCCGCACCCGGTGCCGGATGCGCCGCCAGGTGAACGCCACCGGCGGATGGTCGGGCAGCAGCGCCATTGCCTCCACCGGCTGCGGCGGATCGAGCAGCCGCACCGGCCGGGGCAGCGACGCCGGCCACCCCCGCCGCCCTGGCGGCATCAGCGCCGGCACGCGCCGCACCGACCGTTCCGGCACGTCGCTCTCCACCGGCGCCGACCGATACACACGCTCCGCCCCGAGCCGGTTGCCGAGCCGATCCACCAGCGGGGCGATGTCGGGCGGGGCCGCGTCCTCCCGGTTCAGCCGCGCCGCCGCCTGGGCATAGGCGAGCGGGTCGGCCTGCGGCACCACCAATCGCATTGCCTCCACGCCCAACCCGGGATCGATCCGCTCCAGCCGCTCGTCCAGCATCCGCGCCAGATGCTGTGCATCGCGGGAGGGCCGCGCCGTGCCGATGCGGATCGCGGGCACCGCACCGTCCACCCGCTCGAACAGCAGGTCCAGCCGGCGGGCGCCCTGGCCGGCCTTCTCCAGCGCCTCGCACACCACGCCGACCAGGCGCGCAATCACGCCGGAGAACGCCTCGGCGGTCAGCAGCGGCTCGACGAAACCCAGCCGCGCCTGCACCAGCGTGGGCGGCACCTCGGGCGCGATCGGCTCGAACACGGCGCCCGAGGCCTGGTCGAGCCGGCGCACCACCTCCGTCCCGCAGCGTCGGACCAGCGGTGCGCGCGGCGTGGCGGCGAGGTGCCCGACGCGCTCGAACCCCAGCAGCCGCAACCCCGCAGCGGTCTCGGGCGTCAGCCGCAGCGCTTCGATCGGCAACTCGGCCAGGGCCGCTGCCTGCTCCCCACCCGCCACCGCCGCCGTCACGGCATCCCCGAACCGCGCGACCGCATGGGCGGCGCCCGGCGTGTCCGCCACCGCAGCGCGCGATGCCAGGCCCTGGGCTGCCAGGCGGCAGACCAGGTCGCGCAGCAGCGCCGTCTCGCCGCCATGCAGATGCGCGCAGCCGCTCACGTCGAGCCACACCCCGTCCGGCGGATCGGCCGCGACCAGTGGCGCGTAGCGCAGGCACCAGCCGGCGAGCCGTCGCAGCGCCTCGGCGTCGCCGGCGGGATCGGCGTCATGGATCGCCAGGCCGGGCACCATCGCCTGGGCCTGGGCCAGCACCATCCCCCCATGCAGCCCGCTCGCGGCCCCGGCGGCATCGACCGCGGCCAGGACGCGGCGGCGGCCGTCATGCAGCACGGTGACCAAGGGGGCTCCCTCCGGGTGCGCTTCCTTGGGAAGCGCCATGCCATGTTTCCGCAGCCGATCCGTCGCGAAACTCGGCAGGAAGACCGAGACGACCCTGCGCATCGCACGCCTCCACGATCCAGGAACCAGGTTCGCCGCCGCGGCAGCGTCGCAACGCCAGCTGCCAGCGCGCCCGCCCGAGGCCGGGCGTGTCCGGTGCCTCCGGCAGCGGCGGAGGGCTGGGCAGGGCGGTTATCCGCCAGCGCGTCACCGCGGCGGTGGGCTCGTTCAGCGCCGGGTCGTCGAAGCTGCGGCTGCGGCGCAGCGCGAAGGCCAGCCTGCCGCCCTGCTCTGCGGCCAGTTGCAGCCGGCGGGAGGCGACCAGGCTCAGCCGGCCATCGACCTCTCCCACCACGGCGGTGAGCCCGGGCTGGCGCAGCCCTTCCTCCATCACCGCCAGCACTGCCTTGCCGGCTTCGGCGAACACCACGCGGTCGGGGTGCAGCCCGACGCCGGCGAGGCCTGGGGCGAACAGGTCCGGCCGCTGGACCACCCACAGCACCGGGCCTTGCAGGCGAGCCAGGATGCCGCCAATCAGCAGCGCGGCGGCGGCGCCTTGCTCCACGTCCGGGCCGGCGCCGGCAGCCTCATGCAACGCACCCAGCGCGAGCCCGCCGCCTGGCAGCGCGGCATCGAGCGGCGCCAGGCCGAACGGCAGGACGTGGCCGGGACCAGCTTGCGCGCCGTGCTCGATGCGGGCGATCTTTGCCCGCAGGTCATGCAACAGCGCGGACGATGCGGCAGATGAGAACATAAAGCGAACACTAGGCTCGGCCCCGGTCCGAGTCGAGTCGCGAATCGCGGAGGGAGGACCGCCACATGCCTCAGGCGAGTGGCCGGGGTCATCGTGACCGGATCAGCAGGGCAGACCGCGAACGGCCCGAACCCTTCTCGGCCTATCCCACGCGACGCGACCGATTCCCCGCGGGGGTCCTGCGACCGGTGATCGCTGATGGCGCATGCATCCGATGAGGTGGTACCTTCAGTCGGAAGTGCACACCGCCAGAAGCCCGACCCGTCGGCAGATATTTTCTTCTCCCGGCACCAGGGGAAGCAACGCGTCCTGGACGCCCGGCAGCAGGACGCGCACCTCGCCCGGACGTAACTGCGCCTGGGCTGAGGCGGCATCGTCGCACGACCTGCGGGTATGCCATCGCGCAAGGTACATTGTGTTTGTCGGTATGGCTGTCTCTGAAGCCAGTGTGAGTATGTCCATCTCCATCTTCATGCTTGGCTGGATATGGAGGTCTGGCAGTCGGGGGATACAGTCAAACCGTGGCAGTACCACCAGAAAACGATGTGACTCCAATATGGGGCGCAATGCAGATGCATCGACGCTCCAGGGGGGCGATGGGGCACTTAGGCGCGATGCCAGGTCGTTGCGCAAGGCGGCAGCATCGGTGAACTGCAAACCGCCCACGAGCGTCAGCAGAAGCAGGGATGACCGTTGGGATCGCAGGCGTCCAATCGTCAATACGACGTACAGGGCCAGCGCGTAGGTGACCGGCCAGAAGAACCGACCTGAACTGCGAAACTGTTCAAGCGTAGCCGGTGCCGGATACACGTTCTCAAAGTGCAGATGGCCGATGGCGATCTGATTGGACAGCGCGAGCATGGTCAGGCCGAACAGGACGATGACGATCCCGCTGTGGCTGGATACGATAGCCCAGGCCGCACGAGGGATCATCAGGATTACCAGCAGGCCGACAATAATCCCAAGTCCCAGATAATTGTATCCCTCCCAGCCCCAGGTGCCGGCAGAGGGCATCGGAATGGGCTTGAGCATTGCAGCGAGCCACCAGGATCCGGCCGGCCATACCGGCGAGAGCAAATTCATGGCGTAGGCCCCGTAGCCACCCTCGCCTGTGACATCGAGATAGCCGAGGGTCCGGAGCACAACCATCATGACCAGCAGCGTGCCTGCGGCATATCCCAGCGAAGCGTGCCATGCTTTATCGTTCCGTACAAGAAGCGTTAGCGGCGCAGCAAAAACGATGGCCGCATTCATGACGAACAGGTACGGATGCACCAGCAATGTGATGCAGAGCAGTCCGGCCGCCGCCGCCCAGCGCAGGGCGCCGCCACGACGGACCAGGATGAAATAGGTTCCCAACCCGAACAGCAGGAGGAAGTGACTGGAGAGGGCGACGTGAACGAACCGGTTCAACCAGGCCGGAATGCTGACGGCGACAACAGCCATGCACAGGGCGGGAACGACGCGGGTCTCACCGCTGGCACGCACGCACCAGACTGCTGCAATCGGCTGCGCGATCCAGCAGATCCCGTACCATAAGCCAATGCCCTGGAAGCCCGCCGGCAGCAATGGCGCAAGCAGTTTCAGCACCAGCGCCAGAAGAGGAATCGAGTCCGTGAAACCGACATTGGCGCCGTCCGGTCGATTTAGAATGGGGATATCAAGGAGCGGCCAACGCCATGCATCCGCAATGAAATAGCGCTGCCCGATGACATGCTGTGCAAAATCGGTTGCGAAAGGACCGTCGGTGCCACGGGGAAACAGGAAGTGTATGGGAAAGATGTAAAGCGCCAGGCACACGCCGAGAAGAGTCGCCGCAAGGTAGGTCAATATGGCGAACCAGGTCGCAGTCAGTTCCGGTCGATGCCTGATGTAACGAACCGAGGAAGCCAATACTTGTGCGGCAGCCATGCCTCGGTTCCCCACCATCCATCGAAACGAACGACGGCGGCTTGTACGGTCTGCCGCCAGTCTGCCGCAATCCCTAAGCGGGGCGTCCGTCCGTGCGCAGCGGCAATGCGCCTGCCACTGTCGCCTCGGCCTGCCGCAACACCGCAGCCACCGCCGCTTGCAACGCTGCCACCACCGCTTTGGGCTCGTTCGATGCCAGCGGCACCGTCGCAGTCGCGGTCTGCTGCAGCAGCACCTTGGCCGGGTTCGGATGCTGGTCCAGCAGCACCAGCGCCAGCGACGCGCGTGCCACGCCCGCCTGCAGATCGCCGACCAGCGCGGTCAGCTCGCCTTCCAGCACCAGGTCGGCGTTGATCCGGCTGCCCGGCCCGACCACGGCGGCAAACAGTCCGGCATCCGCGAGCCATTGCCGCAGATCGTCCTCCACGGCCTGGGCCGGCGGCACCGCCCATTGCTCGTAATAGTCCACGTGCACGCTGCCGTCCGGCAGCAGCCATTGCACGCCGCGCGCCTCCAGGCCTGGGGCCGCGGTCACCGAACGCACCAGCAGCATCCGCCCGCCGATGCGCGGCCCCCGCGCTTCCCCCCGGCGTACCGCCAGCGGCCAGTCGCGCCGCTGCACGTAAGGCTGCGATGGCAGCACCGAACAGCCGCCCACCGACCCGCCGAACAGCGCGACCGCGCCGCCCAGCAGCGTGCGCCGCCTCATCGCACAGCCTCCGGCGCACGCGGCGGCGGCTGGCTCACCAGCACCTGCGCCGGGTTGCGCCGCAGCGCCTCGGTGAGTTCCCGCAGGTTGGCCGCCGTCGCCTGCATGTCGCGCAGCAGCGGCGCCAGCCCCTGCTGCAAATCCGCGGCCCCGTTGTCCGCCCGGCGCGACGTCGCCTGCAGCGAGGCGATCAGCGCCGGCAACTGGGCCGTGGTGGCCGCCAGCCGGTCGGCCGCCTGCGCCGCGCCGGCCAGCGTGCGCTGCAGGTCGCGGCTCTGCGCCACGTCGCGGATCGCCGCCGAGGTTTGCCGCATGTCCTTCGTCAGCCCTGCCAGGTCCGCCGCCTTCACGCTTTCCTCCGTGGTCTGCAGCAGCACCTGCGCCCGGTCCAGCATCTGGTGCACGTCGCCGGTCGCCATCGTCGCACGCAGGTCATCGAGCACCCCGATCATGGTGTTGCTCAGCCGCACGATGTCCACCTGGTCCAGCTTGGCCAGCAATTGCTGCGCCGCGTCCTGCACCTGGGTCAGCGTGCTCGGCATCGACGGAATATAACCGGCGCGCGGCGTCCACGGCACCGGATCGAACGGGTAGCGGGTGGCATCGACGAAATCCATTTCGATATAGGTCACGCCGGTCAGCCCGGCCGAAGCGAGCCGCGCGCGCAATCCCAGCGCCACCGCCTCGCTGGTCTCCGGCAGCCGGCCGAACCGCGCGCGGTCCACCAGGTAGCGGACCAGCACCATCCGATATATCTGCCGGTTGAGCTGCACGCTCGTGCCGGTGTCGTAATCCGCCGTCACCAGCCCGATCTCCGACACCCGTCCGACGGTGACGCCACGGTATTTCACCGGCGCACCGACCTCCAGCCCCTGCACCGACTCGCGGAAATACGATTCGTACAGCGATCCCTTGTTGATGCGCGCGCCACCGAGGAACCACACCAGCCCGGCCAGCAGCGCAGCGCCGGCCACGATCAGCAGGCCTACCCGCAGGAAGGCGCCGTGCCCCTCGGTCATGGCGCGCCCACCGGGAGGGCCTCGCGCCGGAAGAACGCCCGCACGGTCGGGTGCGTGCTCTCGTCGCGCAGCTTGCGGGGGTCACCCTCGGCGATCATGCCGCCGGCGTCCGGCCAGGCCGCCCGGTCCAGCATGATGCAGCGGTCGGCGATCGCCAGGATCGAGGCCAGTTCATGCGTCACCACCACGAACGTCGCCCCCAGGTCGTCGCGCAGGTCGAGGATCAGCCGGTCCAGCCCGGCCGAGGTGATCGGATCCAGCCCGGCCGATGGCTCGTCCAGGAACAGCAGCGGCGGATCCAGCGCCATGGCACGCGCGATGCCGGCGCGCTTGGCCATCCCGCCCGAGATCTCCGCCGGCATCAGTCCCGCCGCGTCGGCCAGCCCGACCAGGCCCAGCTTGACCCGCGCCACCGCCTCCCGGCCTTCCGGCGGCAGGGGGGTGAACATCTCAAGCGGCAGCATCACGTTCTCCAGCAGCGTCATCGATCCGAACAGCGCGCCCGACTGGAACATTACGCCGATCGACCGGCGCAGCACACGCAGGGACGCCACGCGGGCGGGGCCGGTGATGCGATGGCCCAGCACCGCGATCTCCCCGGCGGTGGGCGGCAGCAGGCCGATGAGCTGGCGCATGACCGTCGACTTGCCGCAGCCGGACCCGCCGAGGATCACGAACACCTCGCCGGTTGCGACCGAGAAGCTCACGTCGCGGTAGATCGTGCGCCGGCCGAAGCGCTGCGCGGCGCCGGTGACCTGGATCGCCGTGGTCGCCGGCGCGCCCGGGATCGCCGTCGTGGGCCCGGCGTCCGTCATAGGCCGAGCCGGTAGAACATCAGGGCGAACAGGCCGTCGAGCAGGATGGTGGAGACGATCCCGCCGACCACCGCCGCCGTCGCCGAGAGCCCGACGGCGCGTGGCCCGACCCCGGTGGACAGTCCCGCGCGGCAGCCGATCGCCGCCACTGCCGCGCCGAAGCACAAGCCCTTGAACAGGCCGCCGAACAGGTCGCTCGCGGTGGCTGCGCTCTGCACCTGGTGGGCGATCGTCACCAGCGGGAAGCCGAACGCGTTCATCACCGTGGCCATGCCCAGCAGCCCCGCCAGGTCGAGCGCCAGCGCGAGTGCCGGCATCACCAGCATCGCGGCGATCAGGCGCGGCAGCACCAGCATGGTCACCGGGTCGAGGCCCATGGTGGTCAGCGCATCGATCTCCTCGTTCACCTTCATCGTGCCGATCTCGGCGGCGAAGGCCGATCCGGTGCGCCCGGCCAGGATCACCGCCGAGAGCAGGGGGCCGAGTTCGCGCAGCAGGCTGATCGCGACCAGGTTGGCCACGAACAGGTCGGCGCCGAACCGGCGCATCGGGATCGCGGACTGGAACGCCAGGATCAGCCCCATCAGGTAGCCGAGGAGCAGCACCAGCGGCAGCGCCCGCACCCCGGCCTGGTCCGCATAGCGCAACAGGTCGGCCGGCCGGAGCATTTTGCGCCGGACGGGCAGCCGCACCCAGGCGAACGCCAGCTCGCCCAGGAACGCGATCCCGTCGGACACCACGCCCAGTGCCCCGCGCAGGCGTGCCAGCGGGGCGGCCGCTGGCGGCGGGGCCGCGTGCGGCACCTGCCGGCTTGCCGCCCGTGCCCGGTCGAGCAGCGATTCGAGTTGCGCGGGCGGCGAGTCGAGCGTGGCCGTGCCACCCTGCACCGCCTCGGCCGCCGCCAGCAGCGCGGCGCCTGCCATGTCGCAATGGACGACGCCGCCCAGGTCGAACGTCAGGCCGCTGGCGCCGCGTGCTGCGCGCAGGGTGGGGCGCCACACCAGGCCTGCGCCCTCGGCGTCCAGTCGGCCGGCAAAGCGCAAGACGGTCTGCGGTCCGCGCTGCTCAACCGCGAGGCGCGCCACTGCGTCGGTCATCCTGGGGGATGTCCCCTACGGGATGCACACATCTGAGAACAGTGTTTTGGAACAACGCGTTGTCCAACGCGTTGTCCAACGCGCTGGCGGGAATTTCTGGCAGCGCCTTGCCCCAAGGCCAGGCCGTGCCCTCGGTGCTGAAGAAGAAGGATTTTACCACGGAGGAAACAGGGAGGGCCACGGAGGGCCACGGAGGAAGAAGATATCTGGCGCTTCGCACGAGATTGCGTGCGGACGCCGCGGCAGCGCCTAGGCTTTCTTCCTCCGTGGCCCTCCGTGGCCCTCCCTGTTTCCTCCGTGGTAAAATCCTTCTTCTCTGGTGCCGAGGGCGATGATCCTCGTGGCTGGGCACCTGAGACCAAACGGATGTGTGAATGCCATAGGGGGTGTCCCTGGGGGTGCCCCACCGGAACTGGTCCCACCGGAACTGGTCCCACCGGAACTGGTCCCAGCGGGACGAGACCCGCCGTTGGTGCCAGCCCCACCGGGATCAGCGTCATCGGGATCAGCCGGTCAATGTGCCGCCAGCCAGGCGTCGAAGCGCGGCCGCAGCTTGGCCAGATTGTCATGCCAGAAGCCCGTGTCGATCCGCAGCCCGCTCGCGATATTGGCGGGATTGCCCGGGGCGATCGCCAGCAAGTCCGGTGGCAGCCCGTCATTGATCCCCTTGGCGAGGCCGGACGCACCGACCGCGCGCAGCAGCCGCACTTCGATCGGGGGCGTGCCGGCGAAATACAGGAATTGCTGCGCCAGCCGGACATTCGGGCTGCCCTTCAGCACCGCCCAGCTCTGTACTTCGTACAGCGCCTGCGACCATTGCATGCCGAAATTATGCGGCTCCGAATGTGTGGCGGTCGCGATGCCCCCGCTGGGCGCGCTGGTCATCAGCACGTCGCCGGAGCCCAGGATGTGGGCGGCTTCCGCCTCGGTCTGCCACCAGACGATATAGGGCTTGAGCTGGTCGAGCTTGCGGAACGCGCGGTCCAGGCCATCGCTCGTGGCGAGCGTCTTGTAGACGTCGGCCGGCGCCACGCCGTCGGCCAGCAGGGCGATCTCCAGGTTGCCGCGCACGCTCTTCGCCAGGCCGCGCTTGCCGGGGTATTTCGCCACGTCCCAGAAATCCGCCCAGGTCGGAGTCGCCTGGAACTTGTCCTTGTCCCAGGCGAGCACGGTGCTGGTCATCGCGGCACCCACGCCGCAATCGTTGCTGCCCGTGGCCTGGTAATGGTCCTTGCCGCCGACCGCGGACCAGTCGAGCTTCTCGAACAGGCCTTCGGTGCAGCCGGTCGCCAGTTCGTCGGCGTCCACCTGCACGAGGTCCCAGGTGTTGTCGGTGGCCTTGACCCGGTCGCGCAGCGTGTCCAGCCCGCCGTCCCAACTATCCTGTTCGACCCCCAGGCCGGTAGCGGTGGCGAACGGATGAACGTATACCTCCCGTACCGCATTGGTCATCGAATCCCCGCGCGTGACGACCGTCAGGTCGCGCGCGGACGCGGCAACGGACCACGCGGCCGATAGCGCCGCGGCGGTCAAGAACATGCGGGCAAGCATGAAGTGGGCGGTACCCCTGGTTTCGGCCGGACGCTACAATCCACCGCCGCGGACGGCAACGCGCGGAAGGCACTCATATGCAAAGAAACCGGTCACCGTCCGGCCGGCTGGTGCGATTTTGGCATTTCAGCCACCGAGGATGGTGCCGATCGGCAGCCCCGCCTCGGCAGCGGGCATCTTGCGACCGCCGTCCCAGCGCACGCGATGCACCTCGATGAAGCCGCCCTGGCCGTGGATCAGCAGGCTGGAACCGTGCTCCGCCACGATCTCGCCCGGCGTCCTGCCCTTCACGTCGGCAAACCGGCGCGCGATCCGCTTGGCGCTGTCGAACAGGAACAGCTTGCGGCCCTCATGGGTGGTCCAGGCCCCCGGTGCCGGATCGCAGCCGCGGATCAGATTGTAGGTAATGTCCACGTGGTTCGCCCAGGCGACATGCGACTCGGCCTCGCGGATGATGCCCTCGTAGCCGGCGCGCGGCTCGTATTGCGCGATGGCCGGCGCGTGGCCGGCGACCACGAGGTCGGCGACCTCCACCAGCGCCGCCACACCCATCGGGAAAATCTTGCCGAAATAGAGCGAGCCGAGGGTGTCCTCGTCCTCGATCGGGACGGCGCGGCTCAGGATGACCGGGCCTTCGTCCAGCCCGTCATTGGGGCGGAAGATGCTGAACCCGGCCTCCTTGCGGCCGCAGATGATCGCCCAGCTCATCGACGATGCCCCGCGATGCAGCGGCAGCAGGCTCGGATGGAACTGGATCGTGCCGAAGGTCGGGATGACGCAGAAATCCTGCGGGACGAACTGGGTGACGTAGGCCATGACACCCAGCTGGACGTCGGCGGCGCGCATGGCTTCCTGGGCGGCGGGGTCGGTCAGCCTGGGGAACTGGTGGACGGTCACGCCGCGGGCCTCGGCGGCGAGGCGCAGCGGGTCGGGACGACCCTGTTCGGGCGCGCAGAACACCGCCGCGACCGCATCGCCGCGCGCGAGGAACGCGTCCAGCGTGGCCTTGCCGAAATCCTGCTGGCCGATGATGGCGATGCGCATGCGCTCCTCCAATGTTCGGCCACGATCATCCGACGGGGGGAGGGGGGCGGCAAGTGGGATGGCCCCATTGGGCGGGGCAATCGCTCGAAGCAAGCAGGGCGCTGCCCCGCACCCCGCCAGGGACACAGTCCCTGGACCCATTTCGTTGATGTTCATCGGGGGAGAGGGCGCTACTCGGACCACCCGAAGTCTGTGTCGCGCCCTCTCCCCCGATGAACATCAATGGATCGGTTCCAAGGGCCGTCGCCCTTGGTGGGGTTTGGGGCAACGCCCCAACCTTTGCCTGCTTCAAGCGATTGCCCCGCCCGATGGGGATGGCAAAACCGGCTGGCGAGGCGTTTGCTTGGGATTGGCCGGCCCCCAACATCGGGCCACCGCAAGGAGGCACCATGAACGACGCCAAGACCGCCCTCGGCCACAAGATCCTGGCCATCAAGAAGCAACGCAAGCTGAGCTGGACCGAGATCGCCGCGCGGCTGGGGCATGCCCCGACCTGGACCTGCGCGGCCTGCCTCGGGCAGATGTCGATGACCCCGGAGACCGCCGAGAAAGCCGCCATGCTGTTCGGCCTGGACGAGGCGGAGACCGAAACGCTGCAGGACATTCCCTATCGCGGCTCGCTGCCGACCCAGGTGCCGACCGACCCGCTGATCTACCGGTTCTACGAACTGGTGATGGTCTACGGCACCACCTGGAAGGAGCTGATCCACGAGGAATTCGGTGACGGGATCATGAGCGCGATCGATTTCGACATGACGCTGGAGCGCCAGCCGGACCAGAAGGGCGACCGGGTGAAGATCGGCATGTCGGGGAAATTCCTGTCGTACAAACAGTACTGATTGGCAGTACTGTTTGGAGGTGCGGGGGCCGAACGTCCCGCACGGGACAACCCGGCCCGGCGCATGCCTTCCGATGCAGGCCGCCACGCCAGGCGCTTGGCGCCCGCCTGTTTGCTGCGCACGCGCTGTCCAAATCGACCGCAAAGCGGCGCGTGAATCGCAGGCCAGGGGCGGCTCCCCGGCCCGTTGGCAGCGCCTGCCCAGCCGGCTACCACGGACCGAACAAGCGGGAGGCTTTGCATGACGACCGAAGACACCGTGATCACCCGCCGCGACGGCCGTGTGGGACGCATCCTGCTCAATCGCCCGAAGGCGCTGAACGCGCTCGACCTCGACATGATCCATGCGCTCAGCCGCGCGCTGCTGGCGTGGCGGGATGAGCCGCATGTCCATGCGGTGGTGATCGAGGGCGCCGGCGACCGGGCGTTCTGCGCCGGCGGCGATATCCGCGCGTTGCGCGACGGCCAGCTGTCCGGCAACCGGGCGGCGGTCGATGCGTTTTTCACTGAGGAATACGCGCTCAACCTGCTGATTGCCGACTATCCCAAGCCGTATATCGCACTGATCGATGGGTTCTGCATGGGCGGCGGGATCG
Source organism: Acetobacteraceae bacterium (assembly GCA_031291795.1). Taxonomy (GTDB): domain Bacteria; phylum Pseudomonadota; class Alphaproteobacteria; order Acetobacterales; family Acetobacteraceae; genus Rhodopila. The sequence continues at coordinate 3,976 of JARLIJ010000316.1, read as the reverse complement.
GCGTTTCGGTGCACTCGCCGCACCGGGTGGCGACCGAACACGCCATGTTCGCGATGCCGGAGACGGCGATCGGCTTCTTCCCCGATATCGGGGCGACCTATTTCCTGCCGCGCCTGCCGGGTCAGCTTGGCGTCTATCTCGGCCTGACCGGCCTGCGCACCACCGGGGCCGACGCGGTCTATGCCGGCTTTGCCACGCACTATACCCCGCGGGCCCAGTTGCCCGCGCTGTCCGCCGCCCTCGCCGAACAGGGCCTGGCCGCGCTGGCGCAGTTCGCGGCCCCGCTGCCGCCGTTCACGCTGGCGGCCGACCGCGCGGCGATCGACCACTGCTTCGGCGCCGACAGCGTGCCCGAGATCATGCGCCGCCTGGAAGCGGAGGACGGTGCCTGGACCGGCCCGGTGGTGAAGGCGATGCGCCAGGTCTCGCCCTCGGCGCTTGCCTGGACGCTGAAGGCGCTGCGCCGCGGCGCCGACCTGACCCTGAAGCAGGCGCTGGCCGCCGAGTTCGCGCTGACCAAGACGGCCATGGTGCATCCGGACTTCGCCGAGGGGGTGCGCGCGATGGTGGTGGACAAGGACCGCCAGCCCAAGTGGCAGCCTGCGCGGATTGAAGATGTCGATCCCGTATCGATCGACGCGATGTTCGGGTAGGGAAATGCGCCCGGGCGGTCGGCGGCTGCCCGGGCACGCATCATCCATGGAGCGGGTGCGCCCGTCGGCGCCGTGCCGATCGGCGATCCGGTCCGAAATGAAAACGGGTCGCGCGGTATTTCCAGAATAGGAGGGATGTACCACAAAAGACGTATCTTATCCATAATGTACCGGCGACGATCCAGCCCAGGTGTTGACTGCATCCCCTTGGTGCAGAGCCGCCACAGCAAGCGGAAAAATTCCTTTTGATAGCGACCCGGCTTCATTATGGTCGCGTAGCCAAGCCACCGGCATGGTATAGCTGGCGCACGAAAGCCGCCCCCCGACCACCCCTCCCGGAACACCAATCGATGGCAAAGATCATTGCCTTTCCGACCCGCGCCGCTGGCCTGGGTCCGCAGGACCGCGCGCCGTTGCAGGATCTCGCCCGCCGCCTGTGCGGTGTCTGGCGTTGCGAGGAGCGGGTGAACGCCCATCGCGGCGTCGAACTTGCGTTGATCCCGGAGGAGTGGGGGAATGGCGACGCTCCGGCGTTTTGCGTACTGCGTAGCGCAGCTGGCTTCGTGCTGTACGATTGTCGCCGCACCCACCGCTTTGGACGCCTCCAGGGACTCCTGCCGGAACACCTCGGCAGCTACGCCGACACCCGCGACATCGCGTTGGTGATCGCCGATCTGGTCGGCACCCGCACCCCGGCGCTGCCGATGGTCCGCACCCGCCGCCGCCGCGCCACCGGCTGACCGCGCGCGCGAAGGCTGGACGCCGCGCGCCGCAGGCGGCACCGTTCTCCTGAGAACAGGGAGGAATGGTCCAATGCAGGTCGGTGTCCATCTGCCGCATATCGGCCGCAAGGCCAGCCCGGATGCCATCCGCCGTGTCGCGGAGCAGGCCGAGGACCTCGGTTTCGCCGATGTCTGGGTCAGCGAGCACATCATCGTCCCGAAGGACGCTGCCTATCCGCCGTCGGCGAATTTCTGGGACCCGGTGCTGACGCTCACCTGGGCGGCCGCCTGCACACGCCGGGTCCGCCTGGGCACCTCGGTGCTGGTGCTGCCGATGCGCCACCCGCTGCCGCTCGCCAAGGAACTCGCGACGCTGCAGAACCTCTCGCAGGGCCGCCTGATCCTGGGCGCCGGCGTCGGCTGGCTGGAAGCCGAGTTCGCCGCGCTGGGCGTTCCGTTCAACGAGCGCGGGCGGCGGATGGATGAGGGGATCGCGCTGATGCGCGCGGTCTGGTCGCAGGACCCGGTGAGCTTCGTCGCGCGCTGGATCCCCGCGGTGGTGGACGGGATGCGCGCTCTGCCGCAGCCGGAGGTGCCGATCCCGATCTGGATCGGCGGGTCGTCCGACGCGGCGGTGGCGCGCGCACTGCGCCATGAGGGCTGGCACGGCAGTCGCGTGACGCCCGAACAGGCGAAGGCCATGGTCGTGCGGCTGCGGGCGGCGCGGCCGGAGGCGGCGTTCACGATCTCGCTGCGGACCGGGTGCAGCGCCTCGACCGTGGATGCGATGGAAGAGACCCTGGCGGCGTATCGCGACGCCGGCGTGCAGCACGTCATGGTGGCGCCGGAGGACCGCGATCTGGAGGGCTACCAGGACACCGTCAGGCGTCTGGCGCGAGTCGTCCCGGCTGGGTGAGGACGTCGCGCTTCCCGGGGCGCCTCAGCGCAGCCCGAGAAAGCTCAGCACCGCAACCACCACCACCACGAGTCCGACCAGGTAGATCAATCCGTTCATGCGACGCTCCATTCTGCTGTTCGCAGGCCTGAAGTGCCGCGGCACCAGAACGTTGCATCACCCTGTTGTGGGCAGGCGGTCAGATCTCATACCAACCGCCGAAGACACCGACTCTCCTGCCTTCGTCATGGCCGGCCCCTGTGCCGGCCATGACGGCTGGGAAGGTCAGTGCCAACGGCCGTTGGCATCAGACGTGGAAGCTTTCGCCGCAGCCGCAGCGGCCCTTTTCGTTCGGATTGGTGAAGGTGAAACCCGACGTCAGGGCCTTCGTCTCGTAGTCCATCACAGTGCCGATCAGGAACAGCGAGGCCTTGCGGTCGACCAGCACGGTCAGGCCGCGGTCGTTCACGACTTCGTCGGTCGGCGCCGGCGCCTCGGCCCAGCTCATGTCGTAGGACATGCCAGAGCAACCCTTGGTGGCGACGCCGATGCGCAGCAGCTTGCCTTGCTCGCCCTTCTCGTAGAGCGCGCGCAGCCGGGTCGCGGCGGCGTCTGTCAGCGTCATCAGCGGCGGGAGGGCGCGGGTCTTGCGGGGGGGCGCAGCAGTGGTTGTGCTCATGGTGTTTCCGATATCGCGGTCGATCAGAACATGTTCAACTGCAACCGAGCTTCCTCGGTCATGCGGGTGGGGTCCCAGGGCGGGTCCCAGACGGTTTCGACTTCGCAGGCGGTCACCCCCGGCACCCCCATCACCGCGTCGCGCACCTGTTCGGGCAGTTCCTGGGCGCTGGGGCAGGCGGGGGCGGTCAGCGTCATCTCCACCTTCACGGAGCCGTCGTCGTGCAGGTCGACTGCGTAGATCAGGCCGAGTTCGTAGATATTGACAGGGATTTCCGGGTCGTAGACGGTCGCGATGGCGTCGATCAGCGCTTCTTCCGTGGGCTTCGGCTGCGTCTCCCCGTCCGGCGTCCAGGCGGCGTGCGGCTGCTGGCTCATGTCATTCACGGCTCGCCTCCTTTCTCGCTGCTATCCAGGGCGGCGATCAACGCGTGCCATGGCAGCGTCGCGCATTTCACCCGGGACGGGTATTCGTGCACGCTCGACAGCGGCGCGAGCCGTTCGAGCGGGTCTGCCAGGGCCGCGCCGCAATCGGGGCAGGTGCCGGTGCGCGCCATGTCACGGAAGGCGGCGAACAGCACGCGGGCATCGGCCTTGGAGCGGTTCGGCACGGTCTCGGCCATCAGGTCGGCGGAGGCGACGGAGATCGCGCAGCCACGGGCCTCGAAGCCGGCCTCGGCGATGGTGTCGTTCGGGCCGTAGCGCAGCCAGACCTGGACGCGGTCGCCGCACATCGGGTTGTCGCCCTTGGCGGTGGCGTCGAAGGCTTCCAGGCGCTTGCCGTGGCGCGGGTGGCGGCCGTGCTCCAGGATGACTTCCTGGTACAGGTCGCGCAGGTCGTCGAAGCTGTCGCTCATCGGGGCATCATTCCGCACTTCTCCCCCTCCCCTTGAGGGAGGGGGTTGGGGGGAGGGGTCTAGCTCGCTTCGATGGTGCCGGTTGGCCCCCCCCCCCCCGCCCCCCCCCCCCCCCGCGCGGGGGGGAAAAACATCAAACTAAATCCCATAAAATAAATAAAAAAAACATCG
>JARLIJ010000315.1 GCA_031291795.1 Acetobacteraceae bacterium | reverse complement strand
GGAGAGACACCGATGACCGAAGCCAACATCCTGAGCGCCACCGATGCCCTCGCGCAGATCCATGCCGGCACGTTGAGCGTGGAGGACCTCGTCCGCGCCTGCCTCGCCCGGATCGCGGACCGCGAGCCGTACCTGCGCGCCTGGGCCTGGCTGGAGCCGGCTGCCGTGATCGCGCAGGCGCGGGAACTCGACAAGCAGCCGGTGAAAGGGCCGCTGCACGGGCTGCCGATCGGCGTGAAGGACATGATCCAGACCCGCGACATGCCGACCCAGCACAACTCGCCGATCTATGTCGGCCACCGCCCCGGCATCGACGCAGCCCCGATCGAGACCCTGCGGGCGGCCGGCGCGCTGATCCTGGGCAAGACCGAGACCGTCGAATTCGCCGGCGGCGGCCGCAAGCCGCTGACCCGCCACCCATCCGATCCCGCCCGCACGCCCGGCGGCACCTCCAGCGGCTCCGTCGCGGCCGTGGCAGACTGCCACATCCCCCTAGCGCTCGGCACCCAGACCGCCGGCTCCACCATCCGCCCGTCCTCGTTCTGCGGTGTTTGGGCGATGAAACCGACCTGGGGACGCGTTAGCCGGGAAGGGGTGAAGGTCTATTCGCTGACCCTGGACACGCTAACCTGGATCGCGCGGGCGCCGTCGGACCTGGACCTGCTGTGCGAGGTGTTCCAGATCCAGGACGACACACCCCCAGGCGACCTGACGCTGGACGGCGCGCGCATCGCGTTCTGCCGCTCGCCGGTGTGGGACCAGGCGGAGGACGGCACGCGCATGGCTTTCGCCCGAGCCGCGGCGCTGCTGCAGGACGCCGGCGCCGAGGTGGTGGAGCTTGACCTGCCGCCCGCGTTCGCCCGCCTGCACGCGGCTCACAACACCGTGATGAACGGGGAGGGGCGGGCCGCCTTCCTGAACGAATACCGCGCCAGCTACGCCAAGCTGCACCCGGATTTCCGCGCCAAGGTGGAGAACGAGCTTGGCATCACGGGGGAATCCCTGTGCGCGGCCTACGACCTCGCCGCCGCCTGCCGCCCGCAATTCGACGCCATCGCGCGCGACTACACCGCCGTGATCACGCCAAGCGCCCCGGGAGAGGCACCGTTCGGGCTGCACACGACGGGGGATTCGGTGTTCAACCGCATGTGGAGCCTGCTGCATGTGCCCTGCGTCAACGTGCCGGGCCTGACCGGCCCGAACGGCCTGCCGGTCGGCGTGACGGTGACCGGGCCTCGGTTCCACGACCGGCATGTGTTGCAGGTGGCGATGCGCGTCGGGGCAGTCCTGGCGCGCGGCTGAGTTTCATCACCAGAAGGAGGGTATTCGATATGTCGCGTGTCGTTCGCGTGGCCGCCGCGCAGATGGGGCCGATCGCCCGCGCCGAGGGCCGCGCCGAGGTCGTGGACCGGCTGATCGCGCAGTTGCACAAGGCGCACAGCTTCGGGGCGGACCTCGTGATCTACCCCGAGATGGCATTGACCACGTTCTTCCCCCGCTGGGTGTTCGACGACCCGAACGAGGCCGACGCGTTCTGCGAGGCCGCCATGCCGAACCCGGCCATCCAGCCGCTGTTCGATGAGGCGGCGCGGCTGCAGGTCGGTTTCTCGCTGGGCTACGCCGAACTGACGCAGGAGGAGGGGCGCAAGCGGCGCTTCAACGCCTCGATCCTGGTCGACGGGACGGGGGCGATCGTCGGGAAATACCGCAAAGTGCACATTCCCGGCCTGGCGCATGCCGACCCGGATGGCTGCGCGAGCAACTTCGAGAAGCGGTATTTCGAGAACGGCAACCTCGGCTTCCCGGTGTTCCGCGCGTTCGGCGGCGTGCTGGGCATGTGCATCTGCAACGACCGCCGCTGGCCGGAAGCCTGGCGCGTGATGGGCCTGCAGGGCGCCGAACTGGTGATGTGCGGCTACAACACCGGCGCCACGCGCATGGTGATGGAGGGCAACCGCCGGGTCATGGAGCCCGCCCATCTGGCTACCGAACACAACCTTCTGGTGATGCGTGCGGCGGCCTACCAGAACTGTTGCTGGGTGGTGGGCGTCGCCAAGGCAGGCGCCGAGGAGGGCAGCAATTTCCTCGGTGACACCTGCATCATCGCCCCGACCGGCGACGTGGTCGCCAAGGCGGTCGGGCTGGGCGACGAGGTGATCGTGGCCGACTGCGACCTGTCGGCCGGCGACTACAACCGGCGTTCCATCTTCAACTTCGAGGCCCACCGCCAGCTGCAGCACTACGGCCTGATCACCGCCCAGCGCGGCGTGAAGGTCCCGGTGTAACGCCGCCATTCTCCCCCTCCCCTTGAGGGGGAGGGGGCCAGGGTCCGTGCCATGCGACCCTTCCCCCCCAACCCCCTCCCTCAAGGGGAGGGGGAGTTATTAGGCCGCCCAGGCAATCATGACCGGACGAGGACTCCCACCATGCCGAACGACGCAGCGCCCGCGAGCACCGACCTGCACCACCTGACCATCGCCGAAGCCGCCCGCCTGATCGAGCGCCAGCAGCTCTCCCCGGTGGAACTGACCCAGGCCTTCCTCGACCGCATCGCCGCGCTCGACCCGCAGCTCAACGCCTATCTGCTGGTCACCGCCGAGCTGGCGCTGGCCCAGGCCCGCGCCGCCGAAGCCGAGATCGCCGCCGGCAAGTACCGCGGCCCGATGCACGGCATCCCGTTCGCCCTGAAGGACATCTACTGCACCAAGGGCATCCGCACGACCGGCCATTCCCGCACCCGCGCCGACTACGTGCCGGACTTCGACGCCACCACCGTCCGGAAGCTCGCCGACGCCGGTGCAGTCCTGCTCGGCAAGCTCGCTACCCACGAGTTCGCCCATGGCGGCCCGTCCTTCGACCTGCCCTGGCCGCCCGCCCGCAATCCCTGGAACCGCGACCACATGACTGGCGGCTCCTCCTCCGGCTCCGGCGCCGGCGTCGCCGCCGGCCTGATGATGGGCTCGCTGGGCTCCGACACCGGCGGATCGATCCGCAACCCGGCGGCGCTGTGCGGGCTGGTCGGGCTGAAGCCGACCTACGGCCTGGTCAGCCGCTTCGGCGTCTATACCAACTCGTTCAGCTACGACACCGCCGGCCCGATGACCTGGACCGCCGAGGACTGCGCCATCCTGCTGCAGGCGATCGCCGGCCACGATCCGCAGGACCCCGCCAGCGCGACCCGCGCCGTGCCGGACTACCGCGCCGCCCTCACCGGCAGCATCAAGGGCCTGCGCGTCGGCGTCCTGCGCCATCTGTTCGAGGAGGACGTGGCCGTCCCACCGGTCGCCAAAACCGCGCTGGCGGCCGCATTGGACGTCCTGCAAGGCCTTGGCGCCACGCTGGAGGACGCCCGCATCCGCCCGGCGCAGGACTATTACGACGTGAAGATCACCGGTGCGGAGAGCGAGCTCTACTCCGTGCACGAGCCAGTGCTGCGCCGCCGCCTGGCCGAGTTCGGCGAGGACTTCCTCGGCCGCTCGCTGGGCGCGCTGCTGATCACCGGCGCCGACGTCGTCGCCGCCAGCCGCGAACGCCGCCGGATGATGGCCGAGGCCGAGGCGCTCTATGCGCGCTACGACGTGCTGGTGACCGCCTCGCCCGGCCCGGCGGTGCGGCTGGACAGTTGGCGGACGCTGAACTTCTGGACCAAGGGTTCGCTGACCACGCCGTTCAACGTGCTGGGTGGCCCCGCGCTGGCGCAATGCATCGGCTACACGCCGGACGGGCTGCCGCTGTCGATGCAACTGGTCGGCCGGCCGTTCGACGACGCGACGGTGCTGCGGGTTGCCCAGGCCTACGAGGCCGCGACGCCCTGGCGCGCCCGCCGCCCCGTGCTCGACCCGAACGCCAGCTTTTCCACCGCGCTGCCGCCGGTGCCGGATCCGGCGAAGGCCGACATCCCCCAGGCGCGGCGGGACGAGATCGCAGCAATGTGCGAGCGCGCCGGGCTGACGCTGAACGCGCGGCATTTCGAGCAGCTTTGCGCCACTGCCCCCTATATCGACGCGATGACCGCCCGGCTGCGGCAGGATCGCGCGTTCTGGGAGGAACCGAGCAGCGTGTTCCTGGCCGGTTAGCCGGGGTTCAGGGCGATGGGGAAGCAGGCGATGAACGGACGTCGCGGCCGGTAGCGGCCGACGCGCCGGCCGCTACCGGCTCCGGCCGGCAACCGAACCGGACGCACCCGCCCCTGGTCGCTGGCCGCCGGGCGAGGCATGATCCCCGCCTCGAAGCAGACAGGAGGGGGCCATGCTGGCATTCGGCGCGGCGATGTTTTTCACCGACTATTCCGTCAGTCCGACGGAGCTCGGCCAGACGCTGGAGCAGCGCGGCTTCGACTCCGTCTGGGCGCCGGAGCACTCGCACATCCCGCTGTCGCGCAAGTCGCCGTTCCCCGGCGGCGGCGACCTGCCGAAGAAATACTACGACACGATGGACCCGTTCGTGACGCTGACGGCGGTGGCCATGGCGACCAAGACCCTGAAGATCGCCACCGGCGTCTGCCTGGTGGCGCAGCGCGATCCGATCCAGACCGCCAAGCTGGTGGCCTCGATCGACCAGATCTCGGGCGGGCGGTTCCTGTTCGGCGTCGGCAACGGCTGGAACCAGGATGAGCTGGAGAACCACGGCATCCCCTTCACCTCCCGCCACAAGGCGGCGCGCGAGCGGATCGAGGCGATGAAGGCGCTCTGGACCCAGTCGAAGGCAGAATACCACGGGGAATTCGTGAACTTCGACCCGGTCATGACCTGGCCCAAGCCGGTGCAGAAGCCGCATCCCAAGGTGATCGTGGGTGGCGCCTTTCCGTATTCGGCGCGGCGCGCGATCCGCTACGGCGAGGGCTGGCTGCCACAGACCCGCGGCGGCGCGGACCTGCTCGCCGTGATCCCCGAGTTCCGCAAGATGGCGACCGAGGCCGGCCGCGACCCGGACCAGATCGAGATCACCGTCTGGGCACCGCGCCAGGAGGCCGACCTGCTGAAGCGCTACGCGGACCTGGGCGTGAAGCGGGTGATCTTCAGCCTGGAGTCGGAGACGCTGGAGAAGCTGGCCCCGGTGATGGACGGGCTGGGAAAGCTGATGCACCAGGTCAACAGCTGAACGGCGGAGGCCGGGGCTGAACGGCGGAGGCCGGCCCGCGGGCGACTGACGGACGCTGTTGGCGGCCGGGTCGGCCGCGCCGCCGGCCTGGCGTTCACCCGTACAGCAGCGCCGGCGGGCGCCCGACCGGGTGGGCGTGGTCGAACACCACCCAGGCATGATGGTGCTGCGCGCGGTTGGTGTCCTCGCCCATGTCGAACCAGCGGATCCGCTGGCGCAGGACCACCACCGCGGCGAACGGCGCGGCCGACATCAGGTCGGCTGCGCGCTGGCCGGCGATCCACTGCAGGCGCACCAGCAGCGCAAGCTGGCCCTGCACGGAGGCCGTCATCGCCAGCGCATGGCGCAGGAAGGTCAGCATCGCCGTCGGCGACCTCGCCTGTCCCTGCTGGAAGCCGGTGTCGCCATAGGGCGGGTTGGTCACGACGCTGCGGCAGCCGCCCGGCACCGCCTGACACGCCAGGAAATCCACCCCCGCCGTGCCGAACCCGCGTTCGACCAGGTCGGTGGAGACCACGTCATAGCCCCGATCCGCCAGCACCCTGGACATTGCGCCGTCACCGCAACAGGGCTCCCAGACCGGGCCGCGGAACGTGACGTGCTGCAGCAATGCCTCGGTGACCCAGGACGGCGTGGCATAGAAATCCCGTCCCTCGCGCTCGTAGCCCGACACATGGATCGCGCGCCGCGCCTTGGTTCGACCAACCAAGGACGCTGGCGCGGCAGGCGCGACAAGCGGCAGACCTGGCTGGGGAAGCAGCACCCGTTCGAGGTCGGGGTGAGGGGGCCAGGTCACGTCGACGTCCATGGCGTAGCTCCGGACTGCATCGGAACGCGGTGCTGCCGCACCCAGGCCGGGTGCAACGCGTAGCGCAGAACTCCGCCGATAGCATCGCTGAGCGAGTCGGCTGTACCCGGCGCAACGGCAGAAAACGCCGGTCCGGGACAGAGCACTCCGCACGCCTTTCAGGGCAGCCGGTCGCCGGCCGGTGCGGCATGATACCAATCGGCGGATGTCCCGACCTGTTTCGTTTCCGTCATGGCCGGGCTTGACCCGGCCATCCCTGCCAGGAAAATGGCGCACGCAGCCGCCAGGCAAAGGGCTTCGGTACTGGTGGGGGTGGCCGGGCCAAGCCCTGCCAGGACGAAGAAAACAGGTCAATACGTCAGCCGGTGCGGCATGATGGCGCTTTCCGGAGAGGACTCGATGAAGACAGCCCTGGTCATACGCCATGCGGGTTTTCTCGACCTGGCCTCGTTCGTGCCGATTCTTGCGGAGCGGGGCTACACCGTAACCTGCCTCGAAGCCGGGCAGCATGACCTCGTC
>JARLIJ010000057.1 GCA_031291795.1 Acetobacteraceae bacterium | reverse complement strand
TTCGGCGGCCTCGGTGTCGAGCGCGCCGGGGTGCTTCACGGGGTCGACCAGGTGGGTGCGGACATGGTCCTCCACCACTTCGGCCATCAGGCCGGCCATGGCGCCGCGCACGCCGGCGATCAGGTGCATGACCTGCTCGCAACGGGCTTCGCCGTCGAGCGCGCGTTCGATGGCTTCGACCTGGCCGCGGATGCGGCGGACGCGGGCGAGGAGCTTCTGTTTCTCACGGATGGTGTGGGTCATGGGGGGAGGATAGCATAGGGGGGCTGGGTATGGGAGTGGGATGGGTCTGGGCAATCGCTTGAAGCGGCCGATTGCGGCGTTTGACGCTGCTATGCGCCTGGTCCAGGCCGAATCGCGCTGTCAGGGGCGGTGGGGCAAAGGAAGAATTTGGAACCACAGATGCACACAGATGCACACAGATGCACACAGATGGTTCATGCGTGCAGCGCCGGCGGCGGCTAAAATCGCGTCGATTCAGTTACTTATGCCAAACAGGGAAGCCCCGGCCCGTCCAGCGCCTCCGCCTATCTGTGTGCATCTGTGTGCATCTGCGGTTCCAAATTCTTCCCTGACTGACCGGCGCGCCTTGCGCATCGTCGGTCTCGAGCTTGACCGGCGTAACACTTGGCGGAAACCCATCCACTTCCATTCGAGCCGGTCTCGAAACGCCTGCGGACGCAGGGGAGAGTGACCGGACGTTCCATGACCCCAAGGGGGTGTCGACGCTTTCTTGCAGCCACGTCGTGTGAGCCCCAACCACTCGGGCGCAACATAACCGCGACCGTCTGTGCTATGGACGCGGCCTAGATGCCCCAAGTCTCCAGAGCCAGAGCCGCCCTTCAAAATCAGGTCGTTATGAGGAGCCTTGAACAGCAAGATCGCTCGGGGGTATGCCATTCCCTCATCGTGTCGTCACGACGGAGTGGCCCAGTGCGGCGTCTGATCCTACTTGTCTGCCTACTGGCGGCATCTCCCCTTGCGGCATCTGAAGGGGAATGGTTCGTAATTACCAAATATCCGGCAGAATGCTCGAACCGGGTGTCGACCCCGTCCGAATTTATCGACGAAGCGCAAACACTTGGGTACCACTACAACACCAACGACATCAAAGATACGTCTGGAACTATCATTCAGACCACGGTCTCAGTGATTGAGGCCATGCAAGAAATTACTTTCTATCGCGGAAGAGATAGATGCAGCAGCGCTCTGCTAGCCATAACTTCTCAGCAGAAGCGCGACGTCGACCGCTACAAGTGATTGATGAAACTATCCGCCGTCTAGCTGCTCAGACCTGACGCCGGCTACTTCCGACCGCGCCCGCTCGATCTCCGCCGCCAGCCACGTCACATAATGGATGCGGAGTGGTCGATAGTCACGCGTCGCCTAGTTTGCCAGATTTCGACTGAGAATCACGCCGAATTCTCCTGGCATTTCGGAGGTTCTGGGCCGCCCAAATTGCTAGTCCAATTGCCGCAATAGGCCAAATCTCCCACGGCAACAGATCCCACAGCAGTGAGCCGCACCAGAACCATCTGGCGGAGCCTCTCGCTTCCTTCAAGCTTATTGGGGCAGTAACAAACAAATCCACTGACTCGCCGATCAGTGGTTCGCCAACGGCCGTTACTCGGAATGCCAGTTGGTTATATCCGCGGTGCAAAGGAATATACGCCGGGTTTGGTGGAGGTGGCCAATGCCACACACCTGACGCAACTGACAAGTTACTTGTCATGCGTAGTTCAGACTTGTACGCGGTGTTACAAGGGGACTCATTCGGCATGGCTTCGAACGTGACAGGGGGAGCGGCCGGCACACTTGCCATGATGCGAATTTCCGTACCGGGATGTAGATATAGAAAGCCATCTTTCTCCCGGGACGCACGCCAGTCTCCAAGATCAGAACAGTGCCTTTCAAATGCGAGGCCGAAATAGAGCTGATCCTGGAAAAGCCGAAAGATCGTGACACTTACGGTTTGGTCCGGCGTCAGCCTGAACGGCACGATAGTATGGATGCTGGCCGTCCTTCCTATCAACGTGTCACAGAACAAAAGCAGCACCAAGAAAGTACTAACTGCCCAACCCCACCATGCGCGTCTGATAGTCCCGCGATCCATCTGTTGTCCTCGCCGTCGTTCCCGCAACCGCCGCCAACCAACCAATGAGCTCCATTCGGAAAATGCTCAAGCTTTTCATGCCGTTGGTACAGTGCGGCATGACCTTTTCTCTTAAAGCCAGCAGGATATGACAATGATCCTCAATCACGCTTAATATTCCAGGCGAATGCCTCTAAGAAACGGCGCGTCGAGCGTCGCAGCTCGGCTCAACCCCCCACCCCCACCTTGTCCTTCGCACCCGCAGCATGCCACTTTCCCCGCCATGCGAATCCATATCCAGAACCCACCCAACGACCCGCTCTTCCAGTTCTCCCGCGCCATGTGGGATGAAGCCGCAGCCCGCGCGCCGGACATCGGCACCGGCCACGCCGTCACCATCGGCAGCACCGATGCCGACTTTGCCGCCGCCATGCAGGACGCCGAGGCCCTCGTCACCGACACCAGCGTCGTCAAGGCGCAATTCCCCTGTGCCGCCCCCGCCCTGAAGCTGCTGTTCGTCACCAGTGCCGGCCTCGACAAGCTCGCCCCGTTCGACTGGCTGCCCCAGGGCGTCGCGTTGATGAACAACCGCGGCACGCATGAGGCCAAGTCGGGCGAGTTCGCTCTCATGGCGATCCTGATGCTGGCCAACCGCATCCCCGAAATGACCACCAACCAGCGCGCCGGAAGCTGGCAGAAACTGTGGGGCTCCGTCCTGGCCGGGCGGCACATCACCATCGTGGGCCTCGGCACGCTGGGCGGGGCAGCCGCCCGCCACGCCGCCGCGTTCGGCATGCATGTCACCGGCGTGCGCGCCAACCCCGCGCCGCATCCGGACTGCGCCCGCGTCGTCGGCACCGACGAACTCGACGCCATCCTGCCGCAGTCGGAATTCCTGCTGCTCGCCAGCCCGCTCACCGACGCCACCCGCAACCTGATCGACCGGCGGCGGCTGAACCTGCTGCCGCAGCACGCGGGTATCGTGAACATCGGCCGCGGCGAGCTGGTCGACCAGGACGCGCTGTGCGACCTGCTGGACAGCGGGCACATCCGCGGCGCCGTGCTCGACGTGTTCACCCCCGAACCGATCCCCGCCGGCCACCGGCTGTGGACCACGCCCAACCTGGTGATCAGCCCGCACACCTCGGCCGACGACCCGGCGACCTACAACCCGCGCAGCCTGGATATCTTCCTCGACAATCTGCGCGCGTGGCGCGACGTTCGCCCGCTGCCGAACCGCTTCCACCCCGAACGGGGGTACTGACGGAGGAAATGCCATGCGCGTCTACCGCTTCCCGCGGGCCGACGGCATCGACACGCTGGTGCTGCAGGAGGCACCGACACCGCGCCCCGACCGCGGCCAGGTCCTGGTCCGCATGCGCGCGGCCAGCCTGAACTACCGCGACCTCAACGTCGCGCGCGGCCGGGCCGCCCGCGGCAGCCTGCCGGCCAATCTGGTCCCGCTGTCCGACGGCGCGGGCGAGGTGGTGGCGGTCGGCCTCGGCGTCACCCGCGTCGCCCCCGGCGACCGCGTGGCCGGCCTGTTCATGCAGACCTGGCTGGGCGGCGAACTGGAGCCGGCGCATGTGGAAAGCTCCCGCGGCGGCGCGATCGACGGTGTGCTGGCGGAATACGTGCTGTTCGACCAGGACGGCGTGGTGCACCTGCCGGCGCATCTGTCGTACGAGGAAGCCGCCACGTTGCCCTGCGCCGGCGTCACCGCCTGGAACGCATTGCATGGTGGCCGCCCGCTGCAGGCCGGCGAGACCGTGCTGGTGCTGGGCACCGGCGGCGTCTCGATCTTCGCGCTGCAATTCGCCCATGCGGCGGGGGCGCGCGTCATCGCCACTTCCTCCGCCGACGGCAAGCTCGCCCAGGCCAAGGCGATGGGGGCGTCCGACGGGGTGAACTACAAGCAGCACCCGGACTGGCAGGAACAAGTGCTGGCGCTGACCGGCGGGCGCGGCGTCGACCATGTGGTGGAGGTGGGCGGCGCCGGCACCCTGGCCCGCTCGATCGCGGCGACCCGCCATGGCGGCCAGGTCCACCTGATCGGGGTGCTGACCGGCGGTGATATCGATCCCACGGCGGTGTTGCGCCGCACCATCACCCTGCGCGGCATCTATGTCGGCTCGCGCCAGATGTTCGAGGCGATGAACCGCGCCATCGCGCTGCACGCGATCCACCCGGTGATCGACCGCATCTTCGATTTCGAGCAGGCCAGGGAGGCCTATCGCCACCTGGAGAGCCGCGCCCATGTCGGCAAGGTGGTGATCCGTATCGAATGAGGCGCGCCGCTCCGGCGGGGCGTGTGGCCCCGCCGATACAATCCCGCACGACCCGCATGAATTCGCGCCGGTCGGGGGCACCTGAAACCATCCGACAACTTTCTTATATGTCGTTTAGGTCACGGTGGGCGGTGTGCCCCCCGGGCGGCGCGGCGGTGCCGTGGCAAAATCGTGACTGGATGCAAGTGACTTAGATGCGAATCAGGATGTGCGACATACCCCGTGCGCCTATCCTTGCCTCGCCGGCGTAGGAGCCGGGCGTGCGTATGGACAGGCATGGCATGGCGGATGCGCCTAAGGAAGCCGGCCGCACGGCGGCCGACCAGACCGAGCTCGAGGCCTTGCGGCAGGAAAACGCCATCCTGCGGCAGACGCTGAACGCCATCGACGGCACCGTCGTGGTGTACGATGCGGCGCGCCGGTTCGTCTTCGCCAACACTGCCTATCATGAGTTCTTTCCGCATCTGCCGCCGACCGAGGAACTCGCCGGGCAGCCTTATGCGGCGGTTCTGGAACGATCCATCGACGCCCGCATGGTCAACGATCCGCAGGCCTACACCGACCGCGCCAGCTTCCTCGCCAGGCGCGTGCGGGCGCTCGACCGCCGGGATGCCACCCCGCGCGAGATCCATGACGCCGAGTCCGGCCACTGGTACATGATCCGCGTGCGCCACACGCCGGACGGCCACCGGGTGGCGCTGCGGGTCGACATCACCGAACAGAAGCGCCTGCAGGAGGCGCTGGAGCAGGCCCGCGCCACGGCCGAACGGGCGAGCCAGGGCAAGTCGCAGTTCCTGGCAAATGTCAGCCACGAATTGCGCACGCCGCTGAACGCGGTGATCAACTTCGCCCGCCTCATGGCCGAACAGATCCACGGGCCGTTGGGCGTGCGGGATTACGTGGACTATGCCGAAAGCATCCACCACAGCGGTGTCGACCTGCTGACCCTGATCGAGCGGCTGCTCGACTTCGCGCGTGCCGATGCGGGCGGGCTGACGCTGTGCAAGCATGCGGTCAACCTGCGTGCCCTGCTGGAATCGGTCGTGCGGCTGCTGCAGCCGGAGGCAAGCCGGCTGGGGATCACCTTGTGCGCCGCAGTGCCCGCGGACCTGCCGCCGGTGCTGGGCGACACGCCACGGCTGCGCCAGGCGCTGTTCAATGTCGTGAGCAATGCGGTCAAGTACACCGGTCGCGAGGGCAGGGTGGATGTCTCGGCGCGCGCGTTGGCGGATGACGGCGGGGTGGAGATCACGATCGCCGACAACGGCCCGGGCATCCCGCCGGAGGACCTCGCCCGCGTCCTGCTGCCGTTCGAGCGCGCGGCGGAGCTGCACCGGCCCGGCATCGGCCTGGGGCTGGCAATGGCGACCCGGCTGGTGACGCTGCATGGCGGCCACCTCACGCTCGACAGCACGCCGGGGCAGGGCACCGTGGCGCGCATGACGCTGCCGGCCACACGGGTGCTCGCCCACACATGACGCTTGCGGCCTGACGGGAACCGTCCGACGCTGTCTCCAACAAACGGGAGGCGGCCATGGAGTTCGGTATATTCCACGAGTTCCAGCGAAGGAACGGCCAGAGCGAGGCCGATGCGTTCACCGAATCCTTCGACCTCGTGGATCAGGGGGAGCGAAGCGGCCTCGACGTCATGTGGCTGGCCGAACTGCATTGTGCGCCCGAGCGGTCGGTGCTGGCGGCACCGCTGACCATTGCCGCCGCCATCGCCGCCCGTACGAAACGCATGAAGCTTGGCATCGCCGTTCAGGTGCTGCCGCTATGCCATCCGCTGCGCATCGCCGAGGAGGCCGCGACGGTCGACCACCTCAGCCATGGGCGGCTGATCTTCGGTGTCGGGCGCAGCGGGTTTCCGCGGACGTATGAGGCGTACGGGATTTCCTACGCCGAAAGCCGCGAGCGGTTTGCCGAGGTGCTGGAGATCCTGCGGCGCGCCTGGACGCAGGAGACGTTCTCGTTCGACGGCGATTTCTACCATTTCCACGACGTGCACCTGGTGCCGAAGCCGTTCCAGGCGCCGTATCCGGAGCTGCGGATCGCGGTGAACAGCCCCGATACGTTCGTGCAGACCGGGGCGGCCGGCTACCCGATCTTCGTCGCGACCCGGCTGGGCGACCTGACGGAGCTGGTGCCGAACCTGAAGCTGTATCGCGAGGCGTGGCAGGCGGCCGGCCATCCCGGCAAAGGGCGCGTCTACCTGCGCGTGCCGGTCTATGTCGCGGCGACCGAGGCCGAGGCGCGCGAGCAGCCGCGGGAGAGCGTGATGTTCTTCTACCGCTACCTCGGCGCGCGGATCGAGCAGTCCGCGACGCAGGAAGGCGCGCGCGCGATCGAGAACCGGGCCGAACGCGGCCAGCGGCTGCAGAGCATCGACTACGATGAGGCGGTGCGCAGCAAGATCGTCGTCGGCACGCCGCAGATGGTCGTCGACCGGCTGGGCGCGCTGCAGCAGGAGCTGGGGCTGGACGGCATCCTGGCGGAGATGAACTGCGGGATGCAGATCCCGGCCGGACAGGTCAGCACCTCCCTGGCGATGCTGTGCGAGCAGGTGATCCCGGCGTTCCGGTGAGCGTGTGGCGGGCTGCGGGATCGGGACGCTAGGGCAAATTTCAGGCTGACTGGAAAACCGTCATGACCCACCGGGTGCTGCCCCCCGGGGGGATTGGGGGGGGGGGGGGGGCGCCCCCCCCGCCTTTTTATAAAAAGATAAAAAAAAAACGGGGGCGGCCCGCCCCCGCTCCGTTATTTCAGCGTCGCGAGATAGGCGA
>JARLIJ010000314.1 GCA_031291795.1 Acetobacteraceae bacterium | reverse complement strand
GGCTGCGCGCGATCAGCGCCTGCGCCAGCGGCAGGTTCAGCGGCGGCAGGTCGACCGCCACCGCGCGCCCGTTCTCCGGCAGCGTGCCGCCCTGGCCGAAGCTGATGGTCGGGCCGAACGTGGCGTCGTCCGCCACCCGGATTGCCAGCTCCCGCGCCCGCCCGGCCTGGCGTTGCACCAGCAGCGTCGCGGCTTCCCCCCGCCGCTGCGCGCCGCCCAGCAGCAGGCGGGCGGCGGCGGCGGCATCGGCGGCATCGTGCAGGTCCAGCCGCAGGCCAAAGGCCGGCCGGTCGGCGGGGGCGGCGTCCTGGCGCAGCTTCACCACGACGGGGAAGCCCAGCAGCCCCGCCGCCGCCGCGGCATCCTCCGCTGCCGTCACCACCCGGCTCGCCACCACCGGAATGCCGTAGGCGGCCAGCACCTCCAGCGCCTCGTCCTGCATCAGCGCCAGCCGGCCGGCCGCGCGCACCCGGGCGAACCGCCGCCGCACCGCCGCGCTGTCGGGCGCCAGCGCCAGCACGGTGTTCGGCGGCAGCTCGCGGGCAGCCGCCCGGTTGCGCCGGTCCTGCACCAGATGCACGAAGCCGCGCACCGCCTGCTCCGGCCCGGCGAACACCGGCAGCCCGGCCTCCACAAGCCGCGCGCGGTGCAGCGCACCCGTGGTCTCGCCCATCGCGCAGACCAGCAGCGGCACGCGCAGCGTCTTGGACTCCCCGGCGAGGCGCGCGAACATCGCGGCATCGTTCGGCCCGGTGGGCGCGTGCACGACCAGCACGGCGCCCACCTCGGGCAGCGCGGCCTGGGTCAGCACCGCGTCGACCAGTTGGTCCTCCTGGTCCGGCGGCACCACCTGCATGCCCTCGGGCAGGGCAGCTGGCAGCGCCAAGCCGTGGCGCAGCACCGCGTCGGCGGCCAGCCGCCCCGGCCCGATGGCGTTGCTGACGATCGCCAGCGCCTCGGTGCGGACGGCGCGGGCGCGCGACAGGGTCTCGGCCGCGGCGAGCACGTCTTCCAGCCGCGACACCGCCAGCACGCCGGCGCGGCGCAACGCCGCCTCGAACGCCAGGTCCGCAGCGCCGGAGGGATCGGCGAGCCGCCCGCCCGCGCGGATCGCCACGACGGTGCGCAACCGAGCGGCGGCACGGGCGGCGGACAGGAACGCGCGGTGGTCCTTCAGCAGGCGGATATCCAGCACGATGGTGCCGGTGCCGGGATCGCGCGACAGCCAGTCCAGCACCAGGGCGAAGCCGATATCGGCATTGCCGCCGATGCCGACGATATGGCTGAACCCGACGCCGTTGGGCGCCGCCCAGTCGATCACGGTGCGACACAGGGCGGCGGATTGCGAAACCAGTGCCAGGCGCCCGGCCGGCGGCGGCAGATGGGTTCGGGTGGCGTTCAGCCCGATCGCCGGCACCGCCAGGCCGAACGAATGCGGCCCCAATGTGCGGACGCCGCTGGCGCGGGCGGCCTGCCGCAGGGCTTCGGTGCTGCCCGTGATCCGGCCGGGCACGATCGCGGCGAAGCAGCCCCGCGCCGGCAGCGCCGCGAGCGTGGCGGCGATCCCGTCGGGCGGGCCGGCGAGGATCGCCAGGTGGGTGCCCTGGGTGACCTCCGCCGGCGTGCCGACCGCCTGGATGACGCCCTTGAAGCCGCCCAGCGTGAGGTTGGCGAGCACCTGGGCGCCCGCCGCGGTGTCGCCCCCGAACACGGCGACGCTCTCCGGGCGGAACAGCGCGGTCGCGGCGAAGCGGCCGGCGGGGTTGAGCCGGGGGATCGTCATCTGGGGCGGACCGTCCTCGGCGTGCCCAGGAGAGGCGTGATCGGGAGGGGGCAGATCGGCATGGCGCGGATCGTTCTCTCGGCAACGTCAGAGTGCGACGCAACCTAAAGGCCGCCTGGGCCCGGATCGCAAGTTGCAATCGTCGCGCGATCCCGCTTGCATGGCGGTTCGTGCCGATACCGGCGTTGCGGAAGGAGAGAAGTTCATGGTCGACCGATCACGCTGGGATGCGGAAATGGCGGCGTTCACCGCCACGGCGGAGGCAGCGGCGGCCAAGTACCCGCCCATCCGGGTGGAACTGCCGATCGAACCGCACCGGCGGGTAAACGACGCGCTGAGCATGCTCACCGCCGGCGGTGGGCCGGTGATGGCCGAGACGACCGAACGCTGGGTGGCCGCCCGCGGACGGCGGATCTTCGTCCGGGTGCACCGGCCGCGGACCGACCGGATGCTGCCGACGGTGGTGTATTTCCACGGCGGCGGCTGGATCTGGGGGTCGGTCGACACGCATGACAAGCTGGTGCGGGAACTCGCCGCCGCTGGTGAGGTGGCGATGGTCAACGTCGACTACGCCCTCTCGCCCGAGGCGCAGTTCCCCCACGCGCTCGAGGAATGCGCCGCCGTCGTCCGCCATGTGGCGGCGCATGCGGCGGACTGGGGCCTGGATGCAAGCCGGCTGCTGGTCGGCGGCGATTCCGCCGGCGGCAACCTGGCGCTGGCGACCGCGCTGCTGCTGCGCGATGCGGGCGGGCCCGCTCTGAATGGCATCCTGACGGCCTACCCGGTCTCCGACAGCCGGCTCGACACGCCGTCCTACCAGGCGTTCGGCGACGGCGGTTACGGGCTGAACCGGGAGCGGATGGCGTTCTACTGGAACGTCTACGTGCCGCATGCGGCGGACCGGTTGCACCCGCTCGCCGCGCCACTGCGCGCCGATCTGCGCGGCCTGCCGCCGGTTCTCGTCCTGCTGGCCGAACTGGACGTCCTCCGTTCGGAGGGCGAGGCGCTGATCGACAAGCTCCGCGCCGCCGGGGTCGCGGTGGAGGCCGAGACGTTCGCCGGCGTGGTGCACGGGTTCATGCGGTCCACCAGCGGGGTGCGCAAGGCGCGCGACGCGGTGGCGACGGCGGGGGCCTGGCTGCGGCGGGTGACCGCTCCCGGCTAAGCCGTTCTCTGGCGGCGGCGATGCGGGCAGCGGCACCGGGATGCCCGAGGCGGCGCCGAACCGCGCGCCCGACCCGTTCTTCACCACCAGGCCGATCGGCAAGGGATCGAGGCTGGGGCGGAGCATGGCGCATGGCGGCGCGACCCAGCCGGGCGGCACGCTGCGGATCGAGGCCGCGGTGGGGCACGGCATGATCGTCTCGGTCTGCCTGCCGCGCGCGCGTGACGGCGGCGAAGCGGGTTGGAGCGGCTTCAGGGAGACCGGAGGCACTCCATCCCCCATCCTCGTCAAGCCTGGCCATGACGAGAAGGCAACGACTGGAACCGCGGATCGGTCCAGGAAGTTGCATTGCCTATAAGGAACGTTGTGCGACATTTTGCCGGATTTCCCTCGATATTTACTTCGATTTGATACAGCTTGACTGTGCCGGTACGACCCGTACGCCCGAACGGAATGATTTTACTGGATACTGAACTGCCTCCGGTTATAGACCCGCCCCGCACCTGCGGAGAGGTCCTGGTGATCTTCGTCAACATTGCCTGCTATCGTGATCGCGAATGCGTGCCGACACTTCGCGACCTGTTCGAGAAGGCGCGCTACCCGGATCAGATCAATGTCGGGATCATCCTGCAGACACTGCCCGAGGACGGCATTGCCGTCGCGCATGACCGGGTTGTCGTCGGCCATGTCGATGCGTCGAAATCGATGGGCGTGTGCTGGGCGCGCGCGCTGGGCTACCAGCTCTGGCGCGGCGAGCAGTTCGTGCTGCAGATCGACTCCCATATGCGGTTCGCGCCCAACTGGGACGTGCTGCTGCTGGCGCAGTTGGCCGCCTGCCCGTCCCGCAAGCCGTTGCTGACGACCTATCCGCCCGCCTACGAACCGCCGAACGAGCTGATCAGCGACAAGCCGGCGTTCCTGGCGGCTAAGGAATTCGGCCTGGGCGGCGTCCTGCTGCAGCAGGCCGTCATGGAACCGACGCCGACCACCCCCAAGCCGACCGCCTTCGTGGCCGCCGGCTTCCTGTTCGGTCCCGCTGCCTGGATCCGCGAGGTGCCCTACGACCCCCGCCTGTATTTCCACGGCGAGGAGACGACGCTCGCCGCACGGCTCTGGACCAACGGGTGGGATTTCTTCGGCCCGACGGAAGCCATCATCTGGCACCAGTACGCCAAGGTCGAGCGCGCCCGCCACTGGGAGGACGCCCGCCAGTGGGGCGAACTGGACGCCTTGTCGCTGGCCCGCGTGCGCCAGCTTCTGGGGATGCGGCCGGCGGCCGGCGATGCGCCCGTCGACCTGACGGGCTACGGCCTGGGGTCGGTGCGGACGCTGGACCAGTATCAGGCCATGTCAGGCATCAATTTCTGCGACCAGACGATCGCCCCGCATGCCCTGATCGGGGACTTCGCGTTGGTTCCGTAAGAGCCCGGGCCATTCCGGGTACGGCACGGACTCGCACCCGTAGCGCAGGCGGCTCGCCGGCGCGCCGTTGTTGTTGATCTCGGAATTGAAGATCGCGACGTACATCCCGTGCGTGCTGGCAGCGTCCGCGCCGCCGGTCAGGATGCCGTTCTCGCCGTTGTGGATCCGCGCGTTGGTCACGGTCAGCGTGCATCCTGGCGATTTTCGTTTCAGAATCCTCTTTCAAGATGCGCCCGTATGGCAATCGTCAACTGATACCAACGGCCGTTGGCACTGACCGTCCCACCGTCATGGCCGGCCTCCGTGCCGGCCATCCGTGAAGCAGGGTGCCGCGACAGATGGCCGGGACCCGCCCGGCCATGACGGGGTGGCAGAGACAGCCCATGAGTCGGTCTCAGCGGCGGTTGGCATGAGTAGACCCTTAGCGTGCGATTTTGAGCGAATCGTGCGGTCACCGATGGTCTACGAAGCTGCCGCCGAGGCAGTCACCACGGAACCGTAACCACTCAAGCCCTCAGGCACTCTACGAAAACGTGGCAACCTCAAAACCGTATCAAAACGACATATGATCCCGGACAGGCTCTTACAATTTTAGTAGTTTGTGGGAACCACGAGGCAGAATCTCATGCGCCTATATATATTTTCATTAAGGCCAAACTCTCTTGCCAAGGATCGAACGCGCATATGAATATTCTCAGCCGGCTCAGGCTGCGTACGAAGCTTGGACTATTGGTGGCATTGTCGGTGGCTGCGATGCTCGCCATCGGTGCCATCGGAGCAACGACGCTGCACGAGAGCATGATTAGCGATCGCCTGGACAAGCTCGGAGCCATGGTCGATTCCGCTGTCACGCTTGCCGGCGCGCTGGAAGCCAGGGTCGTCGCACAGGAGATCACGCGGGCGCAGGCGCTCGATCTGTTTCACCAGGACATCCGTTCCATCCGCTTCGACGGCGGGGTCGGCTATCTGGTGGTCCAGGATATAGCCACCGGGAGAACCCTCATGCATGGGGTGAACCCGGCGATCGAAGGCAAGCCATCGCCTGTCGACAAGGCCACCGGCGAGCCGATCTTCGACCTGCTGATTGCGGCCGTCCGGTCCTCCGACACCGGCACGGCAAGCTACATGTTCCCCAAACCCGGCCAGACCGAAGCACTTCGGAAGGTCAACGCGGTCGCCAGGTTCTCGCCCTGGAACGTGGTGATCACCTCGGGCGCCTACACCGACGACCTGGACGCCAGTTTCCGGGCCTCGCTCCTGCGGATGGGCGCGGTAGGCGGCGCGATCATGCTGGTCACGCTGGTCGTCGCGTGGCTGGTCGGTCGGGATATCACCGGCTCGCTCGGCGCCCTGATGACCGGGATGGACCGGCTGGCAAAGGGCGACCTCGCGGCTGTGGTTCCGGGCACTGACCGGCGCGACGAGGTCGGCGGCATGGCCGGTGCGGTGCTGGTATTCAAGGACAGCATGGTTGAGACCACGCGCCTGCGCACCGAGCAGGAGGCGACCAAGCTGCGGGCCGCGGCCGAACAAAAAGCGGCGCTGCACCAAATGGCGGACGGTTTCGAGAGCAACATCGGCCGTTTGGTCGGGATGCTGTCCGCCTCGTCGACCGAGATGGAGGCGACGGCCAGATCCATGACCGCGACGGCCGATCAGACCAGCCAGCAAGCCGGAACCGTCGCCGCGGCGGCTGAGGAAGCCAGCACCGGCGTGCAGACCGTCGCGTCGGCCGCCGAGGAGCTGACGGCATCCATCGCCGAGATCAGCCGTCAGGTGACCCAGTCGGCCAAGATCACCGGTAAGGCGGTCACCGATGCACGGCGCACCGACACGATCGTCCAGACGCTGACAGACGACGCCCAGAATATCGGTGATGTGGTCGGCCTGATCACCAGCATTGCCGCGCAGACCAATCTGCTGGCGCTGAATGCCACGATCGAGGCGGCGCGGGCCGGCGACGCTGGCAAGGGCTTTGCCGTGGTCGCGTCCGAGGTGAAGAGCCTGGCACAGCAGACGGCAAAGGCCACCGAGAACATCGCCGCGCAGATCAGCCACATCCAGGCGGCCACCAAGGAGGCCGCGGACGCCATCCGCGACATCACCGGGACGATCGAGGAAGTCGGCACGATTGCGACAACCATCGCCGCGGCGGTGGAGGAACAGGGCGCGGCCACATCGGAAATCGCCCGCAACGTGCAGCAGACCGCCCAGGCGACCCAGGAGGTGACGGTCAACATCGCTGGCGTTGGCCGTACAGCCGCCGAAACCGAATCGGCAGCCACCCAGGTTCTGGGCGCGGCAGGCGAACTCTCACAGCAGTCCGAGAGGTTGTCAGCCGAGGTACGCACGTTCGTCGCCGGCGTCAGGGCGGCCTGACCTTTCGACCGGGAGGGTCGTCCCCGCGGTCAGTCCGGCCAGAGCCGGATCAGCCCAGGGGACGGCGT
>JARLIJ010000313.1 GCA_031291795.1 Acetobacteraceae bacterium | reverse complement strand
GTCCGGATCGTGGTGTCCTTGGCGCCCTCGAACAGGCAGTCCTCGATCGAGCGGGTGGCGTGCCCGACCTTCAGCCCGAGGTCCCACAGGAAGTACAGCATGTACTCGACGACCTGCAGTGTTTCGGGCGTCGGGTGTTCGGCGGTCAGGAACAGCAGGTCGATGTCGCTGAACGGCGCCAGCACGCCGCGGCCATAGCCGCCGGTGGCGGCAATACTGAGATGGTCCGGCTCCCCGAACCCGGTGTCGTGGGTTGCATGCTCGTAAAGCGCGCCGATGACGCCGTCGACCAGGGCGCCCAGCAGCCGTGCGGCCTGCAGGCCGGAAATCTGTTCCTGCTCGAAGGCGTGCTGCACATAGGTCTGGATACGGGCGAGGTGGCGGCGGAAGGCGCCCAGGGCTGCGTCGCGGGGGACCGATCCTTGTTCGCTGCCGAGCGCGGCAAGAGCATCCGAAAGGATTGTGGCAGCGGCCTCGGGGGCGCGAGGCAGGGGGATCGGGGTGAGCATTGCGTCAATGGTACTCGCTCGTCTCGCCGACGGGAACAGTCGTGAGGGCCTTTAGGCGGTACAAAGCGTCCAATGCTTCTCTCGGGGTAAGCCGATCCGGGTCAAGATCGCCGATCGCGCGGTGCAGCGCATCCGGTTCAGTCAGCTGTGGCGGTTCCGCGGCGGGCGGTTCGGCGGCCACAGGGTCCGCCGCAGCGAACAGCGGGAGTGCCCCAAGCGGGGCACCGGCGGCGAGCGGGCTGTGGTGTTTTTCCAGTGCTGTCAGCAGGGATCCCGCACGCCGGACCACCGGCGCCGGCACGCCGGCCAGTTCCGCGACATGCACGCCCCAGGAGCGTCCGGCCGCGCCTTCGGCCACTTCGTGCAGGAACACCACGCCGCCTTTCCATTCCTTCACCCTCATCGTGTGCGGCTTCAGCCGCGGCAGACGATCGGCGAGACCGGCAAGTTCGTGGAAATGTGTGGCGAAAATGGTGCGGCAGCGAATTGCCGAGTGCAGCGCTTCCAGAACCGCCCAGGCGATCGCCAGCCCGTCGAGGGTGGCGGTGCCGCGCCCGATCTCGTCCACCACGACGAGCGAGCGCGGGCCGGCCTGGTGCAGGATCGCCGCGGTCTCGGTCATCTCCACCATGAAGGTCGAACGGCCGCGGGCCAGGTCGTCGGCCGCACCCACCCGGCTGAACAGCCGGTCGACGATGCCGATCTGGACGGCCTCGGCCGGCGTCGGCAGGCCGGCCTGGGCGAGCACGGCGATCAGCGCGTTCTGCCGCAGGAAGGTCGACTTGCCGGCCATGTTCGGGCCGGTCAGCAGCAGCACGCGTCGATCGGGCGACAGGTCGCAGATGTTGGGCACGAAGGCGGCATGGCCGGCGAGGGCGACCTCGACCACCGGATGGCGGCCGCCTTTCACCAGGAAGGCATCGTCGTCACGCACCTCCGGCCGGCACCAGGTGCCGGATTCCGCCAGTTTTGCGGCGGATTGCGCGACGTCCAGCAGCGCCAGGGCATCGGCGCAGGTGGCCAGCGGATCGGCCTGCTCCAACGCGGCGCGCACGAGATGGGCGAACACAGCGCGTTCCCGTGCCGAGGCACGCTCGCCCGCCTCGGCGATCTGGCGGTCGAGTTCGGACAGGTCGGGCGTGGTGAAGCGGGCGCCGTTCGCCATGCCCTGGCGCAGCGTGAGCTCCGGGAAGCCACGCAGCTTCTCCACCGCGGCGGCGGGCGCCTCGATGATGTAGCCGAGCTGGGCGTGGTGGCGGATCTTGAGGCTGGCGACACCGAAACGCTGGGCGTAGTCGAGCTGCTTGGTGGTCAGCACGCGGCGGCTGTCGTCACGCAGCGCCCGATGGGCGTCGAGTTCTCCGTCATAACCGGCCTGGATGGCGTTGCCGTCCTCCAGCCGATGGGGCGTCGGGTCCGCCAGGGCTGCTGTGAGTTCCCTGGCGAGCGACAGGTCGGTCGGCAACGCGGCGCGGGCCAGTTGCAGCGCCGGGGGCAGCGGTCCTTCGAGCAGTGTCGCGATCGTCGCGGCCGCGGCCAGTCCGTCGCGCAACGCGGCAAGGTCGCGCGGGCCGCCGCGGTTGAGCGACAGCCGCCCCAGGGCGCGGGCGATGTCGGGAACGCTACGCAGGGCGCGTCGGAGTTGGCTGGCGGCCTCCGGCTGGGCGAGCAACCAGGACCAGGCATCCTGCCGCGCGGCAATGGCAGCAGGGTTGGTCAGGGGGGCGGCCAGCCAGCCGGCGAGCAGGCGTGCGCCGGCCGGGGTCAGCGTGCGCTGAATGGCACCCAGCAGCGTGTGCTGCGTTCCGCCATCGCGCGACCGCTGGATCTCCAGGCTTGCGCGGGTGGCGGCATCCATGGCGAGGACGCCGGCGCTCCCCTGCGGTTCGGGCCGGGCGAGCCGTGGCAGGGCGCCGGCCTGGGTCGCCCGCACGTAGTCCAGCGCGAGCGCCGCCGCGATGGCCTCGCCGTCAGTGAAACTGCCGAATGCTTCCAGGCTGGCGGCGCCGAACGCTTCCGCCAGGCGGCGGCGGGCGACCAACGGCGGCGAGGGGACCGGTTCCGGTGCGCGCTTGTCGGCCCAATCGCCCAGCGCAAGCGTGCCGGGCGCCAGGATCTCTGCGGGTTCGAGGCGGCCCAGCAGCGCGGGAAGATCGGATTGCGGGAGGGATGCGGTCTCGAACAGGCCAGTCGAGACGTCCAGCCATGCGGCGCCGACGCCATTCTGACCGGTGCCGCCGCTTGCGTCGTGGGCCAATGCGAGCAGCATGTTGGTGCGGCCCGCCTCCAGCAGCGCTTCCTCGGTGATGGTGCCGGGGGTAACCAGGCGCACCACCTCGCGGCGGATGGGGGCTTTCCCAATGCGGGTCTTCGGGTCTTCCATCTGCTCGACGATGGCGACACGGAAGCCGCGGCGGATCAGGCGGGCGAGGTAGGCTTCGGCTGCATGCTGGGGCACGCCGCACATCGGGATCGGGACGCCGGCGTGCTCTCCGCGATGGGTCAGCGCGATGTCGAGGGCGGCTGCGGCGGACTCGGCATCGGCGAAGAACAGTTCGTAGAAATCGCCCATGCGGAAGAACAGCAAGGCGTCGGGGTGGTCTGCCTTGGCGGCAAACCACTGCGCCATGGCGGGACTGGCGCCGTCGGCGCGCGGGACCTTGGCTGCACCGGTGCGCGCTGGAGCAGGGGATTCGCCCGCCGGCCGCGTGGGAGCGGGCGCACCATCCGAGCGTGCGGGATTGGTCGCACCGTCAGTGCGTGCGGGATTGGTTGCGCCGTCGGAATCGGGCGTCCGGATCGCGCCATCGGAACGGGGGGCGAGGGCCATGGTCCCCGGTCTAGCGCGCTCCGCCGCAGGTGCGAAGGGCTTGGCGGCGGCTTCGCAGCCCTCAGCCCGGCAGCAGAGGCAGCCCGATGCCCAGCAGCGCCACCAGGAAGATCAGCCCGAAGATCGCGCCCAGCCGCCAGAAATCGCCTGATGGGATATACCCACTGTTGTAGTACGGCGGGGCCGCCCCGGTCGCGTAAGGCGTGATCACGCCCATGATCCCCGATGTCATCGCCAGCCCCATGGCGAGTTGCGCCGCCGGCATTCCCGGGATCGCCAAGCCGACACCCAGCATGACCGGCATCATCGCCGTCGTGTGCGCGGTCAGGCTGGCGAACATGTAGTGCGACAGGAAGTAGACCGCCACCAGGACCATGATCATCAGGCCGGGCGGCATTCCGCCGATATGGGCGGCCACATAGCTGGCGAACCACTTGATGAATCCGGCCCGCGCCAAGCCGTCTGCCATCGTCACCAGACTGGCGAGCATTACCAGCGTCGACCAGGCGGCATGGTTCTTCGCCATGTCCTCCCAGGTCAGTACGCCGGTGACGAGCATCAGCGACAGCACCACGAAGGTCGCGAGCGTCGGATCCATCCAGCTGCCGGCCAGCACCCACAGCAGGATGGCGCCCACCACCAGCACCGCCAGCATCAGTTCGGGGCGCGACACCGGCCCCATCGCCTTCAGTTCCCGCACGGCCCACTCCGAGGCCGCGGCGCTGCGGATCACCTGCGGGCGGTAGAACACGAAGCTCAGCAGGGGCAGCGCCAGCAGAAGAGGCAGCGCAAATGGCAGCGAAGCGCGCATCCAGGCGCCGTAGCCAATATCGACATGGGCGATCTTCCGGATGAACTCGATCGCCAGGAAGTTCGGGGCCAGCGCGGTCATGAACAGGGTGCTGGTCACGCAGCAGGCGGCGAAGCTGGTCCACATCAGGTAGCCGCCGATCCGTCGTGCGGAGGGGTCGTTCGGATACGATTCGTAGAGCGGCGGCAGGTTGATCACGATCGGGAAGATGATGCCGGCGCCGCGTGCGGTGTTGGAGGGCGTGAACGGCGCCATCACCGCGTCGGAGAACGCGCAGGCATAACCCAGGGAGATCGTGTTGCGCCCGAGTGCGCGGACCAGCAGGAGGGCGACGCGACGGCCGAGACCGGTCTTCTGGTAGCCCAGGGCGAACATGAAGGCCGAGGCGACCAACCAGACCGTTGTGCTGGCGAAGCCCGACAGCATCCAGTTGACGGTCTGGCTGACGATATTGAAGCCCTGCCTCGCCTGGTCGATCGGGTCGAACAGCACCCAGCGGGACAGCAAGCCGGCGGCGCTCAGGCCAGCCAGCCCGACCGCGGCATTCGGCAGCGGCTCTGTCATCAGGGCGGCCACCACGCCGGCGAACAGGGCGAAATAATACCAGGCGTGCTGCGCCAAGCCGGGTGGCGGTGGGATGAGGGCGAGCACCAGTGCGATCGCGAGCGGGATCGCCGTGCGCCACCAGCGCCGAACCGGCCGCCGTAGAGCGGTTTCCGGCGGGGCCAGCCCCTGCGACATGTCGTCCATGAGCACGCTTCCTCTCGGCCAGGCCGCGCGGCACCGGTGTTCGCCCGGGTTTGGCTGCGGCGCGCTATTAGTTTCTGCGCGTCGGACGGGATGCGCATTGCGCTGGATCAAACGTTCAACTGGATGTCGCTTGGGTCGCGCCGCGGGGTGCGCTAGAGATCGGCCATGGATGTTTCGAAAATACCGATCGGCAAGGCCCCACCGCAGGATGTCTATGTGGTGGTGGAAATCCCCCAGGGCTCAGCAGTGAAATACGAGATCGACAAGGAGTCGGGCGCGATCTTCGTCGACCGCTTCCTGTTCACTGCGACGGCCTACCCCTCGGCCTATGGCTTCATCCCCGGCACGCTGGCGGATGACGGCGACCCAACCGACGCACTGGTGCTGATCCCCACCCAGGTCGTGCCGGGGGCGGTGATCCGCGCCCGCCCCGTCGGCATCCTGTTGATGGAGGATGAGGCGGGCTCCGATGAGAAGATCATCTGCGTCCCGCACGACCGCGTGCATCCGCAATTCTCCCACATCGACACCATCGACGATCTTCCAGCGATCACCCGTTCGGCCATCGAGCACTTCTTCGAACGCTACAAGGACCTGGAGCCCGGAAAATGGGTGAAGGTCCTGGGCTGGGGCGGCAAGGAAACCGCCGAGGCCAACATCATGCGGGCTATCGAAGCAGCAAAAAAGAAGTAACCGGCCGGGCCCCTCGCTGGAGGGGCCCGCGCATCACGCTGCCGGGGGCTGCGGATGCAGGTGGATGACGGCCTGCCCGGTGTCCG
The DNA here is from genome assembly GCA_031291795.1 of Acetobacteraceae bacterium. GTDB lineage: Bacteria > Pseudomonadota > Alphaproteobacteria > Acetobacterales > Acetobacteraceae > Rhodopila. Next base: position 148 of record JARLIJ010000313.1, on the reverse strand, counting down.
CGGTCACCATTTCAGCAACCAGCCGGCGATGGCATTGCGCCGGGTCGCGCTCGAAGCAGAGCAGGCATGCGCGCTGTTCCCGCACCAATAGCTTGGCCTGCGCCAGATCCGCCTGCGCCCGATCCGACGTCATGTGTTCCCGAAAAAT
>JARLIJ010000312.1 GCA_031291795.1 Acetobacteraceae bacterium | reverse complement strand
CGGCGGGCACTGCTGCAGCTCCCGCAGGAAAACATCCTGTACTTCATGGAGAAGACGGCGCCGCGTCTTGCTCCATGGCAGCGCGAAATCCTGCGCATCGTGCGGATCATCGCGCAGTACTTCTATCCGCAGTCGCAGACCAAGCTGATGAACGAAGGCTGCGCGACCTACGTCCACTACCAGATCATGAACCGGCTGCACGACAAGGGTCTGATCAACGACGGGGCGATGGTGGAGTTCCTGCGCTCCCACACCAACGTCGTGTTCCAACCGGGCTTTGATGACCCGCGCTATTCCGGCATCAACCCCTATGCCCTTGGCTTCGCCATGATGCAGGACATCGAGCGGGTCTGCACCAAGCCGACCGAGGAAGACCGGCAATGGTTCCCCGCCATCGCAGGCAATCAGGAACCGATGGCCACCCTGCGCGAATGCTGGGCAAATTATCGCGACGAGAGCTTCATCCTGCAGCATCTCAGCCCGCATATGATCCGGAAGTTTGGCCTGTTCCACGTGATGGACGATGCCAACGAGCCGAACCTGCGGGTCGAGGCGATCCATGACGAACGCGGCTACCGCAAGATCAAGCGAGCCCTGGCGCGGCAATACGACGTGTCGTGGACGGCGCCCGATATCCAGGTGGTGGATGTGAACCTCGCCGGCGACCGGCGGCTGATCCTGCACCATCGCGCGCTGAACCGGGTGCTGCTGGATGAACGCGACGCCAAGCTGGTGTTGCAGCATATGGCCGATCTGTGGGGCTACGATGTCCTGATGAAGGAAGTCGATCCGACGACGGATGCCGTGCTGAAGGAACATGCAGCAAGCCCGCACGCCGGTATCGTCACGATCGAGACGGTCTGACAGGCCCTCGCGCGCGGTAGGCGGGTGCGCGGCTACCGCCATGCGCGGTGCCGGCACCCCCGTGCCGGGCGCTATTTCTCGTCGTCCAGTGCTTTGCGTGCCTCGTCCCACGCGCTTTCCTGCGCCGGGGTTGGCGGCGGCATTGTCAGGTCGAGCCGGTGCAGTGCATCGACCATCGCGGCCACCACGATCAGGCGGGTGAACCATTTGTTGTCGGCCGGCACCACGAACCACGGGGCGTGCGGCGCGGCCGTGGCTGCGATCACCTCCTCATAGGCGTCCTGGTAGTCGTCCCAGAACGCCCGTTCGGCGAGGTCGTTGGGGCTGAACTTCCAGTGCTTGCCGGGGTCATCCAGGCGTTCCAGGAAGCGCCGCCGCTGTTCGCCCTTGGAGACGTTGAGGAAGAACTTCAGTACCACAGTCCCCTGGCGCGCCAGGTATTGCTCGAGATTGGCGATGGCTTCGAGCCGCTGCTGCCAGATGCGCTTGCCGACCATTTCGGGCGGCAGATGCTGGTGTTCGAGCATCTCCGGATGGACCCGTACCACCAGCACTTCCTCGTAGTGGCTGCGGTTGAAGATGCCGATATGGCCGCGCTGCGGCAGGGCGCGCACCGATCGCCACAGGAAATCGTGCGCCAGTTCTTCAGTGCCCGGTGCCTTGAAGCTGGTCACTTGCACGCCTTGCGGGTTCACCCCGGACATCACGTGCTTGATCGTGCCGTCCTTGCCGGCGGCATCCATGGCCTGGAACGCGCACAGCATCGCCCAACGGTCCTGGGCGTACAGCTTTTCTTGCAACTGGGCCAGGACATGCACGCCCTCCGCCAACAGCGCCGCAGCGTCAGGCTTTTCAAGCAGGCGGCCCGCTGTGTCGGACGGATCGTGGTGCTTGAGCCGGAAGCCCTTGCCGTCTTCGATGCGGTACGGTTCCAGCAGCTTGCGCACTCGCTTGGGCGAGAGGTGCAGGCTGTCGGCGAGCGGTGCATCCGAACTCATGGCACGTGTTCCCAAGGGTTGTTGGCGGGGTTATTCCGCGGCTTTGGCGCGCAGCGGCCAATCCTTCACGTCGATGCGCGGCATTTCGAACCGGTCGGTGACGCGGGAATACCAGCCGGCGCCGTGCATGCGACCGATCAGGTCCAGCTTCGGCGTGTCGATGTAACAGCGGTCCTTGTCCAAGACGCAGTCGTCCTGCACATGGATTGCCAGCACCTTGCCCAGCACGACGGCACGATCGATGCCGACATCGACGATCACCAGCCGCTCGCACTCCATGGCGACCGGGGCTTCCGCGATGCGCGGCGGCTTGACGTGCAGGGAGGCGGCCTTGGTCAGGCCTGCCTCGGCCAGCTCATCGACCCCTTTCGGGAAGTCGATCGCCGTGATGTTCATCTGTTCGGCGAGGGCAAAGCTGACCAGGTTGACGACGAACTGGCCGGTGCGGCGGATGTTGCCGCCGGTGTCCTTGACGTCGCCGGGGCCGCGGCCGCCGATACCGAACGCCACCACCGGCGGATCGCCGGACATCGCGTTGAAGAACGAGAACGGTGCGGCGTTGACCGAACCGTCGACGTCCTGCGTGGTGACCCAGGCAATCGGACGCGGCCCGATCGTGGCGACCAGCAGCTTGTAGATGTTCTGGTTGGGCGTATCGGCGAAATCGAACAGCATGGCGCTCCCCTGCGGCGTTTCGCCCGCGACCGTTACGCGCGGGGCCCCCCTCTGTCCAGACCGCGCATAATCTGCGGCCACTATATTCTGGTAGACTACTATATATGAAGGGTGCGCCAATGGGTCCGAGCTTTCACGCTTGGTTAAGCTGCCCGTGCGCATGCTTTGCCGCTGCTTGGGAGGTGCTGCGTGCTGTTGATTCGTATCCTGACTCATCCGCTCCGCGTCGTGCGTGATCTGCCGATCGCGTGGAAACTGGCAGGCACATCGCTGGGTGCAATGGCGCTGCTGGCGCTGGTCTCGTGGGTCGGACTGGATCGGCTGGCCGCCGTCGGCCGCCTGCAGGATGGTGTGGCACGGCGTTCGGCGGACGAGCGCCAGATCCAGCGCAGCCTGGTTGCGGCCCTGGAACTGCGGGTCATCAGCCGGGAACTGCTGTACCTGCAGGCTGTTCCTGCCGTGAAAGCGGCGACCGAGCGAGCGGAGCAACGGCGGGCCGAGTCGGCCGACTTGCTGCACCAGGCCGCCGATCGGGCGGACGCAGCGGCCGATCGGGCGTTGCTCACCCAGGCGCTGCAGCGCCTGGACCAGATGGCAGACGCGGTAAAGAACGTGGCTGCGCTGCGTACCGATATGCTGATCAGCCGGCAGAAGCGGTTGTTCCAGGTGCGGCCGTTGTTTGACGCCAGTCTGCACAGCCTGATGGAGGATATCGCGCGCGGATCGGCGGCCCTTAGCGGGGTCGATTCGGTGCGCGATGGCGCCGTTCAGGCGACCGTGGACCAGCACGATCCCGCGATAGAGGCGATTTCGAATTACCGCCTGGCCATGGTGCGCCTGCAGGGGGCTGCCCTCATGTTCATGGCGACCGGCAATGGCGGTGCCGCGAATGAGGTGCGCGACGCAGTGGCCGATGCGGAGCGCGCCATGGCGGCCATTCTCGGCGGCGCCGAACCGGATTCGGTGAAGGCCGACGCGCGCACGGCCCAGGCGATCGGCACGGGCATGGCCCAGGTGGCCGTGGAGATGATCGGGCAGAGCCGCAAGCTCGATGCCATGGTCCAGAAAGAGGTGGAGAGCGCCAGTACCGAGATGCAGGCCGCGATAGGCAGCGTGGTGCAGTCCTTCACCGCGCGCGTCCAGGCCGCGGCAGCGACGGCCGCCAAGGCGGAGGTGACGGCGCAGCATGAAATGCTGTTGCTGCTGGGGGGCATCGCAATGCTGCTTGTCTCGTTGGGCACTGTGACCACGCAGGTGATTTCGCGCCCGATGCGCGGTCTGGTGCGAACCCTGCGTGCGATCGCGGCGGGCGAGACGGATGCAGCGGTCGGCTATGTCGGCTGGCGGGACGAGGTCGGGCAGATGGCCGAAGCGGTGGAGACTTTGCGCGGCGTGATGCGGCAGACCTTCGTGCAAAGCCAGATGATCGAGCAGATCCCGATTGGCGTAATGACCGCCGAGGCAACGGGAGACCACCGCATCACGTTCCTCAATGCCGAGACGAAACGGCTTATGGCGCTCGTGGAGGCGCATCTGCCGGTCAAGGCAGACCAGGTCCTGGGGGCCAGCTTCGATGTGTTCCGCACCGATCCGGGACGGCCGCGCGACGTCGTCTCGGACGAGGCCAATCTGCCGCATCGGTCGCGCATCCGCCTCGGCGAGGAAACGCTGGAGGTGGCGGTGACCGCAATCCACGATCGGCATGGCGCCTATGCCGGCCCGATGGTGCTGTGGCGGCGGCTGACCGACCAGGTTCAGCTCGCGACGCAGTTCGAGCACACGGTCGGCGCGATCGCGCGGAGCGTAGGCGAGGCGGCCGGCGCGATGACCGCGACAGCCCAGACGATGACCGAGGCGGCGGAGGAAGCCGGCCAGCGCACCCGCGCGGTGGCGACAGCGGCTGACCAGGCATCGGTCCATGTGGGTGCCGCCGCCGCCGGTGCCGAGGAACTTGCAGTGTCGGTCGGCGAGATTGGCCGCCAGGTGGAAGAATCTGCCCGCATCGCCGGCCAGGCGGTGCGTGAGGCCGACGCGACCGATCATTCCGTCAGCGGGTTGAGCGAGGCCGCCGGCAGGATTGGCGACGTGGTGCGGCTGATCGGCGATATCGCCGGTCGCACCAACCTGTTGGCACTGAACGCCACGATCGAGGCGGCGCGCGCGGGCGAGGCCGGCAAGGGATTCGCGGTGGTGGCGAGCGAGGTGAAGAACCTGGCGAACCAGACGGCGAAAGCGACCGACGAGATCGCCGCTCAGATCGGCGGCATGCAGCAGGCTGCGGAGCAGGCGGCGACGGCGTTGCGCTCGATCACCGCAACGATCCAGCGGATGAACGAAATCGCCACCGCGATTGCCGGCGCGGTCGAGGAGCAGGGCGCGGCGACGCATGAAATCGCTGGTGCCGTGCAGCGCGCTGCGTCGGGCACCAGCGAAGTGAACAGCAATATCGCCGTCGTCAGCCAGTCGGTGGACGACACCGGCACGCAGGCCGGCGCAGTTCTGCAGGCGGCAACGCGGCTGTCGGAACAGTCCAATGTCCTGAAGACCGAGGTTCAGGACTTCCTGGAGAGCATCCAGAAAGCAGCCTGAACCCGGCGTTCAGGACGCCTTGCCGTATCCTCCGCCGCCGGGCGTTTCGATCACGAACACGTCGCCCGGCTGCAGTTCGGCGCTGTCGGTTCCGGTCAGCACCTCGTGCCCGCCGCTCGCCCGTTCCACCCATTGCCGTCCGACCGCGCCATCGTCGCCGCCTTCAAGGCCAAACGGCGCGACGTTGCGGCGAGAGGAAACGATCACCGCGGTCATCGGCTCCAGGAAGCGGATGCGGCGCACCGCGCCGTCGCCGCCATGCCAGCGTCCTGTGCCGCCGGAGCCGCGGCGGATGGCGAACTGCTCCAGCCGCACCGGATAGCGCAGCTCCAGGACCTCGGGGTCGGTCATGCGCGTGTTGGTCATATGGGTCTGGATCGCCGCGGTCCCGTCAAAGCCGGGGCCGGCGCCCGTGCCGCCACAGATCGTCTCGTAATATTGCCGCCGCGCGTCGCCGAACAGGAAGTTGTTCATCGTTCCCTGCGAGCAGGCGATGGCCCCGAGCGCGCCGAACAAGGCGTTGCAGGTGGCCTGGGAGACTTCGGTGTTGCCGGCCACGACCGCGGCACCCGGCTCCGGCGACAGGAATGTGCCTTGCGGGATGATCAGGTGCAGCGGCTTGAGGCAGCCGTCGTTCAGCGGGATGTCGTCGCCCACCAGGCAGCGGAACACGTACAGCACCGCCGCACGCGTGACGGCCGGGGGTGAGTTGAAATTGCCCTGGTCCTGCACGCCGGTGCCGGTGAAGTCCACGGTCGCGGAGCGTGCTGCGCGATCGACCGAGATCGCGACGCAGAGCGGCTTGCCGTTATCCATGCGGTACTCGAACCGCCCGTCGCCCAGGCGCTCGACCACACGGCGGACGCTTTCCTCGGCGTTGTCCATGACGTGCTGCATGTATGCACGCACGGTGTCCCAGCCGAACTGGCCGACCACCCGCCGCAACTCCTGCACGCCTTTTTCGTTTGCCGCGACCTGGGCGGCGATGTCGGCCACGTTCACGTCCGGACTGCGCGCCGGATAGCGGGCGCCGCGCAGCAGGGCGCGGAACTCGGCTTCGCGGAACTCGCCGCCGTCCACCAGCAGGAAGTCGTCGATGACGACACCCTCTTCCTCCAGCGTGTGGGAGGTAGGCGGGGTCGAGCCGGGAGTGATCCCGCCGATATCCGCATGGTGGCCGCGGCTGCCGACGAAGAACAGGATCTTCCGGCCCTCGCCGTCGAACACCGGGGTGATGACCGTCACGTCGGGCAGATGGGTGCCGCCGTTGAACGGGTTGTTCAGTGCCACGACATCGCCGGGTTTCAGCGTCTTGCTGCGATGGCGCAGGACGGTCCGCACGCTCTCACCCATGGCGCCGAGATGCACCGGCACGTGCGGCGCGTTGGCGACCAGATGGCCTTCGGCGTCGAAGATGGCGCAGGAGAAATCCAACCGCTCCTTGATGTTCACGCTCATCGAGGTGTTCTGCAACACCGCGCCGGTCTGTTCGGCGACGTTCATGAACAGGTTGTTGAACAACTCCAGCAATACCGGATCGGGCCGCCCGCTGGCCGCCGGCACGCGTGTCGGCAGGGCTTCGGTGCGCTGCAGGACCATGTGGTCGAGCACGGTGACCTCGGCCGTCCAGCCCGGCTCGACCACGGTCGTGGCGTTTGCCTCGCGGATCAGCGCGGGACCGGCGATGCGGTCACCGGCGAGCAGGGCGGTCCGCTCGAACACCGGCGCATCCAGGGGCGCGCCGCCGGTGAAGATTGCGACGCGGTCGATCGGCTCTGCAATGCCCTCGCTCCGGGTGGGCAGGGTTGCCTCGTAGACCGCTTCGCCGGGGGCGATCGCCTCGACTGCCACGGTTTCCACCACCAGCGCCCGCTCCGGCGTCGCAAACCCGAACCGCGCACGATGGGCGGCGGTGAAATGGGCGACGATCGTGTCCAGGTCGCGCAGGGCGACGATCAGGGTCGCCTCGGTCCCGGCATAGCGCAGATGCAACTGGCGGCTGGTGGCGATGCGCGTGGGGTCGGCACCCTGGTCGACCAGGGCGGCTTCGGCATCGACCGCCAGCCGGTCGGCAACCGCGGCGAATTCCGCCATGGCATGGGGCTCCAGCGGCAGTTCCACCGCCTGCTCCCGCATGGCGGACTGGTCGGCCAGGCCCATGCCGTAAGCGGACAACACGCCGGCATAGGGATGGATGAACACCGTCTCCATGCCAAGCGCGTCGGCGACGAGGCAGGCGTGCTGGCCGCCGGCGCCGCCGAAGCATTGCAGGGCGAAGCGGCTGACATCGTGGCCCTTCTGCACCGAGACCTGCTTGATCGCGTTGGCCATGTTGGCGACGGCGATCTGCAGGAAGCCCTCGGCGACCTGTTGTGCGGAGCGCTGCTCGCCGGTGGCGGCCTCGATCTCGGCGGCGAGGGCAGCGAATTTCTCGCGCACCACCACCGCGTCGAGCGGCAGGTTGCCGTCCGGGCCGAAGATCGCCGGGAAATGCACCGGTTGGATCTTGCCGACGCAGACATTCGCGTCGGTGACGGTCAGCGGTCCGCCGTTGCGATAGCAGGCGGGGCCGGGACGGGCGCCGGCAGAATCGGGGCCCACGCGCATGCGGGCGCCGTCGAAATGCAGGATCGACCCGCCGCCGGCCGCGACGGTGTTGATCGCCATCATCGGGGCGCGCATACGCACGCCGGCAATCGCGGTCTCGAACGCACGTTCGAACGTGCCGGCGTAGAGCGCGACGTCGGTCGACGTGCCGCCCATGTCGAACCCGATGATCTGGTCGAGCCCTGCCATGGCGGCGGTGCGGGCTGCGCCCACGATGCCGCCGGCCGGCCCGGACAGGATGGCGTCCTTGCCCTGGAAGCCGCCGGCCTCCGCGAGGCCGCCATTCGACTGCATGAAATACAGGCGTGTGCCGCCGAGCTCAGCTGCGACCTGGTCGACGTAGCGGCGCAGGATGGGGGAGAGATAGGCGTCGACCACGGTCGTGTCGCCACGCGGCACGAGGCGCAGCAGCGGGCTGACGGCGTGGCTGGCGGAGACCTGTGCGAACCCGGCCTCGCGTGCCAGTTCCGCCAGGCGCTGCTCGTGTTCGGGGTATTTCCAGGCGTGCATCAGCACGATGGCGCAGGCCTCGATGCCTTTCGCGCGGGCGGCGGCGAAGGCGTGCCGGGCGGCGGTTTCGTCCAGGCGTTCGATCTCCTCGCCGTCGACGCCGACGCGGCCGTGGATCTCCACGACCTCCTCGTACAGCATGGTCGGCAGGGTGATGGCGAGGTCGAACAGCCGGGGCCGCGCCTGGTTGCCGATGCGCAGGCAGTCCGCGAAGCCCTGGTTGACCACCAGCAGCGTGCGCTCGCCCTTGCGCTCCAGCAGGGCGTTGGTGGCGACGGTGGTGCCCATCTTCACGGCATCGACCAGACCGGACGGGATCGTGTCTGCGCCCCCGAGGCCCAGGACGCCCTTGATCCCCGCAATCGCCGCATCGCGGTAACGGATCGGATTTTCACTCAGCAGCTTGTGGGTCGACAGGCGTCCATCGGGGTCTCGGGCGACGATATCGGTGAACGTGCCGCCGCGATCGATCCAGAACTGCCACTTGCCTTGGGTCATGCGTCTCTCCGGGTAGTCGAGGCAGAAGGACAACGACGGCGGCTTCGGCGCAAGCCCTTCATTGAAGGAGTACGACAATGGTACGGCTGCATTGCCGTGGTGCACATATTCCGCTCTCGATGTGACTTAAATGTCAGCGATATGATCATAAAATAATCATATGATAACAATCATTGACGGCAATGACACGCTCGCCCCTGGACTCTGCGCGACATATGGGCAAACTAACGGCGGGGTAATGCAAAGCGGCGCCACCGGAACGGGGCAGCTCGCATCAGAATCATCCGGGGGTTCACGCGTGAAAATCAGGCTGCGCCGTTTTCTGCCCTGCCTTGCCATGCTCGCCACGTTCAGCGTGGCCACACAGGCCCGGGCCCAGGACTCCCAGCTCGACGTCGTGTTGAAGCGCGACAAGCTGATTGTTGGCACCTATAGCACGTCGCCGCCGCTCGCCTATGTCGACGACGACGGCAAGCTGGTCGGGTTCGAGATCGACATGGCGCACGCCATCGCCAAGGACCTGCTGGGCGATCCGAACAAGGTCGAGTTCGTCGTGCTGCAATCGGACGGGCGGTTCCCGGCGGCGCTGTCCGGCAAGATCGATTTCGGCCTGTGCTCCACCACCATCACCGGCGACCGCGCGGTGCGGATCGCCTTCACCCGCCCGTATATCGACACCGGCGGCAGCGTGATCGCGCGCAAGGACGCCGGGATCACGACGCTGAAGGAGCTGAACGACCCGAAATTCACCTATGCCATCCTGAACGTGCCGCCGGCGATCGCACGCGCCAAGGAAGTGCTGCCGAACGTCAAGCAGTTGCTGCTGGACAGTCCGTCGGCGCTATTCCTGGCGGTCAAGACCGGGCGGGCGACGGCGTTCGCGATCGACAAGCCGATCGCCGATTACTACGAGTTCGAAAACAAGGACCTGATGCGGCTCGACACCGCCGGCACGCCGTTCGCCTATGTCCAGCAGGACGCGATCTTCCTGAAGCCGGGCGATTTCAAGTGGTGGCTGTTCCTCGATACATGGGTGGGCGAGCTGCGCTACGGGTCGCGCTACGACCAGTACGTGGCGTGGTACCAGAAATGGCTGAAGAAGGATCCGCCGCCGCAGCGCTTCTACGACTACAATAAGTACTGAGTTGCCGTTCGACCTCAACTTCCTGATCCGTCTGATCCCGGCCCTGCTCGAAGGTGCCGAGGTCACGGTAGAACTGGCCGTGCTGACCATGCTGATCTGCGTGGTGTGGGGGCTGGTGGTCGCATTGGCGCAGGCGACGCCGGGGCCGCTGTCCTGGATCGCCGGGGGCTACATCCAGGTGGTGCGCAACACGCCGCTGCTGGTCCAGATGTACCTGGTGTATTTCGGGCTCTCGATGATTGGCATGGGCCTGTCGGGCTTCGCGTCGGGCCTGCTGGCGCTGTGCATCCAGAACGGCGGCTACATGGCCGAAATCTACCGCGGCGGCCTGCAATCCATCAGCCTCCGCCAATACGAGGCCGGCCGCGCGCTCGGGATGCGGCGCTGGACGCTCTACACCAGCGTGATCATGCCGCAGGTGGTCGCGCGGGTGATCCCGCCGCTGACCAACCAGGCGATCAGCATCACCAAGGACACCGCGCAGGTGGCGGCGATCGCGGTGATGGACATCATGAAGGTGGCGCAGGTCTGGGTGGAATCTTCGGCTAACACCTATGACGTGTTCCTCGGCGCCGGCTTGATCTATCTGTGCCTGACGACGGTGATCAGCCTGGGCGGGCGCATCGCCGAACGACGCCTGGCGTTCGCGTCGTGAAGACGTTCGCGCCCCTGCTGCACAGCTACTGGTACCTGTTTCGCGGCGCCGGCATGACACTGCTGATGGCCAGCGCCGCCGTCGTCCCGGCGACGTTGCTGGGCGTGCTGCTGGCCCTGGTGCAGGTGTTCGGCCGACGGGCGGCCCGCTCCGCCGTCCTCGCCTACCTGTTCATCATGCGCGGCATTCCGCTGCTGGTGCTGCTGACCTTCGTCTATTACCTGCTGCCGCTGACCGGCATCGACCTGCCGCCGTTCTGGGGCGTCGTGCTGGTGCTGGCCTTCTACTACGCCGCCTTCATGAGCGAGGCGTTCCGCGCCGGCATCCTCTCGCTGCCGCAGGCGCAATGGGATGCAGCGAAGAGCCTCGGCATGCCGCGCTACCTGATGCTGCGCATCGTGATCTTTCCGCAGGCGTTGCGACTGGCCGCGCCGCCGTTCATCAGCCTGTGCGTCAACCTGGTGAAGGCGACGTCGCTCGTTTCCATCGTCGGGCTGTGGGAACTGACCATGGCCAGTCGCGAGGTGGTCGAACGCACACTGGCGCCGTTCCAGATCTTCCTGGGCGCGGCGTTCCTGTATTTCTGCATCTGCTACGCTTTGGCCCTGTATGGAAAATACCTTGAACGACGCGCTCTCGTTGGCCACTGACCCGCCGGTCGTGCAGCAGCGGCCGATGCTGGCGATGTCCGGCATCGCCAAATGGTTTGGCGCGAACCAGGTGCTGAAGGGCGTCTCCCTGACCGTCGCCAAAGGTGAAGCGGTGGTGGTGATCGGCCCCAGCGGATCGGGCAAGACCACGCTGCTGCGCTGTATCAACCTGCTGGAGGATTACGAGGACGGCATTGTCGCGGTCGACGGCGAGCCGATCGGGTATTTCGTCGACGCCCGCGGCAAGCGCCAGCGCATGGGTGAGCGCGACCTCGCTGCCGCGCGCGAGCACGTCGGCATCGTGTTCCAGAGCTACAACCTGTTCCCGCACATGACGGTGCTGCAGAACATCGTCGCCGCCCCGATCCGCGTGCGCGGCATCCCGCGCGCCAAAGCCGAGGCCCGGGCTCGCGATTTGCTCGCGATGGTCGGGCTGACCGACAAGGAACAGGCCTATCCCGTTCGGCTCTCGGGCGGCCAACAGCAGCGCGTCGCGATCGCGCGGGCGCTGGCGATGGACCCGAAGATCATGCTGTTTGATGAGGTCACCTCGGCGCTCGATCCCGAACTGGTGGGCGAGGTGCTGGCGGCGATGCAGCAGTTGGCGCGCGACGGCATGACGATGATTGTCGTTACGCACGAAATGAGTTTCGCCCGCGACGTCGCCGACCGGGTGGTCTTCATGGATGGCGGCCTGATCGTCGAGGAGGGCAAGCCCGAACAGATGTTCACAGCACCCCGCACCGATCGGGTGCGGCAGTTTCTCAAACGCTACAACGACCGCTATCGTCTCTGAATTCCAGTCGGGAGCTCCAAGCCAATGTCCGCAAGCACGCTGCCCAACGCCACGCTCACCGCAACCTATGAGGCCATGACGCCGGGGTCGGCGGCCCTCGCCACCAAGGCGCGCACGCTGCTGCCGAGCGGCATCGCCCATGACAGCCGGCATTTCGATCCGTATCCGCTCTACATCACGCGTGCTCTGGGGCCGGTGAAGTGGGATGTCGATAACAACAAATATGTCGATTACTTCGGCGGCCATGGCGCGCTGATCCTCGGGCACAACCATCCGACGGTGATGAAGGCGGTGCATGCGGCGCTCGATCGCGGCACGCATTTCGGCGCCTGCCATGAACTGGAAGTGCGCTGGGCCGAACTGATCACCCAGATGGTGCCGTCGGCGGAACGGGTGCGGTTCACGTCCTCCGGCACCGAGGCCACGCTGATGGCGCTGCGGCTCGCCCGCGCCTACACCGGGCGCACGAAGCTGGTGCGGTTCCGCGGCCATTTCCACGGCTGGCACGATCACATGACCAGCGGCCACACCACCCATTTCGACGGCACGGCCACCAGCGGCGTGCTGGACGGCATCTCCGACAATGTGCTGCTGTGCGACCCGAACGATGTCGATGGGATCACGCGGATCTTCAACGACCACAAGGACATTGCGGCCGTCATCATCGAACCTACCGGCGCGAATTTCGGCAAGATGCCGGTGCTGCCGTCATTCCTGACGCTGCTGCGCGAGTTGACCAAGGCCGCCGGCACCGTCCTGATCTTCGATGAGGTCGTGACGGGCTTCCGCGTATCCTCGGGCGGTGCGCAGAAGGCGCTGGGCATCACGCCGGACATGACCACGCTGGCCAAGATCATTTCCGGCGGCCTGCCGGGCGGCGCGGTGGTCGGCAAGAAGGACATCCTGGACTGGCTGGACTTCAAGGTCGCCAAAGCCACCGGCCGCGAGAAGATCGCGCATCCCGGCACGTTTAACGCCAATCCGGTCTCGGCGGCGGCGGGCCTGGCGACGCTCGAGATCCTTGCCTCCACCGCTGCCTGCGAGCGCGCCAACGCCTATGGCACTGCGGTGCGGGCCAAGATGAATGAGGTGCTGGAGGAAGAGGGCGTGAAATGGGCCGTGCACGGCTCCTATTCCGGCATCCACATCTTCACCAATCCGGACAATGCCGACATCAGGCCTGCCACGTTCGACGCGGTGAAGTTCATCCCGACGATGATGGCCAAGACGCGCGGCGAGGGCGTCACCGGGCAGGTCCGCATGGGGCTGCTGGTGAACGGGGTAGACATGAACTCCGGCCCCTCCGGCACGATCTCCGCTATGCACGGCGAGGAGGAGATGGCCGTCACCGTCGATGCATTCCGCACGACGCTCCGCGCGCTGAAGCGCGAAGGCACGATCGCCTGATCACTGCCCGGCTGGGGTCCTCAAGGGACTCCGGCCGGGACCACGCTGATGCTGTTGAACGGCGAGCCGTTGATGAGCTTGGTGCTCACCACCGTGTAGACCAGCACGTTCTTCTCGGCATCGAAGGCGCGGTGGATCCGGAACGCCTTGAAGAACAGCGACGCCGAGGCGAACCCGATGACCTCTGATTTCGCCAGGCCTGCCGGGACCATGATCTGCCCGACCGCTCGGCAGGCGATGGAAAAGCGGCTTGGGTCCTCGGCGAAGCCAAGGCCGCCTGCGACCCCGCCGGTTTCGGCACGGGACAGGTAGCAGGACACGTTCGCGATCTTCGGGTCGTCGTAGCGCTCGACGATGATCTTGTCGTTCGGGCCGAGCCAGCGGAATTGCGTGCTGATGGAGTCGATCTGGGTCTGCGCGTGGGCGGCCGGCGCGAGGGCAGCCGCGATGAGGCAGGCCGTCAGGATGGTTCGCATGATGGCTCCCGGTGCGTTTCGTCGGTCAGACCAGTCGGATGGGGGCGGAATATTGCGCAACGAATGGATCGGTCGTCAGGAGCGTCAGACCCTCCGCGATCGCTTGTGCGATAAGAATGCGATCAAACGGGTCTTTGTGGATTGGCGGCAAACCATGAACCGCGACAGCATGGTCTCCCGTGATCGGTATTTCCGCGTAGCCGGCATCCAGGAGGCCGCGCCGGAGCAGCCGCGGGTCCGCGCGAAAATCGTCGCGGCCAAGCCCGCTCTTGATTGCGACCTCCCACAGGCTCGCGGCGCTGAACAGCAAGTCATTTCCTGCGTCAGACAACAGCGAGCGTGCGACGGCGGGCAGGCGTTCGGAATTTCCGGCCGCCCATAATAGCAGATGTGTGTCCAGCAGGAGCTTCAGGTTTTGGCTCCGAAAAGCTGCTCGATCTCGCTTTGTCCCATCCGGTCGAAATCATCGGGTACGGAGATTTGCCCGGCCATGAAATCAAGTCGCGGGACTTCCCGCGCGACTTCGGTATCAAGCGGGATGACCTTCACCAACGGCTTGCCTGCCTTGGCAATGATGAACGGTTCACCCGCCGCGGCCTGCTCGACCAGCCGCGAAAGATGCGTTTTTGCTTCGTGGATGTTAACGGTACGCATGATGGATCACCGGACTAAGTCAGATTAGTCTATCGTGAGCCGACCCTAAAGGGCAACCACGGTCTTTGCCACGACGTCAGCAATCGCCCGCAGTTTCGCGTGATGCACAGCCAGGTCGATGGCGTCGATCGTCTCGGTCTGCCGCTGCGTGACGCCGTCGACGGCTGGCCCCTCGGCCAGCATCGTCCGCAGGATCGCACGGTCCAGCGCCGGGTCGAGACACGTCAGCATCGGCTCCCGCCAGTCCGGCCGCAGCACGGCTAGCGCGGCCAGCAAGGCGTAGCACCCCCAATGCGAGACGCCCGTCATCACCAGATGCGTCGCCGGCGTGACGCAGGCGATCAACTCGCCGAACGCCACATGCTCCGCCACCAGCGCACGGGGCAGGGCGCCCAGGCCCATCTCGTTGCCCCCGTCGCCGATCGCGACCGTGTCCCACGGGCCCGCCAGGAACAACTCGTCCAGCGGCGCGGTGTGCGGGCTGATATCGAGGCCGCGCATGTTTCGCGGCGGCCCGCCGGCGGTGCGGCCGCAGCGCTCGATGGCGACGGCCCAGGTGATGCCGGTCTCACGCCAGGCGGCGATCGCGTCGCCCAGAGGCTCGTCCAGCGCAACGACGTCAAGCGGCACCTCCGGCACGCCGGCGCCCTTCAAAGCAGCGGCACAGCCGCTCGCGCATGGTGCATCGGTCAGCAGCCGGCACGCCACGCCGGCTCGGGTCAACGCGGCGACCAGCAGTGCCGTGCCGACCGGCCCGTCGGTCTCGGCTGCCGGGGGATCGCCGAGTGGCACGTAGAAGCCGGTCAGGAAGCCGAGGCGCGGGGCAGGGTGGCGCGCGATGGCTGCGGCGGCGCGCCACAGATTGCCCTGCGTGGCGGCGAACAAAGCGCCCACGTTGCGGCCGACATCCTGATGGATCAGCGCCTCGATCCGGTCGATCAGGGGGCGGGCTTCCTGCGTCAGTGACATGCCTGCACCGGATGCAAGCACCGGGCCGTTCAGAGCGCGGCGAGCTTGGTGTTGCGCAGGTCGGTGATCAGCATGCAGCCAGGCGCATGGGTGATGCAGAATGGCGGCTTTGCCTGCGCGATCACCGCCTGGGGTGTGACCCCGCAGGCCCAGAACACCGGCAGCTCATCGGCGCCGATCGGCACGGCGTCACCGTAATCCGGCTTGTTGATGTCGGCGATGCCGATCGCGGCCGGCAGCCCGAGATGCACCGGCGCGCCATGCACCGAGGGGAAGCGAGAGGTGATCTGGACCGCGCGGATCGCGTCGGCCGGCTTCAGCGGCCGCATCGATACCACCAGCGGTCCGTGGAACACGCCGGCCGACACGCAGGGGATGTTGGTGCGGTACATCGGCACGTTGCTACCACAGGCGATGTGGCGGATCTCGATGCCATCCTCGACCAGCGCCTCCTCGAACGAGAAGGAGCAGCCGATCGCGAAGCTGACCAGATCGTCCTGCCAGACATGGCTGACGTCGACCGGCTCTTCGACCATCACGCCGTCGCGCCAGACGCGGTAGCGCGGCAGGTCGGTGCGGATGTCCAGGTCCTCGCCCAGCGTCGGGAAGCGCGGATCGCCCGGCTCCGACACCGCCAGGATCGGGCAGGGCTTCGGGTTGGCGACAGCGAAGCGGAGGAAGTCGTTGGCATAGCTTCGGGGCAGGATCACCAGATTGGCCTGCACGTTGCCGGCGGCCAGGCCGGCGGTCGGG
Organism: Acetobacteraceae bacterium; assembly: GCA_031291795.1. Lineage (GTDB taxonomy): Bacteria > Pseudomonadota > Alphaproteobacteria > Acetobacterales > Acetobacteraceae > Rhodopila. The sequence goes on along the minus strand of JARLIJ010000312.1, from coordinate 3,854 downwards.
CCGGTGAAACTGCCGCTGCGAATGCGCCGCCGCTGCTCGACCCCGGCATTGCTGCGAAGACCGACGATCCCGTCCATAGTTTGCCCTCCGCCTTGATGCTGCAACGCAGGATACCAGTCTGGGCGGCAGGCGACAGGGGGGAATCGCCGCGCGGCCGGGCAGGCGGACAAATGCATGCGCGGTCGGGCGCACCGGTGCTGCGTGAGGCTCCGTAGCGCTGGTGTATCGTTCGTGCTTTGCTCCCGTAAACCCAGGCGTGGTATGCCGCGGGGATGGGCTATTGGGGTAAGATCATCGGCGGCGTGGCAGGGTTCGCCGTCGGCGGCCCATTTGGTGCCGTGGTTGGCGCCGCGCTAGGCCATGCCGCGGACAGCGGCGCCGTGTCCAACATGCGGCTGCCATTCAGCGCCGACACATTCGGCCCGGCCCGCGTGGCGGCCATGTTCGGTCGCCGTGACCAGCTGTTTGCCATCAGCGTGGTGGCGCTTGCGGCCAAGCTCGCCAAATGCGACGGGCCGGTGCGGCGCGAGGAGATCGACTCCTTCAAGCGCCAGTTCCGCATCCCACCAGAATCCGTGCGCGATATCGGCCGGCTGTTCGACCAGGCCCGCGACAGCTCCGACGGCTTCGAGGCCTACGCCATCCAGCTCGGGGAAGCCTTCGCCGACACCCGCGGCGTGCTGGATGACGTGCTGCTCGCGCTGGCCGCCATCGCCCGCTCCGACGGGCCGATCAACCTGCGGGAGCAGGAATTCCTGCACCGCGTGCATGCCGCTTTCGGCCTCGATCAAACTTCATGGGACCGCGTGCGTGGGGACAAGCCGCGCCAGCCGCCGGCCATGACGGACGAGCCAGACCCCTATACAATCCTCGGAGTCGCCCGCAACGCGTCGGAGGAGGTGCTGCGCAGCACCTGGAAGCGCCTGATGCGGGAGAACCATCCCGACAGCCTCGCCGCTCGCGGCGTGCCGGCAGAATTCATCGCGCGCGCCAGCGACAAGGTGGCGCGGATCAACGCTGCCTGGGACCGCATCAAGCGGGAACGCAGCCTGTGAGCCCCGCCGTGCGGGAGGCGCCCAGTCCGAACCACGACGCGCGCCCGGATGGCGCGCCGGTCGACACACTGATTTTGCATTACACCGGTATGCAAAGCGCGCAGGCGGCAATCGACCGGCTGCGCGATCCGGCGGCGCGGGTCTCCTCGCATTATGTGGTCGACGAGGACGGCGCCGTCGTTGCCATGGTGCCGGAAGCACGGCGGGCTTGGCATGCCGGCGTGTCGTCCTGGCGGGGGCATTCCTGGCTGAACGATCGATCGATCGGCATTGAGATGGTCAACCCTGGTCATGAGTGGGGGTATCGCGACTTCCCAGTGTTGCAACTGGCCGCCGTGTGCGATCTCTGCCTTGCCATTCTTGCGCGCCACCGCATTCCTGCCCGCAACGTGGTCGCACACAGCGACGTGGCACCCGACCGAAAGGAAGACCCGGGGGAAAAGTTCGACTGGGAGGGCCTAGCGCAGAACGGCGTCGGCCTGTGGCCACGGGACGTTCCGGACCTCGGCACTGGCGGTGCGGTGCGCGATGCCGCCAGCCTGCACGAAGTGCGCCTGGCGTTGAGCGTCATTGGCTACCGTGTGGTCTCGGAGGGCGCACTCGACCCGGCCTTGTCGAGCGTGCTGCGCGCCTTCCAGCGGCATTGGCGGCCGGAGGCGGTAACCGGCCAGGCCGATGCCGGTACGCTCGCGCGCCTGCAAGCTGTGGTGCGGTTGGTGGACGCGCGCTGATCCGCTCTCGATCAGGCAATCGCTTGCGGCGAGCGCAGATCCTCCAGGCCGATGCGGGCGGCACCAATAATGCATAGTGCTGCGTCTATCACCGCCCGGCTTGGCAAACCGCGCAACCTGCCGATCTTTGCCTGTCGAGGCGTCTTGCACCCCGTGGCGGATGCCCCCGCGCCATGACAGACTGTCCTGCACCAACCGGCCCCGCCTCGGAGACCCTGCCCCATGTCCCATGAGACCAACGCCCTGGCACAGATCCACCGCCAGATCATGTGGAACCGCCTGATCGCCGTGGTGGAGGAGCAGGCGCAGATCATGATCCGCACCGCGTTCTCGACGACGGTGCGCGAGGCAGGTGACCTTTCGGCCGGCATCTTCGACCTGCACGGCCGGATGATGGCCCAGGCAGTCACCGGCACCCCCGGCCACGTCAACTCGATGGCAGAGTCGGTCGGCCACTTCATGCGGAAGTTCCCGCCCGCGACCATGAAGCCCGGCGACCATTACATCACCAACGACCCTTGGTTGGGCACCGGCCACCTGCACGACCTGACCGTCGTCACCCCTGCCTTCCACGCCGGCAAGATCGTCGGCCTGTTTGCCAACACGGCCCATGTCATCGACGTCGGCGGCCTCGGCATGGGCCCCGAGGGCCGGTCGGTGTTCGAGGAGGGGCTGTACATCCCGATCCTGAAATGCTTCGACCAGGGCAAGCCGAACGAGACCTTCTTCGACTTCATGCGCGCCGGCTCCCGCCTGCCGGTGGAGTTGGAGGGCGACATCTACTCCCTGTGCGCCTGCAACGACGCCGGCGCCAAGCGGCTCGTCGAGATGATGGACGAGTTCGAGATGGACAGCCTCGACCCGCTCGCCGAATTCATCTTCGACAGCTCCCGCCGGGCCACCCTGGCCGAGATCGCCCGCATCCCGCCCGGCACCTACCAGGCCGAGATCTACTCCGACGGCTACGAGGAACCGGTCCGCCTCGCGGCCTCCATGACCATCCTGGATGACGGCATCGAGGTCGACTACGCCGGCACCTCCGGGCTGTCGTCGCGCGGGATCAACGTGCCGCCAGCCTATTGCCGGGCGTATTCATGCTTTGGAATCAAGTGTGTGGTGGCACCGGAGATTCCGAACAACTGGGCCTCGCTGGCGCCGTTCCGGATGAAGATCCCCGAGGGCTGCATCCTGAACGCGCCCCATCCGTACCCGGTGTCGGTCCGCCATGTGATCGGCCATCTGCTGCCCGACCTGATGATGGGCTGCCTGCACCAGGCGGTGCCCGAGCGCGTCACCGCCGAGGGCGCCTCGGCGCTGTGGAACCCGCCGCTGCGAGGCGGGGCCTCGGTGTCCGGCCAGGCGCGGTCAAACAAGCCGGTGGTGGCGGATTTCGAGATCATCACGTTCAATTCGGGCGGCACCGGTGCGCGGCCGACCAGCGACGGGCTGAACGCAACCGCCTTCCCGTCCGGCGTGCGTACGATGCCGGTGGAGGCGACCGAGAATGTCGCCCCCGTGATCATCTGGCGTAAGGAGCTGAAGCCCGACTCAGGTGGGGCAGGGCGCACGCGAGGCGGGGCAGGCCAGGTCATGGTGATCGCGACCAAGAGCGACCTGGAATTCGCGGTGAACGCCAGTTTCGACCGCATCGCCCATGCGCCGAAGGGCCGCGAGGGCGGGTTGGACGGCGCAGCCGGCGTGATTGCGCTGCGTTCGGGACAAAAGCTGCGGCCGAAGGGCTTCCAAGTGGTGCCGGACGGCGACCGGCTGGTCCTGGAACTGCCGGGCGGGGCAGGGATGGGCAACCCGGCGCAGCGCCCGGTCGCCGCCGTGGCGCGGGACGTGCGTGACGGGTTGGTCTCGGTGGCGAATGCGAAGGCGCTCTACAAGGTGGCGGTCAGCCCCGAGGGCGCGGTCGACGAGGCGGCGACCCAGATGCTGCGCGGATAGGGCATTCTCCTCCTCCCCTTGAGGGAGGGGGTTGGGGGTTGAGGTCCGTGCCGTCGGACCCCACCCCCCAACCCCCTCCCTCAAGGGGAGGGGGAGAAATGTGCCGTGTCCGCCTACT
>JARLIJ010000311.1 GCA_031291795.1 Acetobacteraceae bacterium | reverse complement strand
TGCGTCACCGCCGGCGTCGCGGCGTTTGCCGCCGCCCGCGCCGACTATCTGATCGCCATCGGGGGCGGCTCGCCGCAGGACACCTGCAAGGCGATCGGTATCATCACCAACAATCCGCAGTTTGCAGACGTTCGCAGCCTTGAGGGGGTCGCGCCGACCCGCAAGGCGTCCGTGCCGATCATTGCCCTGGCTACGACCGCGGGCACCGCCGCCGAGGTGACCATCAACTACGTGATCACCGACCCGGAAAACCGCCGCAAGTTTGTCTGCGTCGATCCGCATGACATCCCGATCATCGCCATCATCGATTCGGAACTGATGGCCAGCATGCCGAAGTCGCTGAAGGCGGCAACCGGCATGGATGCCCTGACCCATGCCATCGAGGGTCTGACAACAAAGGGCGCGTGGGAGCTGACCGACGCCCTTCATATCAAGGCCATCGAGATCATCGCGCGGGCGCTGCGTGCCTCTTGCGCCGGCGACCCCCAGGGCGTCGAAGACATGGCGCTCGGCCAGTACATCGCCGGAATGGGTTTCTCCAATGTCGGCCTTGGCGTCGTCCACGGCATGGCCCATCCGCTGGGTGCCTTCTACGACACGCCGCATGGGGTCGCGAACGCCATCCTGCTGCCGACGGTCATGGCCTATAATGCCGAGTACACCGGCGAGAAATTCCGCGCGATCGCCGTGGCGATGGGCGTCGAAGGTGCCGCGACGATGTCGCTCGGTGCCGTGCGGGAAGCGGCCGTCGCAGCGGTGAGAAAGCTCTCGGCCGATGTCGGTATCCCGACGTCGCTGCGTGCGGTCGGCGTCAAGGAGGCCGACATCCCGGCGCTTGCCGAGTCCGCCTTTGCCGATGTCTGCACCGGCGGCAATCCGCGCGACACCAACGTCGCCGAGATCGCGGCGTTGTACCGCTCGATCCTGTGACCCCCCGGCCTGTGACCCCCCGGCCTGCGACGCACCGGTGGGGGACGCCGATCGCCTGATCCGGCCTCCCGCCACTTGAGGAAACCCGGGATCGGTTGTTCCATACACGATACGCCAAGGGAGCTACGTTATGAGAATCAAAGATACCATCGACAAAATTCCGGGAGGGCTGATGCTGGCGCCGCTCCTGGTGGGAGCGCTGTGCCGGACCTTCGCCCCAGGGTCGCCGATGTACTTCAAGGGATTCACCCAGGGAATCATGACCGGCGTCGTGCCGATCCTGGCGGTCTGGTTCTTCTGCATGGGCGCATCGATCAAGCTGAGCGCGACCGGGACCGTGTTGCGCAAGTCCGGCACCCTCGTCCTGACCAAGCTGCTCGCGGCGTGGGTCATTACGATCGTCGCGTCCTGGTTCATCCCGGCCGAGGGCATCCAGACCGGCTTCTTCGCCGGCCTGTCGATCCTGGCGATCGTGTCCTCGATGGACATGACCAATGGCGGCCTCTACGCGTCGCTGATGCAGACCTACGGCACCCGGGAGGAAGCCGGCGCCTTCGTCCTGACGTCGATCGAATCCGGTCCGCTGATGAGCATGGTCATCCTCGGCGCCTCGGGCGTGGCCCGGTTCGAGCCGCAGATCTTCATCGGTGCGCTGCTGCCTTTCGTGGTCGGCTTCATCCTTGGCAACCTCGACCCGAAGGTGCGGGCCTTCTTCTCGCCGGGTGGCCTGCTCCTGATCCCGTTCTTCGGGTTCTCGCTCGGCAACACCATCGACCTGAACAGCCTGCTTTCGCCGCTGGTCGGGCTGGGTGTCCTGCTGGCCGTTTCGGTCATCATCCTGACCTCGATCCCGCTCATCCTGGCCGACAAGTTCATCGGCGGCGGCACGGGAACCGCCGGTCTCGCGGCTTCCACCACGGCGGGTGCGGCCGCGGCCAACCCGATTGCGATCGCCGCGGTTGCGCCGCAGTTCACCGAGGCGGCCAAGACGGCCACGCCGCTGGTCGCGATATGCGTGATCGTGACATCCATCCTCGTCCCGATCCTGACCGGCCTTTGGTACAAGAAGTTCGGCAAAGGCATGGCCGAGCGGAAGGAAGAGGTGCTCGCGATGACACTGGCGGCGGACTAGGTCCGGTCCGTCAGAGCAACGTCACGCCCTCCGTCGTCGCGGCACGACGGAGGGCATCGTCAAAGCTCGCCAAAGGGAGGCCAAGCCGCAGGCTGAGTTCGAGGTAGGCGGCGTCGTAGAGCGTGAGGCCGTGGCGTTCCGCGAGTGTGGTCGTGTCCCGCCAGGCCTGGCGGGCCGTCCCCAGGTCGACGACGATCGGCAATGCGGCAAGTTCGCCAAGGACGGCGTGCCGGCTGGCCGCATCGATCCGCCGGCGGCGTTCGGCGACCAAAAGCGTCTGGCCAACCTCCAGGTGCCACAGGTTCGGCACCACACCACCTTGTGCGGCAACCTGCAGCAGAACTGCGTGGGCGAGGTCGGACTGCTCCTCCTCCAGGACCGCCGAAACGGCCACGGAGGCATCCAGCACGAGTTGCGGCATCGGCTTGCCTCGCTACGGCCGCCCCTCGTCCCGCATGGCGCGGATTTCAGCCTGGGTTACCCGCACGCCCTGGCCGGCGAGCTCCTTCCGGATGGCGGTGATGCGCTCCACCGCAGCCAACGCCCGCGCGACGTCGTGTTCCCCCTCCGGCACCATGCGCGCCACTGGCTTGCCGTGCCGCGTGATGACGATTTGCTCGCCCTGCTCGACCCGGTCGAGCAGTTCGGACAGCTTCGCCTTTGCGTCATAGGCGCCCACCATGGCGGCAGGCTGGCGGATGATCTGGGTCATGGCTGCAATTTTAGACTGGTCGGAGGACTGGTGCAACTGCCGCGGCTCCCAACGATAATGGGATCGCAATCCATGACATTCCCGCCATAAAGCGGGGCCCGGGCGTGTTGCGTGGCCCTGTACCCCATGGTAGACGCCCGGCGCCCGGTTTGCGGGCAGCCGGTTCCGGGGCCGGTCCTGTCCACGCTCGCGCATATGCGCGGGAACAACATATGGAAACGCACGTGGCCTCAGGCGCTACGACAATTGCATCTGGCGGCGGCCTCGCCGATCGCTACGCCGCAGCCCTCTACGCCCACGCCGATGAGGTCCATGCACTGGACGCCGTGGTCTCCGAAATGGAGACTTTGGGGCGTACTATCGACGCCAGCGCGGATTTCCGCCGGCTGCTCGAATCCCCGCTGATCGACATCAACCAGGCGACCAAGGCGGCGCACGCCGTGCTCACGCAGGAAGGCTTCGGCAAACCGGTTTGCGACTTCGTGGGCGTCATCGCCGCCAACCGCCGCCTGAATGCGCTGCGCGACATCGTGCGCGCTTTCGCCGCCCTGGTGGCCCAGCGCCGCGGCATTATCACCGCGCAGGTCGCCTCCGCCTATCCGCTCAGCGACGTGCAGCGCACCCAGTTGCGCGCGCGGCTGATCGAGGCGGGCTACGGCAACGTCAACATCCTTGAGC
>JARLIJ010000310.1 GCA_031291795.1 Acetobacteraceae bacterium | reverse complement strand
TTGGCCTGGTCGTAGCCCAGGCCGTGGGCCAGGCCGGGATTGTAGAAGGGCGTGCCTTCGGGCAGCGGCAGGCCCTCGATGATGGCGCCGCGGCCGAAGAAGGCGGCCTTCAGGATCTCGTCGCGGCGGATCGCGTGGGCGATCGCCTGGCGGACCCGCGGATCGTCGAACGGCTTCGCTTTCACGTTGAATGTCAGGTACATGAAGGGGCCGTCGGTGTTGTCGAGCGACAGCTTGGGGTCCGCCTCGATGGCCGGCATGGACTGCCAGGGGACGTATTCGATCAGGTCCACGTCGCCGGCCTGGAGGGCGGCCACCCGCAGGTTCTCGTCGGCGTAGACCGTCATGCGCAGGGCTTTCACGCGCGGCCGGCCGGGGCGGTAGTATTTGTCGAAGGCTGCGAAATCCAGGCCGACGCCGCGTTCCTCGCTGGTCAGCACGAAGGGGCCGGCGCCAATGCCGAGCGGGGAGGCTTTGAAGGAGTCTTTCGCGACGATGGGCATGAAGTAGCTGGCGGCGGTCAGGGGGAAGGTCGCGGTCGGTTCTTGGGTGGTGAGGCGGATGGTCTTGTCGTCTGGGGTCTCCACTTTGGTGATTGCTTGCATCTGGCCGCGAAAATAGGCGGTCGATTTTTCCGCGCCAATCTGTTCGATGCACCAGGCGACGTCGGCCGCGGTCACCTTGGCGCCGTTGTGGAACCAGGCGTCGCGCAGATGGAAGACCCAGGCGCCGTCGGCGGCATACTCCCAGGTTTCCGCCAGTTCGCCGCGGATCGCGCCGTCGGGGGCGTAGCCGAGGAGGCCGCGATGCATGGCCAGGCGCACCGTGGCCGCGGCGGTGCCGGAATTGGTCCACGGGGCGAGGCTGGGGGGATAGGTCGAAAGCGCGAAGACCAGCTTGCCGGGGGTGGTGGCGGCGCGGGCGGGCAGGTGCAGGAACGGCAGCGCCGCCCCGGCCCCGATCAGCGAACGGCGAGACAGGTTCATGGCGTGGACTCCATTGATCTTATGGGGCTAGGCCGATTGCAACACTTCTCCCCCTCCCCTTGAGGGAGGGGGCTGGGGGGAGGGGTCCAAGGTCCGTGCCGTTGGCCCCCTCCCCCCATCCCCCTCCCTCAAGGGGAGGGGGAGTTAGTCGATCCCCCCATACACCACCTCCGCGACATCCGGATCGATCCGCCCCTCGGCCACGTCGCGGCGGACGGCGGCCGGGTCGCGCTCCGGCGGGGGGCCGTAGCCGCCGGAGCCGGCGGTCACGACCTCGATGATTTCGCCGGCCCGCAGCACGCCGTTGCCGTGGTCGAACGGCCGCGCACCGCCATGCAGGCGGATATCCGCGCGGCCGCCGGGCAGGCCGCCCTCCAGCCCCCAGGGCGAGGACCGCAGCCGCGCGCCGTCGACCCGGACGCGGCATTCGTGGTCCGCGCGATAGACCCGCCGGAGCCCCATGCCGCCGCGATGGCGGCCGGCGCCGCCCGATCCGTCGACCAGCTCGTAGCGCAGCAAAGTCAGGGGGTATTCCAGCTCCAGCGCCTCGACCGGCAGGTTCGACGTGTTGGTCATGTGGACGTGGACGCCGTCCAGTCCGTCCCGCGTCGCCCGCGCGCCGAAGCCGCCGCCGATCGTCTCCAGATAGACCCAGATCGACTGGTCGACCGGCTGGTGGCCGACGAAGGTGATCGAGAAGCAGGCGCCGTTGGAGGCAGCGGTCACGCCGCCGGGCACCGCCTCGGCCAGCGCGCCGTGGATCAGATCGACCACGCGCTGGCAGGGACCCAGCCTTCCGTTGACCGCGGCGGGGTGGACGCAGTTGACGATGGTGCCGGCGGGGGCAGTGACGGTCAGCGGGCGAGCGAGGCCCGAATTCGGCAGGATCGTGGGGTCGACCACTGTTTTCACTGCATAATAAACCGTTGACAGCAGCGCGGTCATCGTCATGTTCAGCCCCGCTCGGACCTGCGGGGGCGCGTCGAAATGCAGGTGCATCGTGTCGCCGGCCACCGTGATGACGCAGGACATGTCCAGCTCGCCGTCGATCTCCGGGCAGTCGTAGCGGTCGGCGAAGCGGTATTCGCCATCGGGAATGGCGGCGATCCCGGCGCGCATTTTCCGCTCCGCGTAGTCCTGCAGCGCGGCGCCGGCGGCCAGGACCGTGTCGCGGCCGTATTTGGCGCAGAGCGCCTGCAGCCGCTGGACGCCCAGGCGATTGGCGGCCATCTGGGCGCGCAGATCCGACAGGCGCTCGCGGGGGACCTGGCAGTTCAGCAGGATCAGCTCCTGCACGTCCCGTTGCAGCTCACCCGCGCGATACAGCCGGATCGGCGGGATGCGCAGGCCCTCCTGGTAGATATGCGCGTGCCCGCGATCGGCGAAATCGGCGTGATGCGCCAGGTTCACCGCCCAGGCGGTCATCGCGCCGTCCACGAACACCGGCTCCGCCAGCACGATGTCGGGCAGATGGGTGCCGCCGCCCTCATAGGCGTCGTTGCCGCAGAACACGTCGCCGGGGCGCAGCTCCGCGACCGGGTGGCGCTTCATGATGTGCGGGATCAGGTCGAGGAAACTGCCCAGGTGCATCGGGATATGTTCGGCCTGGCACAAGGTGTTGCCGGACAAATCGAACAACGCGGTGGAACAGTCCCGGCGTTCCTTGATGTTGGTGGAATAGGAGGCGCGGATCAGCGCCTCGCCCATTTCCTCCACGATCGAGGACAGCGCGCTGCCGATCACCTCCACCGTGATCGGGTCAACCTGGGTGCGGACGAAGTCGTTCATGCGGCCTCCAGGACCAGGTTCAGGTAGGGTTCCACGCGCGCGACCATGTCCGGCAGGATCACGGTGGTGGCGTCCATCTGCTCGACGATCGCAGGGCCGGCGATGCGGTTGCCGGCGCGCAGTTTGTCGCGGTCGTAGACCGGACAGGCGACGAAACCGCCGGCCTCCGGCAGCCAGACCTCGCGCGTGGCCATCACCGCTTCCGAGGCATCCGGCCCGGCGTCCGGCTGCGGCGCGAATTGCGCCTTGGGCACGGTGCCGGCCGCCTCGACGCGGAAGGTGACCAGTTGGACCGGCTCGTCCTCGGCGACGAAGCCGTACATCCGGTGGTGGGCGGCGGCGAAGCCCGCGGCCAGGGCGTCCAGGGTCGCGGGGCCGATCGGACCGTCCGGCAACGCGATCGGCAGCTCGTAGTTCTGGCCGGCGTAGCGCATGTCCACGGTGCGGGTCAGGCGACGGGCGTCCGGGGCGATGGCTTCCTCGGCGAACCAGGCATCCGCCCGGCCGGCCAGGTCGGCGAACGCCGCTGCCATCGGGGCGAGCGCATCGGAACCCAGCGTTTGCAACCTCGTAGCGGCGAAATCGGCCCGCAAATCGGTCAGCAGCAGGCCCATCGCACACAGGATCCCCGGCGTCCGCGGCACCAGGATGCGCCCGATCTCCAGCTCCTTCGCCAGCCGCGCGGCGTGCAGCGGGCCGGCACCCCCGAACGCCACCAGCGTGTAATCCCGCGGATCATGGCCGCGCTGCACCGAAATCACCCGGATCGCGCGCGCCATGTTGGCGGTGACCACCGAGATGATCCCCTGCGCCGTCGCCATCGCATCCAGCCCAAGCTGCGCCGCCAGACGCTCGATCGCCGCTCGCGCCAGGTCCTGGCGCACCGCCATCCGCCCGCCCAGCAGATGCGTCGGATTGAGCGTCTGCAGCACGACGTTGGCGTCGGTCACGGTCGCCTCGGTGTTGCCGCGGCCGTAGCAGACGGGCCCGGGATCGGCGCCGGCACTGCGCGGCCCGACCTTCAGCAGCCCGCCGCTGTCGACGAACGCGATCGAGCCGCCGCCCGCGCCAACCGTATGGATGTCCAGCATCGGCGCCTTGATCGGGTAGCCGTGCACGACGGCCTCGCTGGCCAGCCGGCAGGCACCGCCCGCGAGCAGCGCCACGTCAGTCGAGGTGCCGCCCATGTCGAAGGTGATCAGGTCGGAGAACCCGGCCAGTTTCCCGACCGCCTGCGCGCCCACCACGCCGGTGGAGGGCCCCGACAGCACCGTCCGTACCGGCAGCCTTGCGGCCTGGTCGAAGCCGATGACGCCGCCGTTGGACTGCGTCAGATGCGGCGCCACGGGTAGGCCGAGGTCGCGCAGCCGATCCCCCAACCGATTGATATAACGCTGCATCACCGGGCCGAGATAGGCGTTCACCACGGCGGTCGAGAGCCGCTCGAACTCGCGGAACTCGGGGGCGACCTGGTGGGAGACGCAGGCAAAGGCCTCGGGGAATTCTTCGTCGATGATGCGGCGGGCGATGTCCTCGTGGTCGGTGCGGACGAAGCCGTAGAGGAAGCAGACCGCCAGCGCCTCCACGCCGGCGGCCTTCAACTGGCGGACAGCGGCGCGGAAGGCGGCCTCATCGAGGGGGATTTCCACCGAACCGTCGTGGCGGACCCGTTCGGGAACCTCCAGCCGCAGGTCGCGGGGCACCAGGACCGGCGGTTTTTCCACCTGGAGGTCATACAGATCGGGGCGTTTCTGCCGCCCGATCTCCAGCAGGTCGCGGAACCCGTCGGTGGTGATCAGGCCGGTCCGGACGCCGCGATGCTGGATCAGCGCGTTGGTCGCGACCGTGGTGCCGTGGCCGAAATATCCGATATCGGCCGCGGTGACGCCAACCTGGCCGACGCCCTCGGCCACGCCCTGGGCAATGCCGCGTGACGGATCGTCGGGGGTAGAGGACACTTTCCAGACCGCAATCTGCCCGGTGCGGTCATCAAACAGGCAGACATCGGTGAATGTGCCGCCGGAATCGACACCCACGCGCCACGCCATGATGCAGTGCCCCTCCGCAATGGTCAGTTATTGCACAGCAGCATATGCTGGCCGCGCAATACAGGCCAATCGAGTCGCAGCCATGTCCCCTCCGGTCGATCCCGTCGCCTCCGACGCCGTCCTGCCCGCCCGCACCCGGGTCGTGGTGATCGGCGGCGGCATCATCGGCGTCTGCACCGCGCTGTCCCTGGCCGAGAAAGGCGTCCCGGTCGTCCTGTGCGAAAAAGGCCGCATCGGCGGCGAGCAATCCAGCCGCAACTGGGGCTGGTGCCGCACCATGGGGCGCGATATCGGCGAGGTCCCGCTGGCCGTGGAAAGCCTGCGGCTGTGGCGCGGCATGACCGAACGGGTCGGGCGGGAGACCGGCTTCCGCCAGGCCGGCATCCTTTATCTATGCGAAACCGAGAAGGAACTCGCGACCCACGAGGCCTGGCTGGCCGAGGCAAGGCGCTACCAGGTCGACGCCCATGTGCTGCGCGGCGATGCCCTGGCCGCCGTCATGCCGGGGATGCAAGCGCAGTTCGTCGCGGCGCTGCACACGCCCACCGACGGCCGCGCCGAACCCTCGCAGGCCGCCCCCGCCATCGCCGAAGCCGCCCGCGCCCACGGCGCCCGGATTTTCACCGATTGCGCGGTCCGCGGCCTGGACCTGCAAGCCGGCCGGATCGCCGGGGTGGTCACGGAAAAGGGCCGGATCGCGTGCGATTCCGTGGTGCTGGCCGGCGGCGCCTGGTCCCGCCTGTTCGCCGGCAATGCCGGGCTGGACCTGCCGGCGCTGAAAATCCTCGGCTCCGTGTTCCGCACGGCGCCGCTGGAGGACGGGCCGGAGACCTCGGCCAGCGGCGGGCTGTTCGCCTTCCGCAAGCGGCTGGACGGCGGCTACAACGTCGCGCGGCGGAACGCCAACACGGCCGACATCACCCCCGACCATTTCCGGCTGTTCGGCGACTTCCTGCCCCGATTGATCGAAAATCGCCATGAAATCCGCCTGCGCTTCGGCCCGCGCTTCTGGGAAGAACTGCGCACGCGCCGCCACTGGGCGCTCGACGAGGCCACGCCGTTCGAGGCTGTCCGCGTGCTCGACCCGGAGCCCAAGGCGTCGGTGCTCGCCGAAGCCCGCGCATCGCTGTCCACCGCCTTCCCCGCCTTCGCGAGCATGCAGGTCGTCCAGAGCTGGGCCGGCCTGATGGACGTCACGCCGGACGCCGTGCCGGTGATCGACAAGGTCGCCGCAATCCCGGGCTTCTTCATCGCCAGCGGCTTCTCCGGCCATGGCTTCGGCATCGGCCCGGGCGCCGGGCGGCTGATGGCGGAACTGGTCGCCGGAGACGCACCGGTGGTCGATCCCGCACCATTCCGGCTGGCCCGCTTCGCCCGCACGCAGCGCCTGGCGGCCTGAGAGCGGGGGGGGGGGCCGCCCCCCCCCCCGGGCCGGGTGGGCCCCCCCCCCCCCACAAAAAAAAAAAAAAACTTTCAAAAAAAAAAAATTTTTTTTTTTGGGGGGGCCGTGGTTTTATTATTAAAAAAAAGACCGCCCCCGCC
>JARLIJ010000056.1 GCA_031291795.1 Acetobacteraceae bacterium | reverse complement strand
GAGCGGACCAAGGCTGGGGTGAGGGGTCGTACCACCACCGGCGGTGCGGCTCGCCCCCTCACCCCGCCCCTCTCCCTCAAGGGGAGAGGGAGGCGTTACTGTCGCCGCAACCTATGAGTCGGTCTCAGCGGCGGTTGGTATGACATCGAAATCCTGCACACGGCCTTCCGCCAGGTCGGTCAACCCACGGTCGATATCCGCCTTCAGCGCGGCGAGTTCCTGGATCTGGAGCGCCCGCTTGGTCTTCCAGTCCCGCAGCGCCTCGCGCACCACCTGGCTGCTGGAGGCGTAATCGCCCCCCTCGACAGCGCCCTTGACGACGGCCGCCATGTCGGACGGCAGCGTGATGGTCATCCGCTCGATGTCAGCCAACACTGTCCTCCGATGACGTTTGGCTGCATACTATATCATACTTGATAGGGCACTTAATCGGCGCTTACGCCCCCAGTCAGCGCCGCGAGCGCATCGTTGCACCCGGCAGCGTCGCCTTGCCCGCGAAAATACGAGGCCATCTCGTTGCACGGCTCGCATGCGCGACATCATTCCGGCGGGCGCCGCGCGCGAGGTGGCGACCACGCTTCCCCGAGCGCCGCCTCAGCAGGCCGGCACCGACGTCGCCGTGCAGGCGCCGGCCGCCCGCGCCTGCACCGCACTGCCCGCCGGACTGCTGGAGGCTGCCGCGCCGGCCTGCCGCTGCAGCCACTCCTGCGCCGCCGGGAAGCGCTTCCAGCCGGGGACCTGCGCCGCCAGGTTCACCTCCCGCCATTTCGGGTGCCGCGGCGGCTGCAGGAACTGCTGGAACTTGCCGAAGAACGCATCGGTGAAGCGCGCCACCTTGCGATAGCGATCGCTGCCCGGCTGCCACGCGAACACCGCCATCACCGCGCCGACCGCGACCGTGTCCACCGGCGCGCCCTCCGCGATCAGCGCCGGATACTGCGCGTGGTCCAGCCGCGACGGCAGGTAGCTCTCGGCGAGCGCCGGCACCAGCGGGATCGGCAGGAAATGCAGCCCGCTGCCCGCGTCCACCCGCCCGAACAGCAGCGCCGGCTTGCCGACCACGAACACCATGGCCGCGATCTCGCCGCGCCGCAGCTTCTCCAGCGCCACGTCCTGGCCGTCATTCGCCAGCGTGGGCTTCAGTCCCAGGCTGCCGAACAGCAAGGAGGCCGTCATCGCCGACCCGCTCCCGGTGTTGTCGACGTTCACCACCTTGCCGGCCAGGTCGTCCAGCTTTGCAATGTCGCTGCGCGCGAGGACATGCACCTCCTCCTCGTACAGCTTGGCGATGTATTGGATCGACTGGCCCACGCCCGGAAACATGTGCTGCTGCTGCACGTAGGCGAGCGCGTCGGACTGCACGATCCCGATATCCACGCCGTGCAGGAACAGGATGTCGGCGATGTTCTGCACCGACCCTTTACTGACGATCGGCAGCACCCGCAGCCTGTCCCCGTCATCCAGCACCGAGGAAAGGTCTGCCGCGATCCGCACATAGGTGCCGCCGATCCCGCCCGAGACCACCCCGACCGTGCCGGAATTGGCCACGGCGCTGCGGCTGTTCGGGTCGGCCGGCGGGCTCGTCTGGGCGCTCGCCGGCCCGATCGCCGCCAAAGCGAGGCAGGCCCCGACCAGCCAGCGGGACAGGATGCGGCGCAGGCGCAAGGGTGCATGGGTCATCGTGCGGCCTCCTCGAGGCGTTGCAGCAAAGCGGGAGCATCCGTGTCGCCGAGGGCGATGGCGCGGCGGTACCAGGTGGCAGCAGCGGTCGGGTCGGCCGCCATGCCGATCGCCCCCAGCCGCGCGAGATAGGCGGGGTCGCGCAGCCGGCCGGCCTCGGTTGCCGCGGTGGCGCTGCCGGCCTCGGCGGCACGCTCGTAGAGCAGCCGCGCAGCCGAGATATCGCCGGTCGCGCGCATCGCCTCGCCACGGCGCAACAGCGTCGCGATCACCGCTGCCGGCAGGGCGTCTCTCGCCGCGCCCGCTGCAGCCGGGGCCGCGGCGCTCGGCGGTGCCGTCGTTGCCGCGTGCGGGGCCGGTGCAGCCATGCCAACAGGCGACGCCACAGCGACCGTTGTCGGCGCCTCCGACGGCGCCGTCGCCGCGCCGGCTGGCGGGGCGGCTGCCACAGGTGCCACGACGGGCGGCGGAGCTGCCGACGTGACCGCACGCGCAGACACCGCCACGGGGACGGGCGGCGTGGTGCCCACCACAGACATTGCGACGGACGGCGCTGACGAGGCAGCCAACGGCTGAGGTGCCACCACTGGCACGGCCGACGGCGCAGGCGCTGCCACAGGTGCCACGACCGGCACGGCCGATGGCGCAGGCGCTGCCACAGGTGCCACGACCGGCACGGCCGACGGCGCAGGCGCTGCCACAGGTGCCACGACCGGCACGACCGATGGGGCAGGCGCTGCCGTCGAGACGGCCTGCGCCGGCGGCGTGGGCGACTGCGCCACGACCGACGCAGCCGGGGGGGATGCCATTGCCAGGGATGCGACGGCGGGCGGGACCGACGTCGGGGCAGGTGACTGAGCCACAACGACAGCTGGGGCCGGCAGCATGGCCGGCGCTACCGACACCACGACGGGCGCCAACGGCGCGGCGACCGGCGGCTGCGGCACCACGGCGGCCTCGACCGGCAGCATCGCCGGCGGCACAACCCCGCCCCCCGGCACGGACCGCGACTCGGCCGATGGTGCAGGCGTTGCGGCCGGTGGCTGCGCTGCTGCGGCAGCAGCGAGAGACGGCGTGTCTGCGGTGTGGGCCACCGACGATCCGGCCTCGGCCTCCACCACCGGCGGTTGGGATGGTTGCGACGCGCGTGCGCCGGCAGCCGCCATATCCCCCGAAACGGCATTCGGACTGAGCAGCGACGCCCACAGCGCGTCGCCATCGCGCGGCGCGTCATGCGATGGCGCACCGGCCCCCGAGGGCGACGCCCCGCCCGGCGCAACGGTCCCCGCCGCGACAACGCTCGCCGCGGAGGCTCCGCCAGGCAGCGGATCGGCCGCCGGCGCTGCCCCGGCCGGGGCCGTGACAAGCGGTGGGACAAGATCCTTCGGCTGGACCGCCGCAACGACCGCGAGGGCAGCGGGCGCCGCCATCTCAGGGCCAACCGCTCCCTTAGGGCCAACCGCTCCCCCAGGGCCAGCCAATACCACCGGGTTGGCCGCCGGCATCGCGGCAACCGCCACGGCCGGCATCACCCCGCTGGCCAGCACGTCACCGCGACTCGCCGGCGGGTCCTTGTCCGGCGCCGGGTGTGACGCGGCCACGACTTCCGGTTTCGGCAATAGATTCTTTGCCGGCGTCGCGTCGGCAGCGGCCACGCCGGCGCTCGCCATCGTCCGGCCCCCGCTTGCTGCGTCCTGCGCCGCCTCCGGCGCGTGCTCCGAAACCGTCACGGTCGCCATGCCGCCCGCGTGGCTCGCTGCCTTCCCGTCGTTCGGAGACCCATCCGCCATCTGGGGGGCAACCGGCTCCCGGGGCACGACCGCTGCCCTGGGCGGCGTCACATCATGCGGGGTTGCAGGCACCGCGGCCTCGGACAACCCGGTCCCTGCCGCCAGCGGCAACCGAACCGCTTCTGCCTGTCCCGCCGGGTTCGATCCTGCCGCCTGGTCGTCCCGCGCCACCACGCCAGACCGGACGGACGGTGCCACCACCGCGACCGCCCCAGGCACGCCCGGCGGCGGATCTGACTGCGCCGCAACCGTCTCGGCCGGCGGCAGCGCCTCGTCCGCCCTGGCCGCCGCGACTTCGATCCGATCACCACGCGGCGCCGCAGCAGCCTCGATCCGAACGCCACGCGGCACCGCCGCCGCCTCGGCCAGCCGCTCGGACTCATCGCTCGCCGCAACACCGCCCGATCCACCAGCCGCGTGGATCGCGCCGTCCGGGGCCCAGGGATGCAGGACCAGCAGCAGGCCCCCCGCGAGCAGCAAGCCGGCCACCGCATACCGCACCGCCGGCCGCGCCCAAGCCGGCCGCGCCGGCGGGTTGGCCGCCGCGCAGGCCTCGCGCGCAAACCGCGCGGTGATCCAGGGCTCGCCCTCGGCCGTGGCCTTCTCCACCGCCAGGTCCAGCAGCCGGTCGGCCTGCGCCGGCACGCCGCCGCTGCCCTGCGCGATCGCCCGGACCGCCCAGGACGTGATGATCTGGCGCGCCGGATACCCCGTCTTCATCACCCGGTGCTCGACGTAGCGGGCGGCCTCCTCGGGCGTGAACGGCGCCAGCGTGCGCAGCACCGGCGCCCGCTTCGCCGCCCCGCCCGCCGATCCCTGCCGCAACGCCTCCAGCAGCTCCGCGCGGCCCGCCAGCACCAGGTGCAGCGCCACGCCCGATGCGGCCGGGGCGGTCGCCCGCGCCATCAGCTCCTGCAGGACGCGCGGCGACAGCGCCTCGGCCCCGTCGATCGCCAGCACGGTGCGCCCGCTTCGCCCCACGCCGCCAAGCGTGTCGTTGAGCGTGCCGGAGCGCAGCGCGGCATCGTGGTACAGCACCCGCATCCCGGCGTCCCGCAGCCGTCCGAGGGCACCCTGCAGCAGCGTGGTCTTGCCGATCCCGGCGGCCCCGGTCAGCGCCACCACCGGCTGGCCCTGCTCGATCGCCAGCAGCAACGCCTCGATGGCGCCGCGATGCTGGTCGGTGAGGAACAGCGCGCCCAGCCCGCGCGGATGCGGCTGGTGGACCGGCGCGAACAGGGCGGCCAGAGACTCGGTGGACGGCCGCGTGGCGGTCGGCGGCGACGCGGCCACGACCGGCTGCCGTTCGAGTTGCACGAGCTGTCTGTTCGACCCCGGCATCTGCAACCCTTCCTCCCCGCCGCGTAATAGTGACGGTGGAGTCAGCAGGCTGCCATAGGAACGAACGCGTTCGGCGGCGCCTCACTCCGTCTTGATACGGAGGGGCGGATCACCGCAACGCCAGCGCCGCGCCGGCCTGGTCGTTGCGATATCGGATGGTCTGTTTCCCCCTCCTGCATGACGGCAATGTTATCCGGCCCCCATCCGGCGATTTGTCGGCGCGGACGCGCATGCTACAGGATCGTGATATGCCGCTACCCGCCAGGTGCCAGATGAACGAACAGCGACCCGCCGCCCTCCGCCAGCGCTTCTTTGCCGCGCCGCTGGCCGAGACCGATCCCGAACTCGCCGCCGCGATCGGCGCCGAGTGGCACCGCCAGCAGGACGGGATCGAGCTGATCGCGTCCGAGAACATCGTCTCCGCCGCCGTGCTGGAGGCGCAGGGGTCGGTGCTGACCAACAAATACGCCGAGGGCTATCCCGGAAGGCGCTATTACGGCGGCTGCGTCTATGTCGACGTCGCCGAAACCCTGGCGATCGAGCGCGCGAAGCAGTTGTTCGGCTGCAGCTTCGCCAACGTGCAGCCGCATTCCGGCGCGCAGGCCAACCAGACGGTGTTCCTGGCGCTGCTCCAGCCGGGCGACACCATCCTGGGCATGAGCCTGGCCTCGGGCGGCCACCTCACCCACGGCGCGGCACCCAACCTGTCGGGCAAGTGGTTCCGCCCGATCCAGTATGGCGTCCGGCGCGAAGACGGGCTGCTGGATTATGAGGAGCTGGAGCGGCTGGCGCGGGCCGAACGGCCGAAGCTGATCATCGCCGGCGGCTCGGCCTATCCGCGCTTCATCGACTTTGCCCGCATCCGAGCGGTGGCCGATGAGGTGGGCGCGTTCTTCATGGTGGACATGGCGCATTTCGCCGGGCTGGTGGCGGCGGGCCTGTTCCCCTCGCCGCTGCCGCACGCGCATGTGGTCACGACCACCACGCACAAGACGCTGCGCGGCCCGCGCGGCGGGATGGTGCTGACGAACGACCCCGAACTGGCGAAGAAGATCAACTCGGCGCTGTTCCCCGGGCTGCAGGGCGGGCCGCTGATGCATGTCATCGCCGGCAAGGCCGCCGCGTTTGCGGAAGCGCTGCGCCCCGATTTCCGGATCTACCAGCAGGCGGTGGTGGACAATGCCCGGGTGCTGGCGGCGACCTTGGTCGAGCAGGGGCTGGCGATCGTCAGCGGCGGCACCGACTGCCACCTGATGCTGGTCGACCTGCGGCCCAAGAACGTCACCGGCAAGGCGGCCGAGGCGTCGCTGGAACGCGCCCACATGACCGCCAACAAGAACGCCATCCCATATGATCCGGCCAAGCCAGCCATCACCTCCGGCATCCGGCTCGGCACGCCGGCCGGGACCACGCGCGGTTTCGGGACCGCCGAGTTCCGCGAGATCGGCCTGATGATCAATGAGGTTCTGGAGGGGCTGGCGCAGTCCAATGACGGGACCAACACCGCGGTGGAGCAGGAAGTCGGTGCCCGCGTGCAAGAGCTTTGCACCCGCTTCCCGCTGTATCCGGCACGCTGACCGCCATGCGCTGTCCGTTCTGCGGCTCCGACGACACCCAGGTGAAGGACAGCCGTCCCACCGAGGACAACGGCGCCATCCGCCGGCGGCGTTTCTGCAGCAGTTGCGGCCAGCGCTTCACCACCATCGAGCGCGTGCAGTTGCGCGAGCTGACCGTGGTGAAGACCGACGGGCGGCGGGTGCCGTTCGACCGCGACAAGCTCGCCCGCTCGATCCGCACCGCGATGCGCAAGCGCCCGGTGCAGGAGGAGCGGATCGAGCGCATCGTGAACTCGATCGTGCGGCAACTGGAGGCGTCGGGCGATAGCGACGTGCCCAGCAAGCAGATCGGCGAGCTGGTGATGGACACGCTGAAGGAGGTCGACAAGGTGGCCTACGTCCGGTTCGCCAGCGTCTACCGCAACTTCCGCGAGGCGAAGGACTTCGAGGAGTTCGTCGGCGGCATCGCGGACGGCAACGGCGCGATATGAGGCGGATAAGGGCACGCCCCGCTAGCCGATGCCCTCGCCCGACGACCTTGCCCATATGCGCAGCGCCCTCGCTTTGGCGCGGCGCGGGCTGGGCACCACCTGGCCCAACCCCTCGGTCGGCTGCGTCATCGTCAAGGATGGCCGCGTCCTCGGCCGCGCGGTCACCGCATCCGGCGGCCGCCCGCACGCCGAACCGCTCGCGCTGGAGATGGCCGGCGCCGCGGCCCGCGGCGCCACCGTCTACGTCACGCTGGAGCCCTGCTGCCACTGGGGCCGCACCCCGCCCTGCACCGACGCGCTGATCGCCGCCGGCGTCGCCCGCGTGGTCATTGCCACCCGCGACCCCGACAAGCGCGTCGACAGCCAGGGCATCGCCCGCCTGCGCGCCGCCGGCATCGCAGTCGAGGAAGGCGTGCTGGAAGCCGAGGCCCAGGCCGTGCTCGCCGGCTTCACCCACCGCATCCTGGCCGGCCGCCCGCTGGTCACGCTGAAACTCGCCTCCACGCTGGACGGCCGCATCGCGACCCGATCCGGGGAGAGCCAGTGGATCACCGGCACCCCCGCCCGCCGCATGGCCCATGCCCTCCGCGGCCGGCACGACGCCGTCATGGTCGGCGTCGGCACCGTGCTGGCCGACGACCCGGACCTGACCTGCCGCATTCCCGGCTTCCGTGAGCGCCCCATGGTGCGCGTGATTGCCGACAGCCACCTGCGCACCTCCCTCACCGCCCGCATCGCGGCCACTGCGGCCGAAACCCCCACCTGGTTCCTGCACCGCAAAGGCACCGACGCCGCCCGCCAGACCGCCTTCACCGAACTCGGCGCTACGCTGATCCCGCTGGCCGGCGATGCCGTGGGCGTCGACCTCGCCGCCGGATTGCAGGCCCTCGGCACCGCCGGCCTGACCCGCCTGCTGGTGGAAGGCGGCGGCCAGCTCGCCGCCGCCCTGCTGCGCGCCGACCTGGTGGACGAAATCGCCTGGTTCCACGCCCCCGCCATCATGGGCGGCGACGGCTGGCCTGCCGTGCAGGCCTTCGGGATCGCGCAACTCGCCGCCATGCCCCGTTTCACGCGGCTGCGATCGACCCCACTTGGGGATGACATCCTCACCGAATTCACCCACACCCGATCCCCCGACACCCGATTGATGGGACAGGCCTGATGTTCACCGGCATCATCTCCGCACTCGGCACCATCCGCAGCATCAAGCCGCTCGGCGATGGCCAGGACATGCGCCTGGTGATCGAGACCCCCTGGACCGACACCGCATCCATCGCGATCGGCGCCTCGATCGCCTGCTCCGGCTGTTGCCTGACCGTGGTCGAGGTCGGGCCGGACTGGTTCGCTGTCGATGCCTCCGCCGAAACCCTCGGCAAAACCCGCCTGGGCACCTGGAAAGCCGGCAGCAAGGTCAACCTGGAACGCGCGCTACGCATGGGCGACGAACTCGGCGGGCACCTGGTCTCCGGCCATGTCGACGGCGTCGGCGAAGCGGTCTCCGCCACCCCCGAAAACGGCTCCACCCGCTGGCTGTTCCGCGTACCCCACGAATTATCGCGCTTCATCGCCCCCAAGGGCAGCGTCGCCGTCGATGGCGTGTCATTGACGGTGAACGAAGTGCAGGGCGATATCTTCGGTGTGAACATCATCCCGCACACCGCTTCGGTCACCGGCTTTGGGACGATGGCACCGGGGGATGCGATCAACATCGAAATCGACATGCTGGCGCGCTACGTCGCCCGGCTGGCGGAGAGCCCATGATGCAAAGCCTCGACACAATCGCAACCGCCGAACTCTCGAAATACCTCTCCTCCGCCGAGGAGCTGATCGAGGAAGCCCG
>JARLIJ010000309.1 GCA_031291795.1 Acetobacteraceae bacterium | reverse complement strand
CGACCGCATCTCGGTGATCTGGCGCCTGCGCGACCTGGCGCAACAGGAGGGATTGGGCGCCGCGTTCTGGCGCACGGGGCCAGGCTTGCTGAAGGTGTACCACGACCTGGGGCTGACCGCGTTGCCGCTGGGGCCGGATGGCCTGCCGGTGCCGGAGGCGGCGAATGAGGCGCTGCCGGGCCGCGAATTCCTGGTTTGCGTGGCGGAGCGCGATCTCAATACGTTGCTGCCGCTGCTGCCGGTGCTGGCCAGCAACCAGCAGGTGTCGGTGCCGGAAGTCGCCTGACCGGCGATGCTGGCGTCAGGCGATGCTGGGCGTCGGACGATGCTGGCGTCGTTCGGGCGGTCAGTCTGCCGTGGCGGCAGCGCCGGGCAGCAGGCCGAGCCGGGTTTCCTCGATATAGGCGCGGACCGCGGCGCCGAAATGCTCGAAGATGCGGCGGGACACCGGGTCGGTCGGCCAGTCGTATTCCGGATGCCACTGCACGCCCACGGCGAAGCCCCGCACCGGACCGGCAGGGGTCGCGATCACATGCACCGCCTCGATCGTGCCGTCCGGGGCGATGCCGTCCACGGTCAGGCCGGGGGCCAGCCGGTCGATCCCCTGGTTGTGCAGCGAGTTCACCGCAATCTCGGTGCTGCCGGCCAGCCGGTGCAGCCAGGAGCCGGAGGTGATGCGCATGCCGTGTGCCTTGCCCTGGCGGACCTTGGACGAGGGCTGCATCGGCGTCGAGTGGTCGATCCGGTCCGGCAGGTCCTGCAGCCGCTGGTGCAGCGTGCCGCCCAGCGCGACATTGAGTTCCTGAAAGCCGCGGCAGATGGCGAGGAGCGGTATACCGCGTACCACTGCAGCACGGATCAGCGGCAGGGTCGCGCCGTCGCGCGCGGGGGCCTCGGGGGTGCCTTCGGCGTGCGGCGGACCACCATAGAGGCTGGGCTGCACGTTCGAGCGGCTGCCGGTAAGGATGATCCCGTCCAGCCGGTCGAGCAGCGTCTCGATGTCGGTGGCGGGGCCGTTGGCCGGCAGCAGCACCGGCACGCCGCCGATCACGAGGTCGGTCGCACGGACGTAGGTGTCCGATGCAGCGTGGTTCGGCATGCCGAAGATACCGAACTGTTTGGTGCAGCAGCTTATCCCGACGAGTGGCTTCATGACCTCATTCGTCTTACACGGAGCGGATAGTCCACGATTCCCGTGGCAAAATGAAGACAATTTGCTGCACCGCACCGCATGACGGGCATGCCTGTGGCCGGCAAGGCTCAGTGCCCCTGGGAGGTTGACCCCGGGCGTGTCGACCCCGGCGGTGTCGCCCCCGGGGCTGTGGATCCCGGCGGCTCCCCCCGCGCGGCCGGCGGTTCGGCGTGGGGGGCGGGTGGCTCGCCATGGGCGGTAGGCGGCGCTTCGGGACTGCCGGCGAGGCCGACCATGCCGTAAAGCCGCGCACTGGGCGGCCACCCGGCCATGATCCCACGCCGCCACACCAGCCCGGCCACCAACAGGCCCACCAGCACCACGATGCTCGCGATCCAGGCGATGCGCAGGCTGCGAGGGCTTTCCTGCCGCTTGCGGTGGGCGGCGAGCAGGTCCATCGCGCTGACCGTCGGCTGGGTCCGCAGGGGCGACCGCTCATCCTCGAGCGGCGAGTCCAACGGCGGGCTGTCGGGTTCCGGCACCGGCGTCCTGGCTGCAACCGGCGCCCATTCGCTGTTGCAGCGGGCACAGCGCAGCTTGCGGCCGGGCTTCAGCCGCGAGTCCGGCACCTCATAGGTCACGGCGCAGGACGGGCAGGCGATTCGCATGCGGTTCGTGCACTCCGGCGGCAATGTTGCTTGCGTAATGGTGAGGGCGACGCCGGCCGGAAGCAAGGGCCGTGCCGTGTCTCTGGCGGATGGTCCGCAGGGTGTGTCCTGCAGGCTTCCCGAACCGGGCGGCGCATGATGGACGACGCCGCCGGTTCGCGGTGTAGTGCGCCCAATCGACAGGAGCGTTTCCGCCCCAATGAGCCGCCATCCGCCGGGCCGCCGCGCCGATTACCGCTGGTTCCACGCCATCACCACGCGCTGGATGGACAACGACGTCTTTCAGCACGTGAACAACGTGAACTACTTCTCCTACTTCGACACCGCAGTGACCTACTACGAGATGACCGAGAAGGTGGTCGGCCTGCTGGACGGCCCGATCCATTGCGTCGTCGTCGAGGTCGCGTGCCGCTACCACAGCTCCCTGGCGTTCCCGGACCGGGTGGCGGTGGGCATCCGGGTCGCCCATATCGGGCGCAGTTCGGTGCGCTATGAGATCGGCGTGTTCCGCAACGACGAGGACGTGGCCGCGGCCGAGGGGCATTTCGTCCATGTGTTCGTCGAGCGCGGCGCCCAGCGACCGGTGCCGATCCCGGAGGCGGCGCGGGCCGTGCTGGGCCGCATCGCGGCCGGATAGCGCCGGCATGGCGCTGCCGGTCCTCTGCGAACCGATCCGATCGCATCCTTGACCGCAACCGCAACCGGCCAGATACACGCACAGCCTGCCTCGCCCCGTTCGGGCGCGCGAGTGCCGGCACGGTCACCAGCGGAGGGCGCGTCATGGACCTGGGTTTGAAGGGCAAGAAGGGGATCGTCTGTGCGGCCAGCAAAGGCCTCGGCCGCGCCTGCGCGCTGGCGCTGTCGCGTGAGGGCGTGGAGCTGGTGATCACTGCCCGCACCGCCTCGGAGCTGGAGAAGACTGCCGCCGAGATCACTGCCGAGACCGGCGTGAAGGTCATTCCAGTGGCCGGCGATATCGCCACCGAGGAAGGCCGTGCCGCCGCGCTCGCCGCCTGCCCCAACCCCGATATCCTGGTGAACAACGCCGGCGGCCCGCCACCCGGCGATTTCCGCGACTGGACGCGCGAGGACTGGATCAAGGCGGTCGACCAGAACATGCTGGCGCCGATCTTCCTGATCAAGTCGGTGGTCGACGGCATGATCGAGCGCCAGTTCGGGCGCATCGTGAACATCACTTCGGCCTCGGTGAAGTCGCCGATCCCCGTCCTCGGCATGAGCAACGGCGCGCGTGCCGGCCTGACCGGGTTCGTGGGCGGCCTGGCGCGCCAGGTGGCGAAGCATAACGTGGTGATCAACAACATCCTGCCGGGGCCGTTCCTGACCGACCGACTGCGCAGCGGCGCGCTCGTCCAGGCCCGGCAGCGCAACGTGCCCGTTGAGGAGATCATCGCCGAACGCGCGAAGAGTTCCCCCACCGGGCGTGTCGGCGATCCGGCGGAATTCGGCGATGCGTGCGCCTTCCTGTGCTCCGCGAAGATCGGCTTCATCGTCGGGCACAACCTCCTGCTCGACGGCGGCAACTTCAACTCGTCGATCGCCTAGCGTTCATTCTCCCTCTCCCCTTGAGGGAGAGGGCTGGGGTGAGGGGGCCAACAACCACCGTCGGTGCAGATTTGCCCCCTCACCCCGACCCTCTCCCGCAAGGGGAGAGGGAGAATAGTGGTGGGTGCCGCGTTGCCCATGCCCCCGTCCCTCGCCGCCCACGCCGACTGGAGCGTCGATCCCCGCAAGCGCTGGGTGGCGATCGCCCACCGTACCGGCACCGGCTGGCGGCTCGACGCCCCACGTCCGGTCGGTCCGGTCGACACCTTCCTCGCCCGCCTGCGCGTGGCGGCAGAGGGGGGTGCCGTCGCCCTCGGCGTCGACCTGCCGCTGGGCCTGCCACGCGCCTATGCCGCCAGCCGACCAGAGCCGGACTTCCCGCATTTCCTGGCGCGGCTTCCCAGCAGCCCGGACTTTTTCCGCGTCTGCGCGGACCTGGCCGACCTGACGCCCGACCGCCCATTCTACCCGCTGCGAGGCCTCGCCGGCATGACCCGCGCCGCCCATGCCGCGGCGCTCGGGCTGCCCGATGCCGCTGCCCTGTCCCGCGCCTGCGACCGTGCCACCGCGGAACGGCCGGCGGGTGCACCGCTGTTCTGGACGCTCGGCGCCAACCAGTCCGGCAAGGCCGCTGTTGCCGCCTGGCGCGACATGCTGCTGCCCGCTCTCGCCCGCGCCGACGACCTGCGCCTGTGGCCGTTCGCCGGCCCGTTTCGCGACCTGCTGGCCGACGGCGCCGTCGCGCTGGCCGAGACCTACCCGGCCGAGGCGCTCCGCCATCTCGACCTGCGCCTGCGCGGCAGCAAGCGTCGCCAGGCCGACCGCGCCGCGCTCGCCGTCCCGCTGCACGCCGCCATGGTTCGGCTGGACGCGGCGCCGACCGAGGCGATGACGGATGCGATCGCGACCGGATTCGGGACCGACGCCGCCGGCGAGGACCGGTTCGACTGCACCCTCGGCCTGCTTTGCGTGCTGAACGTGCTGGCCGGCAACCGCCCCGACACCGGCCCCGACGATCCGTGGATCCGCCGCTGGGAAGGCTGGGTGCTCGGCCAGACCGCCTTGCCGCGCGCGGCAGCTAGTGTGTTTTCAGGCTGACCGGACAACCCGGCCTGACCGCAATCCACCAGGACGACACGGCACTGGCCAGCATTTCTCCCTCTCCCTCAAGGGGAGAGGGAGAATATCGGCGGCCGCACGCGATTCCAGTCAGGCTGAACTTGCTCTAATCTTTGCGCCGCGCGCGGCACTAACCTTTGTACAGCCCCTTCGCCCGCGCCTTCACCTTGATCAGCGCCACCAGCAGGTCGAGCGTGGGCGTCGGCAGGCCGACCAGCCGCGCCATCTCCAGCGGGACCGTATAGAGCGCGTCCACCTCCATCGGCCGGCCCGCCTGCAAATCCTGCAGGATGCTCGGACGGTGCGCGAGCTTCGCGTTGCTCGCCGTCACGGCCGCCGTGTCGATGTCGACCGCGATGCCCATCGACGTGGCGAGCGACCGCCCCTCGGCCACCACGCGGCGGGAGCATTCGACCAGGGCGGCCTCGGTCTGGGTGTCCATCACGGTGGTCTCGGTCAGCACGCACATCGGCCCCGCGCTGAGGTTGAACAGCAGCTTGCGCCAGATCAGCGTGCGGATGTCGGAGGCCAGCGTGACCGGCAGCGCGCCGGCCTTGAACGCCTCGGCCAACGCGAGCAGGGCCGGCGGCGAGGCACCGTTCGGCGCCCCCAGCACGGTGCCCTGGCCGGCGCCGGTCAGCAGCCGCACGACGCCGGGGGCCGGCACCGAACAGGCCGGCCAGAAGATGCCGCCCACCGCGCGCTGCGGCGTGACGTTGCGCCACAGCGCGCCGTCCGGGTCCAGCGTCGGCAGTTGCCGCCCGTCGAGCGGGCCGCCATGGGCGTGGAAATACCACCACGGGATGCCGTTGTTGACGAACGCCACCGGCGTGTCGGGCCCGAGCAGGGGGGCGATGGTGGCGGCGACCTTGGGCAAAGCGGGGGTCTTGGCGGTCACCAGCACGGCGTCCTGCGGCGGCAGGGTGGCCGGGTCGTCGGTGGCGGTGACGCGCGCGACGATGGTGTGGTCCGGCGTTTCGACCGTCAAGCCGTGGGCCTGGATGGCTGCCAGATGGGGCCCGCGGGCGATCACCGAGACCTCGGCGCCGCCCTCCGCCAGGAACCCCGCCAGGTAGCCGCCGACCGAGCCGGCCCCAAACACGCAAATCCGCATCGACACGCTCATGTTTTGGGAAAAGGAAAGCTGTACGGACCTTTATAGGGCGGCCGAAACCGCGGTCCAGCCCTTGTTGCGGCGCAGCAGACCTTTCACAATCCGTATCGATGAAGCGTGGCAGGTGCGAAGCGGGGCCGGAGAGCGTCCGTCAGAGCGGCGCGTCCGTCAGACCGATACGCTCGTCAGACCGATACGCTCGTCAGACCGCCCCGCCCAGCATCTCGACCGCCGCGCGCGACAGCGCCTGCACGCCGAACCCGATGCACCGCTCGTCGGGCTGGTAGGCCGAGTTATGCAGCCGGTCCTCCCGCCCCGGTTG
>JARLIJ010000308.1 GCA_031291795.1 Acetobacteraceae bacterium | reverse complement strand
GATCACCGCTTCCTGCGACGGGCCGTTCGGCGCGGTCAGGCCGGCGCTGCGGCCGTCCTGGTTCACCGCCGAACCCCGGATCACCGCAAGCACCCGGTCGCCCGACGCCTCCGCTTCCGACAGCAGCTTCAGGACAAGCACACCGCAGCCTTCGCCTCGGACATAGCCATCCGCCGAAGCGTCGAACGTCTTACAGCGCCCGTCCGCCGCCAGCATCCGAGCCTTGGTGAAGTTGATCGTCAGCTCGGGCGTCAGCGTCAGGTTCACGCCGCCGGCCAACGCCAGCCCGCACTCCCTGGCGCGCAACGCCTGTACTGCCAGATGCAGCGCCACCAGCGAGGACGAGCACGCCGTGTCCACCACCATCGCCGGCCCCTGGAAGCCGAACGAATAGGACAACCGGCCCGCCGCGATGCTCGCCGCATTCCCGAGGCTCGCATACGCGTCAATCCACGAGACATCCCGCCCGGCACCGAGCAACGTGGCGTAGTCCGAGGTGCTCAGTCCGACGAACACGCCGGTACGGCTACCGGCCAGCCCATCCGGCGCCAGGCCGGCGTGCTCCAGCGCCTGCCAGGTTACCTCCAGCAGCAGGCGATGCTGCGGGTCCATCGCCTCGGCCTCACGGCGGGAGATGCCGAACAGGCCGGCATCGAACGCGTCCACGTCGGGCAGGAAGCCACCCCAGCGCGCATTGGTCTTGCCGGGCCGGTCCGGGTCTGGATCGTAATATGTCGCGAGGTCCCAGCGGGTCGGTGGGACCTCGGAAATGCCGTCGTGCCCCTCGGCAAGAAGTGCCCAATACGCGGCCTCGTCCACGGCGCCACCCGGGAAGCGACAGCCCATCCCGACCACTGCCACCGGCGCATGCGCCGCCTGCTGCGCCGCCGCGAGCCGGCCCTCCAGGTCCTGAATCATCGCCAAGGCGCGACGCACTGCGCTGGTCTCGCGCGTCCGCATGTCAGTATCCGGCATGGCTCAGCTTCCGTTCCAGCAGCAGGAGCGCCGCGTCGTCGTCCCAGTCGTCCGCAGGGGAGCCCACGGTGGAGCCCACGTGGGAATCCGCGGGAGAAGCCGCCGGCGCGACCGCCATCGGCGGCGGTGCGGGCGGTGGTGGCACCGTGCGCGCCACCAGTCCCAGTTCGGCGGCCAGAAACACCGACAACGCCTCGGCGGTCGGGTGGTCGAACACCAGGCTGGTCGGCAGCGTGCGCCCGATGGCAGCGCCCAGCGCATTGCGCAACTCCACCGCCATCAACGAATCCAGTCCCAGCTCGGTCAGAGGCCGCGCGCGCTCCAATACCAGGCCGCCGAGGCCCAGGATGCGCCCGACGATCTCGTCCACCGCCTCCGCCAGCACGTCGCGCTTGCCGGTGCCGATTGCGTCCGCCAGCCGTTCGGCCAGCCCCGCGACCGCCGGCGCGACCGCAGCCGCGCCGGCGCTGATCGCCACGCGGGTCAGATCGGCCGACAGCGCGGCATCAAGCGCCGCAAGCGCAGCCCCGGGCGACAGCGCGGGGCCACCGAGGCCGCGGGCCATCCCCTCGCCCTGCCAGGCGCCCCAGTCCACCAGCAGCGCGGGGCCGCGGCGCGCCCGAGCCACCGCATCGAGGGCCGCATTGGCCGCGGCATAGTTCCCCTGTCCGGCCGATCCGACAACGCCGGCGAGCGAGCCGAATAGCACGAACAGGTCGAGCGGCATCGATGCGGTGACGCGGGCCAGCGCCTCGGCGCCGTGCAGCTTGGCGGCCATCGCGGCGTCGAGCTGCACGCGGGTCAACTGCGCGGCCGTCGCGTCGTGCAGCGCAGCGGCAAGGTGGAACACGCCCTACACCGGATGCGGCAGGCCGGTCAGGGCCTGGCGCAAGGCGGCCGCATCGGCGACGTCCACCGCGATGGTGCGGACCGTCGCGCCGGACACCTCCACTGGTTCGGGACGACGCGCGAGCAGCACCAGATGCCGGGCGCCGCGGGCCACCAGCCACTGCGCAAGGTGCCGCCCGAGCGCGCCGGTGCCGCCGGTGATGACGTAGCTGGCATCGCCCCGCAGCAGCGTGCGGGACAGCACCAGCTTGCCGACGTGACGGGCGGCCTGCAGGCAGCGCAGTGCGTCGGTTACCTCGGCGAACGCGTAGGGCTGCACGGGCAGCGGTTCTGCGCCGGCGGCCAGGGCAGCAACGGCGTCGTGCAGCAGGACGCCGACCCGTGCTGGCTGGTCCAGGATGACCTGGTCGAGCGCGATGGCGACGTAGCGCACGTCGGGACGGACCGCTCTGACCTGCGCCGCGGTCCAGAGTTCGGCCTTGCCCAGCTCAAGGAAGGTGCCGCCAGATTTCAGCAGGCGAAGACCGGCCGGGATGGCGGCTCCGGTGAGGCTGTTGAGCACCACGTCGACCGGCGCCGCTGCCGTGAAGTCGAGGCCTCGGGAGTCGTGGACCTCCCGCACGTCCAGTTCCGCCAGCCGGGCGCGCTTGGCGGGGCTGCCGGCGGTGGCGACAACCTGCGCGCCGCGACGGCGTGCCAAGGCCAGCGCCGCCAATCCGACGCCGCCAGTCGCCGCATGGATCAGCACACGCTGACCGGGGCGCAGTTGCGCCGCCTCGTCGAGCGCGAGCTGTGCGGTGAGCAGCGCGACCGGCTGGGCGGCGGCCTCGGTCCAGTTCAGGGCAGTCGGCAGGCGGCAGACCAGGCGGGCATCGGCGATGACATGGCTGGCGAAGCAGCCCGGCGCGATCGCCACCACGGCATCGCCGACCGTGACCGAGGTCACCGCGGGTCCGACGGCCGCAACCGTCCCCGCGCATTCCACACCCGGCGCGCCGCCGTCACCGGGGTAGACGCCGAGCAGGTTCATGACGTCGCGGAAGTTGATGCCGGCGGCGGCGATTTCGATCTCGACCTCGCCGGGACCGGGAAGGCGGCGCAGGGTGGCCGCCCAGTGCAGCGCGTCCAGCGTGGCCGAGGCGCCCCGGGCCAGGACGAACGGCGCGGCCGGCGCGGCGAGCGTGGGCCGCGGGGTCAAATGGGGGGCGAACAGCTCCCCGTCGCGCCAAGCCAGCAGCGGGCCGGACCCAGCCGGCACCGGCGGCGGCGTGGCGGTGTCGTCCAGGTCGAGCAGCACCGGCCGCAATTCGGGCCGCTCCTGCGCCAACGTGGCGATCAGCCCGACCAGCGCGGCCTGGGCCGGGTGCGGCAGGGTGCCTCCGGCCGGCGTCGCCCCGTGCGCCAGGACGGCGAGGCGCGGCGGGACGGCGGCGTCTGCCGTGTTGCGAACACGTTCCAGCACGCGCCAGCACGCGGCTTCAGGGTCGGTCTCGGTGCGGCAGTCGAGCCAGGCCGGCGTCTCGTCTCCGAACGGAGCCGGCTGCCAGACCGTCTCCTGCAGGATGGCCTCGGTGCGGCCGGTGGCGGCGAGGTGCAGGCCTTCGCACCAGGCCACCACGCGATCGGCGGCATCCAGCAGCATGACGTCGGCGCAGTCGGGTGCCACCAGGCGCAGCACTGAGGTGCAGGGCGTGCCGCCGAACCACACCAGCCGGTCGAGCCCGATCGGGACCCGGGCGGCGGCACTGTCCGGCGGCAAGGCCGCGGCGAGGCTTTGCCACGCGGCGTCTAGTACCCTCGGGTCCAGCCGGTACGTCGGATCCGATTCGGCCAGCTCGGCGACCGCGATGCCGTCTCCGCCGTCCAGGCGGCGCAGGCCCCGGAAGGCGGGACCATACGCCAGGCCGGCCGCAGCAAACCGGTCATACAACGCGGGAAGATCGATGGGACGAATGGCGGCAGCGCGGGCGGACCGGATATCCGGGTCGGGAGTGGTGCCGGCCGGCTCCCAGGTTGACGTTGCGATCTGCGAGAACGTGGCGGCGTCGGTGTCGGCGGCGGCGAAGATCGTCAGCGTGCGGGTGGCCGGGTCGGCGACCGTCTGCACCAGCGGCTGTTCGGCCGGTGCCAGCATCTGGCGGAAGGCGATCCCGGTCAGCGCGACTTGCGTGTCCTGCGGCGCGACGGCGAGCATCATCTCCACCAGCGCGGCGGCCGGGACGACGACGCGGCCGGCGACGGCGTGGTCGGCGAGCCAGGCCGGCTGATCGGGCGCCAGGAACGCCTCGTGCTGAATCTGGGCCAGGCCGGAGCGGAGGCGGCGGCCGAGCAGCTTGTGGGCGCCGAGCGGGACGTGCGGCATGGGGGGCCGGCGTGGGTGCGCCCAGTATTGCTGGCGCTGGAACGGATACAGCGGCAGGTCGACTTTGTTGCCGGGCTGCGGCGAAAGTTCCGGCGGCGGAGCATCGGACGGTTCCGCGACGGCGAGCGCATCGGGATGGTCGACGCAGACCCACCAGCGATGCGTGGTCCGGCCGATCGAGACGCTATGGCAGAGGTCGGCGAACGACACGCCCTGATCCACGAGAGCGCGGTAGCGGGTTATGAGGGCGCGCAGGGCTTCCGGCGCACGGGCGGAGATGAAGAGTGTCGGCGTGGCACCGGCAAGACAGGCAGGATCTGGCTGGAAGGCTTGGCTGGAAGCCTCCCCCTCCCCTTGAGGGTTGGGGGGAGAGGTCGAAGTCCGTGCCGTTGGACCCCTCCCCCCAACCCCCTCCCTCAAGGGGAGGGGGAGAAGTGATGCCCGCTGCAGCACGACATGCGCGTTGGTGCCGCTGAAGCCGAACGAACTCACGCCGACGCAGCCCACCAACTGCGACACCAGCGCCGTGGGGACCGTGATCGGCACGCCGCCCAGCGCGATATGCGGGTTCAGTTCGCGGAAATGCAGGCTCGCCGGGACGGCCTGGTGGTGCAGCATCAGCACCGACTTTATCAGGCCCGCCACGCCCGCGGCGGCCTCGGCGTGCCCGATGTTCGTCTTGACCGAACCCACCAGCAGTTCCCGGGTTCGACCGGCAAAGACCGCCGCCAGCGCGTGCATCTCGATCGGGTCACCCAGCGCCGTGCCGGTGCCGTGCGCTTCCACATAATCCACGGCGTCCGGTTCCAGCCCGGCATTCCCCAGCGCCGCGCGGATGACCGCCTCTTGCGCCGGACCGTTCGGCGCGGTCAGGCCGACGCTGCGGCCGTCCTGGTTCACCGCCGTGCCCCGGATCACCGCCAGCACGCGGTCGCCTGCCGCCTCGGCCTCCGACAGCAGCTTCAGCACCACCATGCCGCAGCCCTCGCCGCGCACGAAGCCGTCCGCGCCGGCGTCGAATGCGCGGCAATGCCCGTCCGGCGACAGCATCGACAGCCGCTCCAGCGCGGTCGTCGTGCCGGTGCCGAGCGTGAGGTTCACCCCACCGGCTAACGCCAGGCTGCACTCGCCGCGGCGCAGCGCCTGGACCGCCAGATGCACCGTCACCAGCGATGAGGAACACGCCGTGTCCACCACCATCGCCGGTCCGGTCAGCCCCAGCAGATACGACACCCGTCCCGCCGCAATGCTGGGCGCTCCGCCGATACCGGCGTAACCGTCCGCGCCCTCGGCCGCCGCGGCGAACTGGGCGTAGTCGTAGTTGCACATGCCGAGGAACACGCCGGTCGGCGTGCCGGCCAGGCGGTCGGGCGGGATCAGCGCATCCTCCAGCGCCTCCCAGGCGACCTCCAGCACCAGGCGGTGCTGCGGGTCCATGAAGACGGCCTCGCGCGGGGCGATGCCGAAGAAGGTAGGATCGAAGCCGGCCACGTCGGGCAGGTAGCCGGCCCGCTGCGCAGCGCCCTCGGCCACGCTGGCATCCGGCCGTTCGGGGCGCGGGATGACGCCGTCGCGGCCCTCGGCGAGGGCCTGCCAGAACGCAGCCGGTTCGGATCCGCCGGCCGGCAGGCGGCATCCCAGGCCGATGATCGCCACCGGCGCGTCGGAGGCGGCGGCAAGCGGGGCGACGAGAGCGACGGGCGTCCCGCCAGCCAGATGCGCCGCCAGCGCGGCCACGCTGCCGTGCTCGAACAGCAGCGTCGAACTGAGTGCACGCCCCGGCATGCGGGTCTGCAGGCGGTTGCGCAGCTCCACCGCCATCAGCGAGTCCAGGCCCAGTTCGAACAGATTGGCGCTCCGGTCGAGCGGCTGGCCGGGTTGGTAGCCGAGGACCGAGGCCGCCTCGGCTGCCACCATGCCGGCCAGGTCCGCGCTGGTCAGGTCAGCATTGACCAGGTCCGCGCCGGCCTGCACCGCCACGGCCACCTTGGCCACTGTCGCAGTCGCACGCGCGGTCTGCCAGCCGCGGGTGGCAGCCGGCGGCCGTCTCCCGTCAAAGCTTCCGAAGAAGCGGGGCCGGTCGATCGGCAGCACCGCCACGGCCGCATCCTGCGCCCCCAGCGCCCAGTCGAGGACGTGGGCGCCCGCGTCGTTCGGGATGCTGCCGAGACCCTGTGCTGCCATCCGGCGGATCAGCTCCGCGCGGCTGGCAGCCGATCCGATCTCCCGCCACAGGCCCCAGCCGAGGCTGACCGCGTGCTGCCCACGCCGCCGCCGCGCCGCCGCCAGGGCATCGAGCGCCACGCTGGCCGCGACATGGCTCGCCTGCCCGGCCTGGCCGAACAGACCGACCGCGGACGAGAACAACACGAAGAAATCCAGTGCGGGGAACGCCGCGTCCAGCACCGCCGCCGCGTCGAACTTGGGGGCCAGCACCGAGGCGAACTGTCCGGGACGGGCCTGCGCGAGGGTTGCGTCGCCCAGGATGCCGGCTGCATGGACGATGCCGCCCAGCGGGGGCAAGCGCGCGATCAAGGCATCCCGGGCGACCGGGTCGGCGAGGTCGCAGGCCTCCAGGCGCAATTCCGCCCCGAGTGCCGCGATCCAATCAGCATCGGGAACCACGCGGCCGGTCAGCACCAGACGCCGGGCGCCGCGCTGCACCAGCCATTTGGCGATGAAGCGGCCGAGGCCGCCGAACGCCCCGGTCACCAACACCCACCGCTCGGGATCGATCGCAGCGGAGACGCCAGGCCGTGGTGGCCCCAGGCGCGGTACGAGCCGTTCGCCGCCGGTGAAGACCAGCTCGGGCTCAGCGGTCATGCGTTCCGCCGCGAGGTCCACGGGACCATCGCAGCAGCGCAGTTCCAGCTCCGGCCGTTCCTGGCGCAGCGTGCGCACCATGCCCCAGAGCGCGGCCCCCGCCGGGTCGGCAACCGCGGGACCGATCGCACCACTTGTCAGCAAGACGAGCCGCCGCTCCTCCGGCCGCAGGTCCTGGATCGTCGCCAGCAGCGCGGCGCAGCGGCTGGCGGCCGATCCGCCGGTGTCGCGATGGATGCGCTGCGCAACGCGGCGACGGGCCAGTACGACGGTGTGGCCGGGGAGCGCGCGGGTTTCGATCTCCAGCCCACGGGATTCCAGCAACGCTGCCCAGGCGGTGCGCGACAGCAGCGGGTAGTCGGGGCGCAACGCAATGTCGGCGAACCGCCACCACCCTTCGGTGAGACCGAACACGAGGTCGATCCAGCCGGCAGGCGGATCGCCAGGCGGAGCGGTCTCCAACAGCAACAGCCGCCCGTCCGGTGCCAGCGCCTGCAACGCGTGATCCAGCGCGGCACCGAGGTCCGCTGTGGCATGCAGCACATTGGCCGCAAGCACGAGATCAAAACCCTGCGCGGGGATATCCTGCACCGCGGGCGGGCGTTCGGCGTCGAAGCAGACAAAGCGCTGGGCAGCGATGCGGCCACGGGCCTGCGCCACCAGCGTCGGGCTGACATCGGTGAACCAGTACTCGGTGCGTGCGGCGTCCAGGGCTGCCAGCACCGCCTCGGTTGTGCCGCCGGTGCCGGCACCGATCTCCAGCACGCGCAAGGGGCCGGTCGGCGGCAATGACGCGGCGGCGAGGGTTGCGACCACGGTGTTGGCGGCGCGATACACCGGCGCATCGCGGTAGATGCCACCGGCAGCCCCATCCGCGAACAGCAGCGGCAGCGGATCGACCACGCCGCGCAGCACATCGGGAAGCGCTGCGCCGCAGCAGGCGAGCAGCGCGCCCTCCGGGCCGTTGGGCACGGTATCGGCGGCGGGTTGGGCGGCCAGCCTCGCAAGGTGGTGCCATAGCCGGGCGTGGCGAGGCGCAACGTCGGCCGCGGCGACCTCGGCCAACGCGCGACGGGCATAGCCGGCCGCCGCTTTATCCAGCGCAGCTTGCAACGCTTCAGTATCGCCGAGCGCAGCAACAGCTTCGTTGCAGGCGGCGGAGGGGGGTGGTGCCGACACCCATTCGGTGACGGAGAGCCATTGGCGCCAGGCTTCGGCCGTGCCGGTCGCGGCAAGACGCAGGCCCGCGATGCCGGCGATCGTCTTACCGTTGCCGTCCAGCAGGCGGACATCCACGACGCTGACGCCGACACGGTCCTCGACCAGGGCGGCGTGTGCCCAGATGTCCGCAACAGGGTTATAGGATGCGCGATCGTAGCGAGCGACGCCGACCGGGAGGCGCGCCGCACCGCTGGCACCGAACGCGATGGCACCCGCGCTGCGGAAGGCGGCATCGAGCAGTGCGACATAGGGCGCGGGCCGCAGCCGAACCAGCGCCTGCGACGGCCCGCGGAAAAGTTCGGCGATGCAGTCGTAGAACGGGCCATATTCCAGCCCTGCATCACGGAGCCAGGCGGCGAAGGCGTCCGGCGCGATGGGTTCCGGACAGGCGGCGTGCAAAGCGGCGAGATCGACCGCATCCAGCGGTTCCACCGCCGCTGGCGAGGCCGCGGCGTGGCGCTGCCAGGCGTCTCCGTCGCGCGCGAACAGCACCAGCGGATTGCCGGCGGCTA
This sequence comes from Acetobacteraceae bacterium, assembly GCA_031291795.1. Classification (GTDB taxonomy): domain Bacteria; phylum Pseudomonadota; class Alphaproteobacteria; order Acetobacterales; family Acetobacteraceae; genus Rhodopila. The sequence goes on along the minus strand of JARLIJ010000308.1, from coordinate 17,373 downwards.
CCTGGACCGTGCGGGGAGAGGCGACGGTCAGCGCACGATCGAACGTCACATCGCGCAGGGCACTACCCTGACCGGTCGCCTCGGCGGCGGCGCGCAGGCGTTCCAGCATATCGGCGGCGGGCAGCAGGCGCTCGCCACGGACGCGATGGTCGGCCAGGAGCGGCGCGTTCGGCAGCAATTCGACCTCGAACAGGGGGACGTCCCCCGCCTGCGCGAGGCGACGACCGGGCAGGCGCTCGCTTTCGTCGAGCCAGTGGCGCTGGCGCTGGAACGGGTAGAGCGGCAGATCGACGCAATTGCCAGGCTGCGGCGGCAAGTCGGGCTGCGGCGCGTCGGAGGGTTCCGCGGTCGCGAGCGCATCGGCATGGTCGACGCAGACCCACCACGGCAGGCGCGCTCGGCCGGCGGCGGCGCTGTGGCAAAGGTCCGCGAATGGGACGCCCTGGTCGAGTAGTGCCCGGTAGGCGGCGATAAGGCTGCGGAGGGCTTCGGGTGTGCGGGCGGAGATGAGGAGCTGGCTGCCACTCTCCTCCTCCCCTTGAGGGAGGGGGTTGGGGGGTTGAGGGAGGGGGTTGGGGGGCGGGGTCAAGCCTCCGCCGACAGTGCCGGCTGGCCCCCTCCCCCCTGCCCCCTCCCTCAAGGGGAGGGGGAGAAGAGGATGCGGTGCCCGCTCAAGCACCACATGCCCGTTGGTGCCGGAGAAGCCGAACGAGCTCACGCCGACGCATTCGAGTGGTCGAGGAGTCAGCGTCGTCGGCACGGTGATCGACGCGCCGGCCAGGTCGATATGCGGGTTCAACCGATGAAAATGCAGGCTGCCCGGCACTGCCTGGTGCTGCAGCATCAGCACGGCCTTGATCAGGCCGGCGACACCAGCGGCGGCCTCGGCGTGGCCCATGTTGGTCTTCACCGATCCGACCAGCAGGTCCCGCGTGCGGCCGGCAAAGACAGACGCCAGTGCATGCATCTCGATCGGGTCGCCCAGCGGTGTGCCGGTGCCGTGCGCCTCGACGTAATCCACCGCGTCCGGCGCCACTCCGGCATTGGCCAGCGCGGCGCGGATTACCGCCTCCTGCGCGGGACCGTTCGGCGCGGTCAGGCCCGCACTCCGGCCGTCCTGATTCACCGCCGTTCCCCGGATCACCGCCAGTACGCGATCGCCCGCCGCCTCAGCCTCGGACAGCAGCTTCAGCACCAGCACGCCGCAGCCCTCGCCGCGCACGAAGCCATCCGCGTCGGCGTCGAATGCGCGGCAGCGTCCGTCCGGGGACAGCATGTGCAGCCGGTCGAGCGTCGCGGCGCCCTGCGGCAACAGAGTCAGGTTCACGCCGCCCACCAGTGCCAGCATGCACTCGTTGGCCCGCAGCGCCTGCACCGCCAGATGCAGCGCCACCAGCGACGAGGAGCACGCGGTATCGACCACCAGGGCCGGCCCGTTCAGGCCAAGCGTGTAGGCGATCCGCCCGGCCGCAACGCCCGGCGCGCCGCCGGTCGCGGCATAGCCGTCGGCCGCGGCCTCGTCCGGGTCGCCCAGGCGCGCGTAGTCGGCCGTGCAGCAGCCGAGGTAGACGCCGCTACGCGAGCCCTCCAGCCCGTCGGCCGCGATGCCGGCGTGTTCCAGCGCCTCCCACGCCACTTCCAGCACCAGGCGCTGCTGCGGGTCCATCGCCGCGGCCTCACGCGGGCTGATGCCGAAGAAGGCGGCATCGAAGCGATCGATATCGGCCAGGAACCCGCCATGCGCGACGGCGCCCTCGCCCGCCGGCCAGCGTTCGGGGGGGACGGTGCGGATCCCGTCGCGGCCTTCGGCCAGGGCGGTCCAGACGGCGTCCGGGGTGTCGCCCAGCGGCAGGCGACAGGCCATTCCGACGATGGCGACGGGAGCGGAGAAGCGGGACTCGGCGGCATCCAGCTTGGTCTGCATGCGCTGCAGCAGGCGGACCGCCTGTTCCTTGACGCGGCGGTCGGCGGCTTCGGTCGCGCTCATGCGCCGTCTCCATGCATGGCGCCGAAGGCGGACAGGGCGGCGTCCAGGTCGTCGTCCGAGACGGTCTCCAGATCGACATCCTCCAACGGCGGCTTCAGTTCGGGCGGGGCGACCGGCGTGGGGGCCAGGCCGAAACAGGTTGCGGCGAGGTGGTCGGTCAGCGCGGCCACCGTTGGGTAGTCGAACAGCAGGCTGGCAGGCAGGACGGTACCGGCCAGGCGGCTCAGGCGGTTGCGCAGTTCCAGCGCGGCGAGCGAATCAAGGCCGAGTTCCTGCAACGGCCGGCGCAGCGCGATGGTGCCGCGGATCGCCAGCATGGCAGCGCATTCCGACGCGATCCGGTCCTGCAGCCAGGCCCGGCGGTCCTCGGGCGGGACTCCAGCGGGGGCGGGGACCGGCGTGGCGGCGATCGGGGTGACCGGCGCGTCGTCGGGAACACGCAGCAACGCGGGTTCGATCCCGGCTTCCCGCATCGCGACCCGGTCGATCGGCAGCACGGCGGCATGGGCGATGCCGCTCTCCAGGGTCCGGTCGAGGGCGGCGAACCCGTCTGCGGTGGCGATGGTGCCCATGCCGCGGCCCAACGTCTCCGTCACCCCGCGCGCCAGAGCGGCACCGTGGTCGCGCCAGGCACCCCAGTCGATCGCGACGGCCGGCCGCCCGGCTGCGGCACCCTCGGCGTGTGCGGCGTAAAGCGCCCCACTCGCCGCAGTGTGGGCGGCCTGGCCGGCGGAACCGAACAGCGCCCCCGCCGAGGAGAAGCCAACCAACAGCTCCAGGTCCGGCCAGCGCGCCTGGATCGCCCGCACCCCGTCCAGTTTGGGCGCTGCCACACGGGCGAAGGCGCCGGGATCGAGCGTGGCGACCACGCCGTCCTCCAGCACGCCCGCCGCGTGGATCACACCCCGCAAAGGCGGCAGGCCGCGTGCCGCCAGGTGGGCATCGACGGCCTGGAGCGCGGCGGGATCGGTGACGTCGCCGATCACCACATCGACCGGGATGCCCGAGGCCGGCGCGCGCCGCGCCAGCCGGACCACACCACCCGCACCGCGACGCGCCAGCCAGGCGCCGATTTCCGGTCCCAGGCCGCCGAGGCCGCCGGTCACAAGATAGCTGCCGTTGGCGCGGATCGTGGCCGGATGGGTTGGCAGCGCCACCAGCTTGCCGATATGGGCCGCGCGCATCATCGCGGCGAAGGCATCCGGCGCGCGCGACAGAGGCAGTGTCGTGATCGGTGGCAGCAAGGTCGGGTCGGTGGCAACCGCGTCCAGCGTCTCGCGCAGCAGGGCCGCAAACGCCGGCGCTTCGACCTGGTCGAGCGCCACGAGGTGCCAAGCGATGTCCGCGCGCCCGGCGGGTGCCGCAGTGACTCCGACACGCCCGATCTCGATGTAGTGCCCACCGGGGCGCAGCAGATGCAGGGCCGCCTCACGCTGGGCCTCGGGCAGCGCGCCGAACACGACGTCGACCGGGGCCGCGGCAGCGAAGCCGGTGTCGCGCGAGGAATAGACTTCCTGCACCCCAAGGGCAGTGAGACGCGCACGCTTTTCCGACGAACCCGCGGTGGCAACGACCACGGCACCGGCCTGCTGGGCAATGCGGAGCGCGAACCAGCCGACGCCGCCGGTCGCGGCATGCACCAGCACGCGCTGGCCGGGGCGGATGCGCGCGAGATGCCGCAACGCGTGCCAGGCGGTCACGCCGGCGATCGGCACCGCGGCGGCCCGGGCGTAGTCCAGGGTCGGGGGTTTCGGCAGCACCAGCCTCGCATCGGCACAGACGTGCGTGGCAAGCGCACCGGCGACGACCGCGACCACCGCGTCCCCCGGGGCGAAGCCGGTGACGCCGGAACCGAGCGCTTCGATCTCGCCGGTACACTCGCCGCCCAGGCCGGGACCCGCCGGTGGCACCTGCCCCGCCGCAGTCAGCGCATCCTTGTAGTTCAGGCCGGCCGCTCGGATGCGGATCAGGACCTCGCCGGGACCGGGGACCGGCTTGGGCATCGCTGCCAGGGTCAGGTCGTGGGCGAGGCGCTGGATGGCCGGCAATGCGGGCGGCGGGAGAGGCTCCAACCGGGCAAGGACGCGCTCGCCGGCGCGCCAGGCGACGCGGTCCTCGCCGTCGTCCAGCGCGCGCTCGATCGCGACCGGGGCGAGGTCGGCCGGATCGAGCCCGATGCTGCGCGGCCGCAGCGCTGGATGCTCGCGCGCCAGGGTGCGCAGGAAGCCACCCAGGGCAGCCTGTTCCGGCGACGGCGAGTCCGGCGCGGGGAGCAGAAGACGGGGGGAATCCAGCCGCTCGATCAGGTTGCGGCTGAGCGCAAGCAGGTCGGCAAGAGCGCTGGGAGCGTCGGTTTCCAATCCGGCCAGCGCGACCACGCCGTCCAGCCGGTCGTGCGGGAGTGTGGCACCCGGGCGCACCAGTGGCAGTCCGAGCGCGTCCGCCAGCGCTTGGTCCCGTCCGACCGCGACCCAACGCGGGGGACCGGCGACGGCCGTCAGCACCACCTGGCCGCCGAGTTCCGCGACCAACGCAATGTCCTGCAGGCCGGCGTCCCGCAGCAGATGCTGCCAGGTCGCAGCGTCGACCAGCGGATGATCGGGCCGCAGGCCGCGGTCGTACTGGCGCGTCCAGTCCTCGGTGAGGCCGAAGGTGATGTCGAGCCGGGCCAGCGCGGCGGTGCCCTCGACCAGCAGCAGGCGACCGCCGGGGGCCAACAGCCGGCAGGCGTGGCGCACTGCGGCGGCAAGGTCCGGCGTGGCATGCAGCACGTTTGCCGCGACGACGAGGTCCCAGGCACCGGTCGCGATCCCCTGCCCTGCCGGGTCTCGGGCAATGTCGAGCGGCGCGGTGCGCAGCGCCTGCCAATCGGCGAACTGGCGTTTGGCCGCGCCAAGGAAGCTAGGTGAGATATCCGTGAACAGGTATTCCGCGACATCCGGAAGCGCGGCGCGCAAGGCATGGGTGGTGGCCGCGGTACCGCCGCCGATCTCGATCACCCGCTGCGGGCTTGCGCCGACCGCGACGGCAGCGGCCACCCGGTTCAGGCGACGGCCGAGCGGCGAGGCACGATAGGCGCCATGGGCCCCGTCATCGGCGCCGAACAGGACATCCAGCGGATCGCGCGTGCCGGCCAGCACGGCCGGGAGGGCCTCACCGCAACGGCCGACCAGGGTAATCTCGGCCGCGTGGTCGGGATGGCGGGTAGCGAGGTCGCGGCAGGCCGCCGTGGGATCGGTCAACGCCGGGTCGGCCGCAGCGACATGGCGCCGCAAAAGCCTGGCAATCGCGGGGCGCGCCGGTTCGGCGCCCGATGCCAAGGCGTCGCGGGCGAAGGCACACGCCAGCCGCTCCAACGTCGCGTGCGGGGCGACCAACGCCGGATCGGCGTCCGGCCGCCACACAAGGTGGTAGAGCATGTCGGCCACATTGCCGCGCACCCTGCGGCAGACAACACCGCGGGCCTCGGCGATCACGGCGCCATTGGCGTCCAACCACAACACGTCACCGGTCTTGGCATCCGCGGCATCCCCAGTCAGTCGTGCGAGGACGGTGGTGGCCGCCAGGATATCGCTTGTGACGGCAAAGCGACCGATCGAAGCGGGGCGGTAACCGGCTTCTCCGGTGGCGACAGCAGCACCCAGCGCCTGCAGGCCGGCATCCAGGGCGATGACCGGTGTGGTGGCGGCGATAGCCGCCCGCACGCTGCCTTCGCCGCGATGCAGACACACGATCGGTCGGAACGCGGGACCAAACATCAGGCCTGACTCTGCCATCGTGGCTGCCCAGGCGGCTGCGTCGATCACCGTCCCTTCGCCGACGCGCCAGGCGGAGAGCGACGCGGCATGCGGCGCCGGGCGCGCGGTAGCGAGGCATTGCCATGCGGCGTCGCGCTCCACCATCACCCGCAGGCGGCCGTCTACGGCCTGCCAGAGTTGCAAGGCGGGCGCTGTATCCAGCGGCAGCGGACGTTCGATGGTAACATCTGCAACTGCCCCGATCTCGGCAAACAGGGCAAGATGGAGGGCAGCGGGAAGAAGCGCTGCGCCCGCGACTTTGTGTTGCCGCAGCAGGGCCAGCAGCGCGGCATCGAGTGTCACCTGGCGCAGCGTCTCGGCGAACGGCGTGGCGACGGGCGAACCAAGCAGTTTCGTTTCGGATGAAACCCAATGGCGGCTGCGCTGGAAGGGGTAGAGCGGCAGGTCGGTCGGTGCGCCGTCGCCGGTCGCGGCGACCTCGGGTGCGGTGCCCTGGCGCGGTTCGGCGTCCGTCAGTGCGGCTTGGGTATCCGCGGCCACCCACCACGGCAAGCGGGGCCGCCGCGTCGCCGCGCCGGCAAGCGCCGCAAAGGCCGCCGGACGTTCGGTCAGCACGTCACGATACGCCCGGGTGAGCGCACCGAGCGCCGCTTCGTCGCGCGCCGAAATCACCAGCTTCGATGCGGTCAGCCGGCCGGCGCGTTCGGGCGCGCGGCCGAGGACGACATGGGCGTTGGTGCCGCCGATGCCGAACGAACTGACGCCGGCGACCAGCCGTTCGGTCCAGGGCTGTGTCTCCCGCGCCAGGTGGAACGGCGTGTCCTGCCAAGCGATGCGGCAGGACGGCGTCGCGGCATGCAGCGTCGGCACGAGCGTGCCGTGCTGTAGCATCAGCACCGCCTTGATCAGGCCGGCCACGCCTGCCGCTGTTTCGGTATGGCCGATGTTGCTCTTGGCACTGCCCAGCGCGACGGAGCCCGCCGGGGCGCCGCGATGGGCGGCAGCGAGCGCCGCCACCTCCACCGGATCGCCGAGCGGGGTGCCGGTGCCGTGGCCCTCGATGCAGCCGACGTCGCCGGGGCGGATATCGGCCACTGCCATCGCCTCGGCGATCACCGCGGCCTGGCGGTCCTGGCTGGGCGCGGTGAAGCCGATCTTGCGGCTGCCGTCGTTGTTGACCGCGGACCCGAGCAGCAGGGCGCGCACACGATCGTGGCCGGCGTCCTCGGCGCGGCGGAGGACCACCAGACCTGCGCCGCTGCCGAACACTGTGCCGGCCGCATCGTCGGCGAAACTGCGGCAATGGCCGTCCGGGGAGACCATGCCGCCGGCCTCGTGCAGGTAGCCGACGCGATGCGGCACGCGCACGCTGACGCCGCCGGCGAGCGCGACGTCGCATTCGCCCGACAGCAGGCTCTGGCAGGCGAGATGCACCGCCACCAGCGACGAGGAACACGCGGTCTGCACCGACAGTGCGGGCCCCTTCAGGTCCAACCGATAGGCGAGCTGCGTCGCCATGTAGTCCTTGTCGTTGCCCATCATCGCCAGCAACTGGCTGGGCGCGCTGGGACCGGCGATGGCCTGGCGCAACTGGAACAGCAGGTAGGTGCTGATCGCAGTCCCCACGAACACGCCGATGGACGCATCAGTGCGACGCGCGTCGATGCCGGCATCCTCCAGCGCGTGCCAGGCGAGTTCCAACAGGATGCGCTGCTGCGGATCCATCAGGGAGGCCTCGTGGCCGCCGATGTCCCAAAAGCCAGCATCGAACCGGTCGAAGCCGTCAAGCGTGGCGGCCGCGGGGACGTAGCGCGGGTCGGCCAACGTTTCGGGCGGCACGCCGGCGGCGAGCAGTTCATCGGGGTCGAGCCGCGTCAGGCCCTCGCGCCCATTGCACAGCAGATCCCAGTAGGCGGCCAGGTCGGGCGCGCCCGGGAAGCGGCCGGCCATGCCGATGACGGCGATCATGCGGCCCCTCGGCGGTTCATCTGGCGGCGGCGGGCGGCGCGTGCCAGGCCGGCATCGATCGCGTCCGGGCCGGCCTCGCCGGCGATCGCCCCGGCCAGGGCCGCCACGCTCGGCAGGCGAAACAGATCCACCACCGCGAGCTTGCTACCAAGCTGTTCGGCCAGGCGGCGTTGCAAGCGGACGATGTGCAGCGAGGTGGCGCCGCAGTCGAACAGGTTCTGCTGCGGATGGACTGGCTGGCCGATCACCTCGGCGACCAGCGCACCAACCTGGGCGGCGAGCGCGCCATCGGCCGTGGCGGTCTCGGCTTCCGAGGGAGGCTGCAACGCAGTGCGGTCCAGCTTGCCGTTGGCGCTGAGCGGCAGGGCTTCCAGCAAGTGGATATGACGCGGCACCATCCAGGCGGGCAGTTGCGCGGCGGCGTGTTCGCGGAGCGCCCCGGCAAGGTCGAAGCCGGCGGTTTCGGCGGCGGGCGCACCGCCTGCGAAGCTGTGCAGGACCGGCACGCCGTCACGGTGCAGAACGCCGATCGGGCAGAGGCCCAGGCCAACCGCCTGCGCCGCGCACATCATGCGCTGGCCGGCGACGCCGGCGGCCAGGAGGGCGTTGCGATGGGCTTGGGGAAGCGTATCGGGAACGCGTTGCGGCTGACCAGGGCGGCCACCATCTCCCACCCCCATCGTCATGGCCGGGTCAAGCCCGGCCATGACGATGGGGGCGGGGCCTGCAACACAATCCCGGTCAGCCCGGCCCGGCTCCAACAGCACCAGGAACGCCGCATTGGCCGCCACCCTTGCGGTGCCGGCATCCGGCACGACGCAGGCCGGCGCATCGCCGATCCGCCGCAGCGCATGCGCCGCCGGATCGAGCCGCCACAAGCCCGGCGCCAGCCCGTCCACCCGCAACGCCACGACGTCCACCGTCAGGCCAGGAGTCACCGCCGCAAGCATGGCTGCCAGCGCATCGAGCCTCGCAACCTCCGGCGTGAACCGCCTTACGCTGCGGCGCTCGTCATAGACCGCGACATCGGGCCGCGCGGGCAGGTCGAACCGGGGCGCCTCGGGCAGGCGCCGAAGCCCGTGCCGCTCCAGCAGGAAACGCGCCCGCTCCCAGGCCTGCCCGCGCGGCACGACAAATGCATGCAGCGCCTTGTCGCCGCCCTGCGGCAGGGCCGCGACCACGGCCTGTGCCACGTCCGGGTGAGTCGCCAGGACGGTCTCGATCTCACCCAATTCGATGCGGTGCCCTTGCACCTTCACCTGGAAATCCTCGCGGCCGAGAAATTCCACCGGCGTCGGACCAGCCTCGCCATAAGGCCGGAAGCGACCAAGGTCGCCGGTGCGATAGCGCCGCTCGCCGGTGACCGGGTTGCGCACGAAGCGCTCCGCCGTCCGCTCGGGATCGCGCCAGTAGCCACGCGCGAGGCCGGCGCCGGCGATCTGGATCTCGCCCGTGACCCAATCCGGACAATCTTCGCCGCGCTCGTTCGCCACACGCAGCATCTGCCCCGCCAGCGGCGTCCCATACGGCACGCTCGGCCACGCGGGATCCAGGTCGCCGATCTCATGCGCATTGGACCAGATGGCGGCCTCGGTGGCGCCGCCCAGCGCGACCAGCCGCGCCTTCGGTGCCGCGGTTCGCAACTGGTGCACCAGCGACAGCGGCACCCAGTCGCCACTCATCATCACCAGGCGCAGCATGTGGTCGGGCGGCAGTCCGTGCTCCACCTGCATCGCCATCAAGGCGGGAACGCTGTTCCACACCGTCACCCGGTGGCCGGCCAGCAACGTGCTCCAGGCCGCGGGATCGCGCGCGGCGTCGGGGGCCGGCAGCACCAGGGCGCCGCCTGCGCTCAGCGGACCGAAGATGTCCCAGACGGACAGGTCGAAACTCAGCGACGACAGGCCGAACACGCGGTCGTCCGCGGCCAGGGACCAGCGGCGGTTGATCTCGGCGACAGTGGTGACCGCCGCCTGGTGCTCGATCATCACACCCTTCGGCTGGCCGGTGGAGCCGGAGGTGTAGATCACGTACGCTAACCGCGTCGGATCGGTGACGGGCGGCAGCACCGGCACGGGTCCGTCGAGCGCCGTATCGAGCCAGGCCGGGTCAAGCTGGATTGCCTCGGTTTGCGCGATCAGGTGGCGGCGGCGTTCGGCCGGCAGCGCGGGATCGACCGGCAGATAGGCCGCGCCGGCTTTCAGGATGGCCAGCACGGCCAGCACCTGACGCCAGCCCTTCGGCTGCTCCACCGCCACGAGTTGGTCGCGCCAGGCCAGCGGCGCGATGCGCGCGGCCAACCGCGTCGCGGCCCGTTCGAGCGTGGCGTAGCCGATGGTGCGATCGGGCGCGATGATCGCGGGACGATCGGGCGTGGCGGCAGCCTGGCGCTCGAACGCGGCGTGCAGCAAGGCGGACGCTGGACCCGGATGCAAGAGGGCTCGCCCTCCCCCTCCCCTTGAGGGCTTGGGGCGCAAAGCGCACCAAGGTCGGGGGGAGGGGTCGTGGGTCCGTGCGTGGTCGACCCCTCCCCCCTGGCCCCCTCCCTCAAGGAGAGAGGGAGAACCACAACCGCTACCCGCACCAGCGCCGCAGGGTGCACAATACCCAACGCGGCGATCCCAACCGGTGCCATCCGCCAGATCGTCCAGGAGCGCCCCGTATGCAATCACCATCGCGTCCAGCACGCCGGCGGGAAACAGCGCCTCCACCACGTCCCACGCGGCCACCAGGGCACCGGCTTCCTCCAGCACGTGGTGGTCCATCGCGACCTGCGGGGTCTGGGTGATCGCGTGCACGGTCGTGCCCAGCCAGGCGAGCGGCGACGGCGCATCCGGGTCCAGCCCGGGATGGCCGAGGGTGGAGGTGAACACCACCGACACCGGCTCGAAATCCGGTCGATGGCGGCGCAGGTCCCGCAGCACCGCGACACCGCTCTGGCCCGCATGGTCGAGGTCGGCCACCAGCCGCCGTTGCAGCGCCAGCGCGCGATCGCGGAAGTGCGGTGCGGCGCTGTCGACTTCCAGGAGGATGGTGGAGGTGAAGTCGCCAACCACGCCCACCATGCCGGGCGGTGCGGCGAACTGCGTCAGCACCAGGCTGAATCGCGCCCGCCGGCTCCAGGCCGCCAGGATGTCGGCGTAAACCGCGGCAACCAGGGCCGACGCGGTCAGCCCCTGCCCCGCTGCCGCCTGTTTCAATGCCCGCCAGCGCGGCGCACCGAGCCGCACGCTGCGGCGGGCAAACCGTGACGGGCCGGTCACCGGCAGGCGCGGCAGATCGGGCCCCGGCGGCAGCGTGTCGAGCCGCGCGTCCCAATAGGCGCGGTCGGCTGGCGCCGGCGCCGGCAACCGGCGCACATGGTCGGCGAAGCGGCCGGCCGGCGCGGGCAGCACGCTGTCGGGCGCGTCGTGTAGCGCGCCCCACTCCCGAAACAGCGTGATCAGTGCCGCGGCGTCGGCCACCAGCAGATCGATGCCCACGGACAGCCGCACACGGTCCGGCAGCAGCGTGGCGTGGATATCGAACAGCGGCCAGCGGGTCGGATCGAACACCCGGTGGGAGCGGTCGGCGCGCAGGGCCGCCAGCGTCGCATCGGCGTCGGCGGCATCGCGCAGGTCCAGCACCTCGATCGCATAGGACGGGACATCGGGCAGCACGTGCTGGCGCCCGTCCTCGGTGAACACCGCGCGCAGCATGGGATGGCGCGCGACAACCTGATTCCACGCGCGTTCCAGGCGTGGCAGATCGACGTCCGGCCGGTCGAACTCGCGATACGCGTGGCAACCGACGCGGCCCAGTTCCAGTTCAGCCGCTCGGCCGATCAGGTAGGCCTGCTGGATGTCGGTCAGCGGGAACGGGTCGGTGTCGTCCGTGGGGGCAGTCAGGCAGGCAAGGATCGCGGCCTTCTCGGCGCGCAAGCGGTCGCGGTCGGCCTCCGTCAGGACGCCCTTCGGCGCGCGCAGCGACAGCGCGTCGCCCTCCGCCCGCAGTTCCACGCCGCGGTGCTGCAGGTCGCGCAGGAAGGCATCGACCGTCACAGCGTCACCTCTTCCATCGCTTCGTCCGCCGCCAGCGCGCGTTCCACCGCATCGACCAGGCTGGCGACGTCAACCCCTCCCATCAGATCGGCCAACCCGAGGCCGATGCCGAAGCGGCGGTTCAGGCGGTTGCGTAAATCCATCGCCATCAGCGAATCGAGCCCGCAGGCGATCAATGGCTGACCGGGGATGACCGCCTGGCCGAGGATCTGCCCCACCACGGCGGCCACCTGTGCCGACACGGGCCCACCGTCCGGCACCGGTGCCGGCAACAGATCGGCGAACACCGGCGGGGCTGCCTGCGCCAAGCGTGTCAGGTCCAGCGCGGCAATCATCACCACGGCCTCGCCGCTAAGCACGGCCGCATCGAGCGCAGCCAACGCACGGGCGGGCGTCATGCCGGACAGGCCGCGGGCGGCGACGCGGGCAGTCTGGAGGTCGGTAAGACCGGCGGCCATGCCCGTGCCGGCCCAACGGCCCCAGGCGATGGAAGTGGCCGGCAGCCCCTGCCAGCGCCGCCACTGCGCGAACGCGTCCAGCGCGGCGTTGGCCGCGGCGTAGTTCGCCTGGCCGGCCGCCCCGATCAGGCTCGCGACCGATCCGAACAGCAGGAAATGGTCGAGCGCCAGGTGTTCGGTCAGCGCGTGCAGCGTATGCGCGCCGGCCAGCTTGGGCGTGAGGGAGGCGGCGAAATCGGCTTGCGTCAGGTCTTCCACCAGTCCGTCGCGCAGCACGCCGGCGGCATGCACGACGGTGCGCAGCTTCGGCATGTCCGCCAGCGCGGTTCGCAGTGCGGACACGGCATCGGGCGCGGCAATGTCGAGCGCCAGGACGCGCGCGTTCAATCCGGGCGGCGGCGTGCCGATGGTACGGCCGACCAGCAGGACTGCCTCAGCCCCGCGGGCCAGCGCCCAGGCGGCGGTGTGCCGGCCGATGCCGCCGAGGCCGCCGGTGATCAGCACCGAACCGCTCAGGCGCAGCGTGGCGGGACGCGGGGCGATGGCGGTGAGGCAGGGGACGAAGCGCCCGTCCGGCCGCAGCGCCACCACTGGGTCTGCGCAGACGCGCGCCAGTTCGTCCTGCAGCGCCGCGGCCGGGGTTCCGGGCGCCACGTCGATGCAGCGACAGTGCAGTTCGGGGCGCTCCTCGGCCAGGGCGGAGGCAAGGCCGGCGAACATCGCGGCGGCAGGATCGCTCACCGGTGGCGTGGCGCCGTGCGTGACGAAGGCGATCGGGGCGGGATCGGCAAGATGGCGGCGGATCAGCGCCAGCGCCTCGGCCAGATTGCTGCCGCGCGGTGCGACATCGAACACGATCGGACGGTCGCCGGAGGGAGCGGGGGTTGCGGGTTTCCAGGCCAGGCTCGCCACGGTGGGCGGCAGGCTGTCGGACAGCCGACGGACTTGCAAACCGGAGATGCTGGCGATCGGCCGGTCCCCGGCCTGCACCGTCAGGTCCACCGCATCCTGGATGCGCCGCGCGACCACCGTCAGCGTGCCGGAAAACGGCGCGTGCAGCGTGAGACGCACGATGCCGACCGGCAGCACCGGTTCGGCGGGCAGCGTGCCGCCGGCAACCTGCAGCATGGCATCGAGCAGGGCCGGATGGAACGGGCCGCCGACGGGCGCTCCCAGGACGCTGTTGTCCAGCGTGGCCACGCTGACTGGACCGGTGGCTATGCTGGCAATGCCCTGGAACACCGGGCCGATGGCGATGCCGAGGGCGGCGAGATGGGCGACCCAGCTTTCGCGGGACAGCTTTTCCTGGGGCGGGGGTGCGGCGAACATCTGTGGCGGTTCGCCAGAGGTGCCTTGGGTGGTGGTGGTGGCTTCGGCAGAAGCCGAATGGGCAAAGGCGGTTCGGGCGGTGGCGTGCCATGTCCACTCGCTGCCCGTGCGGCTGCCGACTGCAAGCGTGCCATCGGTCCGGCCGATCGCGACCAACCGGACCGGGGCGTCGTCCAGCACCACCGGCTCGACGAATTCTATCTGCGCCAGAGCATTCCCGGGCGGGGCAGCGACGGAGAGCAACAGCGCGATCATCACCGCGCCCGGTACGATCACACGCCCCTGCACGCGATGGTCAGCTAGCCAGGGTTGCGCGGCCAGATCCAACACGCACTCAAGCTGCCGATCGGCTGAGGGCGTATCCAGCAGCCGACCCGGGAACAGCGCACCAGCCGGCGCAATGCCGGTCGCGATGCGCGGGAAATAGTGGTGTTCGAACGGGTAGAGCGGCAGATCGACGACGCGTGATTCGGGCGGTTCGGGCAGGTCCGGGATAGGACCGGACTGGGGTTCGGCAGTGGCAAGGTCGGCCGGCCGGGTCACCCACACCCACCAGCCCAACCGCGCACGGCCGCGCCACGCGGTGTGGCAGGCATCCTCGAACGGCAAGCCTTCAGCAAGTCGGGCGCGCATGCGGGCGATGAGGAGGCGGAGGACCTCGGCGCTGCGGGCGGAAAGCAGCAGGCCGGAGTGAGGCATTACCCCTACGGTGGGGTGGTCGGGCTTGGCCCCATACGCATCAGGATCAAGTGGCACCCAAGAACGTTCTCCCTCTCCCTCAAGGGGAGTATTTCTGCCGGTGCCCGCTGCACCACCACATGCGCATTCGTGCCGCTGAAGCCGAACGAGCTGACGCCGACACAACCCAGCGCACGAGGCATCAGCGCCGTCGGCACCTCCACTGGCACGCCATCCAGCGTCACATGCGGGTTCATCGCACGAAAATGGACCACCGGCGGCGCGGCCTGCGCGCGCAGCATCAGCACCGCTTTGATCAGCCCCGCCACGCCGGCCGCTGCCGCCGTATGGCCGATATTCGTCTTCACCGACCCGACGGTCAGAGGCCGCGTGCGCCCCCGGAACACCGAGGCCAGCGCGTGCAGCTCCAGCGGATCGCCAAGCACGGTGCCGGTGCCGTGCGCCTCGATCGCGTCCACCGCATCCTGCGTCAGGCCGGCATCGGCCAGGGCGGCGCGCATCACTGCCTCCTGCGCGCGCTGGTTCGGCGCGGTGATCCCGGCGCTGCGGCCGTCCTGGTTCAGCGCGCTGCCGGCAATCACCGCCAGCACGCGGTCGCCGGCAGCCAACGCGTCGGGCAGGCGTTTCAGCACGACCATGCCGCCGCCCTCACCCTGGCCGAAGCCGTCGGCGGCGGTGTCGAACGCCTTGCAGCGCCCGTCCGGGGCCATCATGCGCGCGCGGCTCAGCGCGACCGACACGTTGGGTGCCAGCATCAGGTGCACGCCACCGGCCAGCGCCATGCTGCACTCGCCGCGCCGCAGCGCTTGCACCGCCAGATGGACCGCCACCAGCGAGGACGAACACGCCGTGTCCACCACCATCGCCGGCCCGGTGAAGCCCAACGCGTAGGCGATGCGACCGGCGCCGATGCTGCCGACGGCACCGGCCAGCGCGTGGGTGCCTAAGCGGTCGGGCGCGCCCAGCGTCGCCAGCATGTGGTCGCCGCCGTTCATGCCGAGGAACACGCCGGTCGCCGAACCGGACAGACCGTCGGGCCGCAACGCCGCGTCCTCCAGCGCCGACCAAACGAGTTCCAGCAGCAGGCGGTGCTGCGGGTCCATGCCCGCTGCCTCGCGCGCCGCGATACCGAACAGCGCGTTGTCGAAGCCGTCGATGTCGTCGATGAACGCCGCCTCGCGGAATGCAATCCGTCCGGGCGCGTCGGGATCGGCGGAAAACCAGGCGGCATTGTCCCAGCGATCGGGCGGAGTGGGCCGCACGGTGTCGATGCCGTTCGCCAGCACCTGCCACAACGCGGCCGGGTCCGCCGCGCCCGCGAAGCGGCAGGCCATACCGACCACGGCGACCGGCGGGTTGTGCTCCGCCTGCAACGCGGCAACGCGGGCCCGCAGCGCCTGGATGGTGCGGACGGCGTCGCGCAACTGGCCGGTGACGACGTCGCTCATGGGGTCCCTGCAAGCTGTGCGTCAGCGGCACCCAGTTCCTGTTCGAGCAGGCGTGCCAGGTCGTCGGCATCGAGCGCATCCAGGCCGTCACCGTCGGCCTCGACCGGCAGCAGGTCGGCGAACACGCGGCTGCCGAGATGCGTGGCGAGGGCTGTGCAGGTCGGGTGCTCGAACACCAGCGTGGCGGGCAGGCGCGTTTCGCAGGCGCTGGCGAGCGCGTTGCGCAGCTCGATCGTCATTAGCGAATCGAGTCCCAGCTCGCGCAACGGAGCTGCTGGCTCCGGCAGCGTGCCGGCGGGCAGGCCGAGGATGCGCGCCACGAGCGCCCGCACCCGTTCCAGCAGCAATCCGGTTCGGTCGGCCTCTGCCGCCGCTTCCAGCGCGCCACGCAGGCTGGCGGGAGCCGCGGCCCGGGCGGTGGCGTCCACGCCGCTGGGCGCACGTGGGGGCGCCATGGCGGCGAACAGCGGCGGCACCAACCCCGGCGGGAAGCGGTCGAGGAAGCGGTCCCAGGCCACGTCCAGCACCCCGAACGCCGGCACATCCGCGGTCATGGCATGACCGAGGGCTTCAAGCGCGGCGGCCGGCGCCATCGGCAGCAAACCCCGACGTGCCACCCCCTCCCCCGCTCGGGCAGCCGCGCCGATCTCTGCCCAGGCGCCCCAGGCAATGCTGACCGCCGGCAGACCGCTGGCGCGACGACGTTCGGCAAGGGCATCCAGGGCGGCATTGGCGGCGGCATGGTTGGCCTGAGCGGCGGACCCAAGCAGCGCGGACGAGGAGGAGAACAGCACGAAATGCTCGATCGGCAGGACGCGGGTGAGCCGGTCGAGCAACAGCCCGCCCTGCAGCTTCGGCCGCAGGACGCGTGCGATCCGGTCTTGAGTCTGCTGCGCGAGCACCGCATCGTCGAGCACCCCCGCGGCGTGGAACACACCCGCTATAGCCGGCCGCTCCCGCGCCAGCGTGGCGAGCAGCGCGCTCAGGGCGGCCTCGTCGCCGACGTCGCAGGCATGGGCGCTGACCGTGACGTCCGGCGGGAAGCCATCCACCGGGTGCAGCGTGCGTCCCACCAGCACGATCGAGCGGGCACCCGACGCCGCGAGCCAGCGTGCGACCGCCAGCCCGACCCCGGCCAAGCCACCGGTGACGAGGTAGGTCGCGTCGGGGCGGATGGTGGGCGGCAAGGCGGGCGGCGCCATGCGTTCGATGCGGGCCTGGAACACCGCGCCATTGCGCACCGCCAGCCGGGTCTCCTGCGTGCCGCTCGCCGCCAGCGTGGGCACCGCAGCCGGGTCGTCCGCATCCACCAGCGTCAGGCGCAATTCGGGGTGTTCGATCGCGACGCTGTTCGCCATGCCCCAGAGCGTGGCCTGCACCGGGTCGGGTGCATCCCCGGGCACGACTGCGCGGGCGCCGCGCGTGACCAGCCACAGCCGCGGCGGGACCGGCTGCGCGGCAGCCATTCGGACCTCGTCCAACGCGGCGGCGAGCAGGGCCGCGGCGTCATCGGTCACCGGCGCGGTCCAGATCCGGTCCGCCACTGCGGGACGCCGACGCGCGACCAGCACGAACTGGCCGGACAGGCTCGCCGTCCGTTCATCGCCCGCCTGGCAGACGCTGGCGGTGAAGCCGGCTTCCTCCAGCAGCGCCGTCCACCCGGCCGGCGGCAGCAAGGCATGGGTC
>JARLIJ010000307.1 GCA_031291795.1 Acetobacteraceae bacterium | reverse complement strand
GGTGTTCGCCAATGCGTCCTTCGACTTTGCCAACACCATCGTGCTGGAATTCCTGGCCGGCGTGCTGATCGGCATGGCGGTGCAGCGCGACCTGCGCGTGCCGGCTGCGGTTGCCTGGGTGTTGCTGCTGGGCGGCTTCGCGCTGCTGCTGGGCGCGCCGGTGGTATCGGGCGTGCTGCGCCCGCTGACCTGGGGGCTGCCGGCGGCAGCGATCGTTATGGGGTCGGTAGGACTGGAGAGGCATCTGGCACCCTGGCTTCCGCGTTGGCTGCTGGCTGCCGGCGACGCATCCTATGCCATCTACCTGACGCACGGCTTCGTCGTCCCGATTGTGTTCCTGGCGGTACGCCACGCCGAGCTGTCGCCGGTTATTTCGTTGGTGACGATACTGCTGGGCAGTTTGCTGTTCAGTGCCCTGGTGGGGCAGGTCGCGCATGTGGTGCTGGAGCGGCCGATGATGCTCTGGTTCCGTCGTCGCCCGGCCCCGCAAGCCATCATCGTAACGGGATAGCACCATGTCGAGCGACGCATCGATCCCGCCGTCTCGTGTTCTGGTGGTGGGGGCGAACGGTTTCGTCGGCCGTCGCCTGGTGGAGGCGTTGACGCGAGAGCCACGCTTGCAGCCTGTCGCGGCGGTACGCGGCCACCGCCGGCCGGCGGTGGCTGGGGTCGAGGTGGTGCAGTGCGACGCCACCGACCCGACTGCGATGCAACAAGCGTTGGCCGGCATTGATTATGCCGTCAACTGTGTCGCCGGCAACGACGCGGCGATGGTCGCCGCCACCAACGTGCTGTGCGACGCCGCACGCCGGTCCGGCCTGCGGCGGTTGGTGCATCTGTCGAGCATGGCAGTCTATGGCGGAGCCACCGGCCTGGTCGATGAGGCCTGCATCGCGGTGCGGCCGGTGAGCGGTTACGGCATGGCCAAGCACGCCTGCGAGCAGGCGGTGCGCGACTATATCGCCGATGGTGGCACCGCCGTGATCCTGCGTCCCGGCTGCATCTATGGGCCGGGCAGCGAACAATGGACCGGGCGGATCGCGCGCCTGCTGCGGGCCGGACGGCTGGGCGACCTGGGCGCCGATGGCGACGGGGTCTGCAACCTTACCTACATCGACGATCTGGTTGCCGCGATCGTCCTGTCGCTGATTCGTGATGAGGCGGCTGACGAAACGTTCAACATCGCAACTTCCGATCCGCCCGACTGGAATTTCTATCTGACCCGGTTTGCCCGCGCGTTGAATGCGACCCCGGTGCAGCGGCTTTCCGGGCGGCGGTTGAAGCTGGAGACGAAGCTGGGCGCGCCCGCCTTGCGACTCGCGGCAATCGGTACGCGGCTGGCGCGGTTGCCGATACAGGTGCCCGACGCAATCACGCCCTCGCTCGCGACTTTGTTCCGACACGACATCCGGCTCGACGTGCATAAAGCGGCGGAGCGACTGGGCCTTGGGGAGACAAGCCTGGAATGGGGGCTGGCCGCCTCGGCCCGTTGGGTGGCCGGCCTTCGGCCCGAGCCTTCCGCGCAACAGCACGACCTTGTGGTGGAGGCCCGGCAGAGATGAACCGCTCCCGTAATGCCCGCCGGCAGGTGTTCCTGACCTGCCCGTATGGCCAGGTGGGCGGCGGCATGGGCAGCATCATGCAGTACCTCGCCGACATGGGAACGGATCCGAGCGGAAGGTTTGAGTTTGCGCGGTTGGAGTCGCGGGGCGGCGGATCGATCGTTCTCTCGCCGGTGCATCTGGCATTCGCGGTTCTGCGGATTTTCGTGGGTGCCGCTCGCGGGCGGCTGGCGGTGGTGCACCTGAACCTTGCAGAGCGCGGCAGTGTCTATCGCAAGGGCGTGTTGCTCTATGCGGCGCGCCTGGCAGGCGTGAAAGTGCTGCTGCATTTGCACGCCGCGCAGATCATCGCCTTTCATCAAAGTCTGCCACGGCCTGGTCGCGCGTTGCTGCGGGGGATGTTCCGGTCGGCCGATCATGTCGTGGTGCTGGGCGAGCTGTGGCGCCGCTGGGTGATCGATACCTTCGACGTGGCGCCACAAGCGATCAGCGTGGTGAACAACGGCGTGCCGGCGACGCCGCTGCCACGGGTGCCGCGCACCGACGGTGAGCCGTTCCGCCTGCTGTTCCTGGGCAACTTGCTGGAGCGCAAGGGCATCGCCGACCTGTTGCACGCGCTCGCGATGCCGACGGCGCGCGACGCAGACCTGCACCTGACGGTGGCCGGTGGCGGTGCCGTCGATACCTACAAGGCACTGGCTGATGAATTGGGGATCGGTGCGCGCGTGGAATTCACCGGCTGGCTCGACCAGGCAGCGGCGCGCCGTTGCGTGACGAAGGCCGATGCGCTGGTGCTGCCGGCCTATGATGAGGGGCTGCCGCTGGTGATCCTGGAAGCGATGGCAACCGGCGTGCCCGTGGTGTGCACGCCGGTCGGTGCAATTCCGGAAGTGTTCACAAATCGGGACTCCGCCCTGTTCGTGACACCCGGCGATCGGCCGGCGCTGGCCGAGGCGCTGATCGAACTCAGTCGCGATCCGGCGTTGCAAGCACAATTGTCCAGTGCCGGCCTTGGACTGTACCACCGGCAATTTACCATGACGGCGTTCGCGGAACGGATTGCCGCGCTGTATGCGACCCTGGTCCGCCCGCGGGCGGACCAGGTGGCGCAGCATCCGGTCATGGCGGAGGCCGGCGATGATCGGTGATGCGCGCCGCATCGTGCGTGATGCGGTCCTGACGGCAGATATTTGCATCGTCGGCGGCGGTGCGGCCGGAATCGCCCTGGCGTTGCGACTTCGGGACAGTGGCCTGCGTGTGCTGCTGCTGGAATCCGGAGGCCCCTCCGAAGACAAGGCGACCCAGGCACTGTACGAAGGCGAGGTCGCCGACGAGGCATTGCACAGCCCGCCTGACAAATATCGCCAGCGGCGGTTCGGCGGCTCGACCACGATCTGGGGCGGCCGCTGCGTGCCGTTCGACCCGATAGACTTCGACGCGCGGCCCTGGATGCCATATAGCGGCTGGCCGATTTCCCATGAAACCGTCGCGCGCTGGTATCCCGAAGCGAATGCGCTGGTCGAAGCCGGGGCCTGCGACTATGACGCCCGCACCGCGCGGGAAGGCGGCCTGCGGCCTGTGATTGCCGGGTTCAACCCGCGAGAGTTCGATGTCGATCGGATCGAGCGGTTCAGCTGCCCGACAGACTTCGCGCGGCGTTACCGCCATCGCCTGGAAACGACACAGCAGGTTCGCGTGTTGTTGCAGGCCAACGTCACGCGGCTGCGGACGTCCGCCGATGGCGCGCGTGTCGACAGCGCCGAGGTCCGCACGCTGGACGGCAATCGCTTCCAGGTGCAAGCCGACCAGTTCGTGGTCGCCACCGGCGGCCTGGAAACGCCCAGGCTGCTGCTGGCATCCAACGACGTCCACGCCGCCGGCATCGGCAACGCGCGCGATCTGCTCGGGCGCTTCTATATGAGCCACATCGCCGGCACGATGGGCTCGTTGCGGTTGCATGGTGCGGCGGTCTGGCACGGCTACGATCTTGCAGAGGACGGCACGTATTGTCGCCGGCGGATTGCCCTGTCGGAGGAGGCCCAGCATACTCACGCGCTGGGCAACATGGTGTTCCGCCTCCACCACCCACGCATTCCGGATCCGAACCATCGTACCGGCGCGCTGTCGGCGATCTATCTGGCCAAGCATCTGATCAGCTACGAGTACGGCAAGCGACTGACCGGAGACGGCCCGGTTACTGCGGGCCTGTGGCTGCGGCATGTCGGGAACCTGATGACCGATCCGTTCGGTGCGGCACGCTTCCTGGCGCACTGGGTGCGGCATCGCACGCTGGCGGCCCGGAAATTCCCGTCGGTGATCATCCGCCCGCGCGCCGATCTGTTCAGCCTGGACTTCCATGCCGAACAGGCGCCGCAGCCGGACAGTCGCGTCACCTTGGGCCACTCGGTGGACGCATTCGGCATGCCGCGCCTGCGTGTCGATTGGCGTTACTGCGAGCTGGATGTGCGCACGGTTGCCACAGGTTTTGCACTGTTGCGGCAGGAGTTTGCGGAATCGGGCCTGGGCGAGTTGAAGCTGGAGCCGTCCGAATCCGACATCGAGGCAGTGGTCCGGCGCGACGGAGCCTATGGTGGCCATCATATCGGTACCGTTCGGATGGGCGATAGTCGTGCGACCGGCGTCGTCGACGCAAACTGCCGGGTCTTTGGGGTCAACAACCTCTATGTCGCCGGCAGTTCGGTGTTTCCGACATCGAGCCAGGCCAATCCGACACTGACGCTCCTCGCGCTGGCGCTGCGGCTCGCAGATCATCTGCACGCACGCGCAGCGCGCCCAATCGAGGTTGGGCAGGTTCCTCGGGTCTCACGCGTCGGGAGCTACGCATGACAATCACGATGCTGACCACTGCACCCTTTTGGCAACGGCTGTCCGAGCATGTGCGGGACAGGCTGGCGGGGGAAGAGGGGATCGTCCTCCTGTTGCTCTGGCTGACCATCATAGTGGCCGGCGTTGCGACGTACCTGCACGAAACGCCCGATGCACGCTCAATTCGTGGCTTTCTGCGGCATATGCTGCCGCGCGGTACTTTCCGCCATCCGTCGGCTCGGGCCGATCTGTGGTTCTGGCTGTCGCGGCGCGTATTCATGCCGCTGCTGGTGTTGCCGCTGGTGATTTCAACGGTCACTGCCGGCCACGGAATGTATTGGTTGCTGACGCAACTGATTGGCGTACCCGAACGGCTCCCCGGGCATGCCAGCCCACTGGTGCTGTGCCTGTTCACGGTCACCATGCTGCTCGCGTACGATCTATCGTACTACATCTACCACTACGCGCAGCATAAGGTGCCGATGTTGTGGGAGCTGCACAAGGTGCACCACTCCGCACAAGTGATGATCGGTGTAACGAAAGATCGTGTGCACCCGCTCGACGAGTTGATGAATCACTGGTGGGACGGCGTGATCCCCGGCCTGTGCTACGGCGTTTGGCTGTTCTTTGCGCTCGACCCGATCGAGGTCACGATCTTCGGCCTCAACGTCTACGCCCTGCGCAACGTCCTGTTGATGATGGACTTCATCCGCCATTCCCATTTGAAATTCTCGTACGGACCATTCCTGGACCAGATCCTGTTGTCGCCGCATCACCATCAGTTGCATCACAGCATTGCAGAGCGGCACTGGGACAAGAATTTCGGCCTCACGCTGATCGTGTGGGATCGGCTGTTCGGCACGGCGGCAAAGCCGGAGCCTGGAGAGACGTTCGTGTTTGGTCTGACCGACAACGAGGCCGACGAATATCAGTCGCTTTATCAGCTGCATGTATTGCCCCTGAAGAAGATAGCGAGCCGGGTAAGCCGTGCAGTCGCGCGCAACCGTCCGGTGCGCCTCTTTCAATCCAAGGCTTAGGAATTCCCCGTGGCAATCACCCTCGAATGCGTGACGTCGCGTGATCGCCTGGCGGAAATTGCTGCTTCATGGCAAGCGCTATGGCTCCGCTCCGGGAGCGACATATTCCAGCATCACCGCTGGATCGACACCTGGGCGGAGCAGACGGCAGACCGCCGCGACACCAGGTTGCGCGTCATGCTGGCATGGCAGTCGGAGCAGTTGGTCGCGATCCTGCCATGTGCCATCCGACGGGTCCGTGGATTGCGCACGCTGCAGTGGGCTGCGCAGGATTTCAGCGATTATTGCGATGCGATCGTAGACCCGGACACCGACTGGCGCACCGCCCTGGATGCGCTATGGACGCAGTTGCTGCGGCGCGGCGAAATCGATCTGGTGCAACTGCGTCAGGTGCGCCCGGATGCGCGCGTACGTCGATTGCTGGCGCGCGAAAGCAGTGCGCTACGCGTGGAGGACCGGCACGAGCAATGCCTGCGGATCGATTGCAGTTGGCCGAATGGGGAAGCCTACTTCCGAAGCTTGAACAAGAAGGGGCGCAACAACCATACACGCGGCAAGCGTATCATCGAGGAGATTGGCGGAACGGCTGTGTTCCGGCGCATTGAAGCGGCAGAGGATCAGTGCCCGGCTCTGGATCGCCTGCTCGAGCTGAAGCGTGGTTGGATGCAGAAGCACGATCCGAACTCACCGCTGCTGGGTCGTGATGCGGCATTGTTACGGGCAATGATGGAAACGTCGCTGGCGATCGGCATGGGCACGATCTTTGTGATCGAAAGCGGTGGGGTGATTGTGGCCGCGTCGCTGAACTTCCTGTACGACGCCAAGATGCAAGCATACCACACTTCCTATGATCCGGCGTTCGACCGTGCATCACCCGGAACGATCCTGATCGTGGAATACAGCAAATGGGCGTTCGACCGCGGGCTGCGCCATGTGGATTTCCTGCGTGGCGACGAAACCTTCAAGTTTCGCCTTGGCAATGCCGAGACGCTGCTGGACGGCTTTTCCGGTGGGCGCAGCGTGGTCGGCCACGCTGCTCTGTTGGTGCGCGACTGGCGTGAGCGCGTGCGCCGCTCCCGCCGGCCTGCGGTGGACGAGCAGACTCTCTCCGGAGTCGAACCGAGCCTGGACGGACGCTGATCGCACGGAATGGCAATTCTCAGTTTTGCGCCGGCATACATCGTGCCGCTGTTTGGCACGTTGCTTGGCATATATGCCATCACGCGGATTTTCACGCCGGAGCAGTATGGCCACTACGCGCTGATCGTCAGCCTGATGGCGATGTGTCAGAGCGGATTGTTTTCTTGGCTCGATCTTGGTGCGAAGCGCTATTTCGAACGGACACTGAAGGACGGCACACTGCCGGTACTGTGTGCGACCGTCTATATCGGCCTGACCGTCAGTTCCATCCTGCTTGTGCTGACCTGCCTGACGGGGTTCGGACTGGTGACGGTCGACCCCACGCTGGAAGGCCTGATCTGGGTTGGCGCCGCGGTGACTATCGCCAAGGAAGCGTCGATGCTGTCGAAGGCGTTGGAGCTCGCGACACTCTCGCGCTTGCGCTACACGCTGATGGAATGTGGCGAAAGCCTGATCGGCCTGGCGTCCGGCCTGGCGTTCTGCTGGTACTGGGGCGCCGGCCCGGTCGGCATGTTCTATGGCATGTTGATCGGTGCCGGGCTGGTGGTCGTGTTCGACGTGCGGCACATCATGCGCCGGCTGCGTGGCGGTCGGCTCGACCTGCGTCTGCAACGGGAGATTGTGGGTTTCGGCGCGCCCGTCGCGTTGGCATTCTTCTTCGAATATGTCATCGCGTCTGCGGACCGACTGCTGGTGCAGGCCTATCTGGGCGCCGACGCGCTAGGCATCTATGCCGTGAGCTACAGCATCGCGGAGCGGGCAGTGACGGCGGTGTTCCTGGCTTTGAGCATCGGGTCGTATCCGCTGGTTGTTCGTGCATTTGAACGTGGCGGCGCACACGCAGCACGTAAGCAGGTGCTTGAAAATGGCGAGTTGCTGGTGGCCATCGCGATCCCTGCCCTGGGCGGATTCTGTATCGCTTCCAACCATGTCGCGGCAGTGCTGGTGGGGCCGGCGTTCGCCGACCGAGCGGCTGCGCTGATGCCGCCAATCGCAGTCGCGGTGTTCCTGGCCGGACTGCGTGCCCACTACTTTTCGCATGTGCAGCATCTGACGAACCGGACCTGGCGACTGTTGATCGCGCTGGTGCCGGCCGCGGCACTGAACATGGTCCTGAACGTCGTGTTATTGCCGCGCATCGGCTTGATGGGCGGCGTCTGGGCGAGCGTGTTCGCGTACGTCGTCGCGCTGGCCGTCAGTGTCTGGCAGGCACGCCACGAGTTCGGTTTGCCGTTCCCGGTGTGGGAGGCGATGAAGGCGAGCGCGGCAACCGCCGTCATGTATCTCGTCCTTTACATCCTGGACTTTCCGCCAAAGCTGCTCGGGCTGCTCGGCCTGGTCGTCGTCGGGATGGTGATCTACGGTGGGCTGGTCCTGGTCTTCGATATCGGCCGCGTACGACAGAAATTGCTGCCAGTGGTGACGCGCGTACGTGTCGGCGCCTGAGTGTTTCAGAGCGTTTCCCGACATGTCCATCACAAGCGCCTCATCGCCGCTACAACAGCTTCCCTTGCCGTTCCGGAGATGATCTATTGACGCGCCGGAAGCGATTATTCGGCCATCCGGACCATCGAGTGTTTCATTCACAATCACGGTAAATGGACATGTCCTCGGTTCCCCTGCAATTCGCGCGTGAACTGGAGGCGAGCCTCCCCGTCTCAAACGCGCTCGATTGCCGTGAGATTACGGCCCCGATTGCGATAGTGGAGCGCACGGCCCCGACAAAGGTCTTGCTGGCCACGACGTGCCACCTGGCATCCACAGCGCGTCTGGCGATGGCGATCGCGCAGGCCGGCGGGATGGTTTCTGCGGTCTATCCCGCCAGCCATCCGCTGGATGCAACCCGTGCGCCGGTTCAGCGGATACCATACAGCGCGCTCCATCCGCTTCAATCATTGCAGTCCGCGATCGACCGTTCCGAAGCAGATATTATTGTGCCGTGCGATGAGCGGGCAGTCCGGCACCTGCATCGCCTGCATGCCAATACGCCACGGGCTGCCACGCGACTGCTGATTGAGCGCTCGCTGGGCGACCCGGCCAGCTACGGAATTGCCACGACGCGGCACGACCTTCTGATGCTGGCACGCAGCAGCGCCATTGCGGTGCCGGACTCGGCCCCGGTGTCATGCCTGGAGGACCTGCATAACCTGGCAGCGCAACGCCCGTTCCCTTGGGTCATCAAGGCCGACGGCAGCTGGGCCGGCCTGGGCGTTCGCGTGGTTGCCTCGTTGGCGGAGGCGGAGGCCGCGTATCGTCAGATCAATCGGCCGGTCGCCGCGTCCCTGGTGCTGCGCGAAGCCCTGGTGGAGCGCGACTATTTCTGGGCGCAGCCGTGGCTTGCACGGAGCCGCCCGGCGATCTCCGTCCAGAGTTTCATTGCGGGCCGGCCTGCGAACTGCGCCGTGGCTTGCTGGCGCGGCGAAGTGCTTGCGGCCACGGCGGTGGAGGTGGAGAACGCGGAATCCGAGACGGGCCCGTCGACCGTGGTGCGCGTGGTAGAGAACCAGCAGATGCTGCAGGCAGCGCGCGGCGTGGTCAGCGCCCTGGGCATGTCGGGCATGGTGGGTTTCGATTTCATGATAGAGACGGCAACCGGCACGCCGTACATGATCGAAATGAACCCGCGCAATACGCCCATCACGCATGTCCGGCTCGGCCCGGGGCGCGATCTGGTGGAGGCGTTGCTGGCGCGCGTCTCGGGCAGGATGCCGCGCGAACGACCTCCTGTGACACAGCAGGACCTGGTGGTGTTCTTTCCGCACACCTGGAAACATGATCCCAACAGCCCATTCCTCAATCGCGGCTTTCACGATGTCCCTTGGGAGGAGCCGGCCCTGGTGCGCGAGTTGGTGAAGCCGGAGATGCGCGAGCGTTATTGGACCATGCGGACGCTTCGCTATCTTTGGCTGGCGGCACGGAGGTTGCGCACGGGATGACCAGGCGTTAGCCGAACGTCGACGTGATGGAACCGTTGATCCGGTTCTGAGGCGTCGCCGGGCCGCGCTGCCTGGTCCGCGGCGACACACGCCTCGTATCGGACGCGCGAGATCCGGTTATAACGGTCCGGCCCCCTCGCCGGAGACACCATGCTGACCACGCTCCTTGCCTTGCTTGCCGCTGCAACGCTCGCGGTGCCGCTGACCAGGCGTGCCGGCCTCGGAAGCGTCCTCGGTTACCTGCTTGCCGGGATCATGATCGGCCCGTCCGGCCTGCGGCTCGTCACCGACGTGGAGCAGATTGCCAACATCGCTTCGCTGGGCGTGGTCATGCTGCTGTTCCTGATCGGCCTGGAACTGCGCCCGCAACGTCTGTGGGTGATGCGGCGGGCGGTGTTCGGCCTTGGTGCATCACAGGTCGCGCTCACCAGCCTGGCATTGGCCGCACTGATGCATGCCACCGGCACCGGATGGGCCGCCGCCACGGTGCTGGGGACCGGTCTCGCAATGTCATCGACCGCCATCGTGCTGCCGATGCTGGCAGAACGGGATCTGCTGAAAAGTCGCGCTGGGCGCGACGGGTTTGCGGTTCTGTTGTTTCAGGACCTGGCCTTCATCCCGCTCGTCGCAATGGTACCGCTGCTTGCCGATGGTGGCGCATTGCCCGACCATCTGCCATGGCACGATGTGGCACGGGCCGCTGCGGCTGTGGCGGTGATCCTGGTGGGTGGACGTTTCGCCCTGCCGCCACTGTTTCGTATCGTCGGCGGTACGCGGACCAAGGAAGTCTTCACCACAACAGCACTTTTTGTGGTTGCCGCGGCCGCGTTCATTGCCAGCCAGGCCGGCCTCTCTGCGTCGCTGGGGGCGTTCATGGCGGGCGTGCTTCTGTCGGAGTCGGAATACCGTCACGAACTGCAAGCGGATATCGAACCGTTCGAGGGCCTGCTGCTGGGCTTCTTCTTCATCTCCGTCGGCATGTCCGCAGACCTTGGGCTGGCGGCAGCGGCGCCGTTGCGTCTGGCGGCGCTTACCGGCGGTCTGCTCGTCACCAAGACGATCGTGGCGTTTGCCCTGGGCCGGATCGGCGGAGAGAACACCACGAATGCGCTGCGCTTCGCATTGGCCTTGCCGCAGGCAAGCGAATTCAGCTTCGTGCTGTTCGCGGCCGCGGTGGGCGTGGGAGCATTGGACGCACAAAACGCGGCCATGGCGACGCTCGTCTCCGCCGCCTCGATGGTCGCGACTCCCCTGCTGTTCGCAGCCTCCGAGAAGCTGGTGGTTCCGCGGCTGCACCGGCAGCCCCAGCCGCACTATGACACGATCGATGCCGATGCGACTCCCGTCATCATCTGCGGCTTTGGACGCATGGGACAGATCGTCGGCCGCGTGCTGCGCATGTACGGCATCGCGTTCACGGCCCTGGAGCGCGATTCCGGCCAGGTCGATGTCGTGCGTCGCTTCGGCAACAAGGTCTACTTTGGCGATCCGACCCGCACGGAAATGCTGGCGGCGGCCGGGGCCGACCAGGCAAAGCTGCTGGTGGTGGTGCTGGACGACATGGAAGCCGTGCTTCAGACAGTGGAAGTGGCCAAGCGTGATTTTCCCCATTTGGTCATCCTGGCCCGGGCGCGCAACCGGCGTGCCGCGTTCCTGCTGATGGATCGCAGCGTAGACGGCCTCGTGCGCGATACCTTCCATTCCAGTCTCTGGCTTGCAGAACGGGCATTGACCTCGCTCGGAATCAGCCGGGATGCCGCGCATAAGGCCGTGGTACTGTTCCGGAACCATGACGAACAGAACCTGATCGACAGCCATGCGATCTATCGCGACGAAAAGCAGCTTATCCAAAGCGTCCAGCAGGCGGCAGCGGAATTGACCGCCCTGTTCGAAGCCGACCAGCCGGCACCCCCGCCGCAAGCCGCGGGTATCGACGCAATCGGGCCGCATGGATAACGTGCGGCGCGTTTTGCAGGAGGGTTGAGGAATGCCGAAAGCATACTGGGTCAGCGCATACCGCGCGGTGAAGGACACCGACAAGCTCGCCGCCTACGCCAGGCTGGCAGGGCCGGCGATCGCGGCCGGCGGCGGTCGCTTCCTGGCGCGCGGGGAGCCGGCGAAGACGTTCGAGGCCGGCCTGAAGCAGCGCACCGTGCTGATCGAATTCGACAGCGTGGAACAGGCCGTCGCGACGCATGACAGTGCCGGCTACAAGGCCGCCTTGGATGCGCTGGGCGATGGCGCGGAGCGTGATATCCGGATCGTCGAGGGCGTGTGACGCAACCGCCGGCGGGACAGGTGGCGCCCGCCCCGCCGGCTGCTGCCTAAATCGCCGCCTGCGGGCCGCGGACCAGCCTGCCGGGCAGCGCACCGGTGGCCTCGCCGTCGCGGAACGTGACTTCACCGGAAACGATCGTCGCGTCGTACCCATGCACCTGCTGCAGCAGGCGCTTGCCGCCAGCGGGCAGGTCGTGCACCACATAGGGCTGGCCGGCGCCCAGACGGTCCCAATCGATGACGTTGACGTCTGCCTTTTTGCCCACCGCCAATAGGCCGCGGTCATGCAGGCCGGCGGCCCGGGCGGTGTCCGAGGTCAGACGG
>JARLIJ010000055.1 GCA_031291795.1 Acetobacteraceae bacterium | reverse complement strand
TGTTCGGCGCCGACCATCCGCAGGCCCTGGATCACGTTCAGCCCGATGCCGCCCAGGCCGAACACCACGGCCCGCGCGCCCATCTCCACCTTGGCGGTGTTGATCACCGCGCCGATGCCGGTGGTGACGCCGCAGCCGATGTAGCAGACCTTGTCGAACGGCGCGTCCGGCCGGATCTTTGCCAGCGCGATCTCCGGCAGGACGGTGAAATTCGCGAACGTGGACGTGCCCATGTAGTGGAAGATCGGCTTGCCCTCGCAGGAGAACCGGCTGGTCCCGTCCGGCATCAGGCCGCGGCCCTGGGTGGCGCGGATCGCCACGCACAGATTGGTCTTGCGGCTCAGGCAATACTCGCATTGCCGGCATTCCGGCGTGTAGAGCGGAATGACGTGGTCGCCCTTCTTCAGCGACGTCACGTTCTTGCCCACGTCGACCACCACGCCGGCGCCCTCATGGCCCAGGATGGACGGGAACAGCCCCTCCGGGTCCGCACCCGACAGGGTGTATTCGTCGGTGTGGCAGATGCCGGTGGCCTTGATCTCGACCAGCACCTCGCCCTCCCGGGGGCCATCGAGGTCGATGGTCTCCAGGCTGAGCGTCTTTCCCGCCTCGCGGGCCACCGCAGCGCGCACTTTCATCCGTAGCACTCCTATCCCAGTCCGGCCGGACCGTGCCTGCTGTCTGGACGCGGGGCAAGACGGGGGGTGTCGCGTTCACACGGCTGCAACGGGGCCATGCTAGCCTGGCATTGTTTGGCCGCGCCGGGCGGCCTGATCCCGAGGACCTGTCCCCCATGCCCCAATCGGCGCCCTCGCGCCCCAAGATCGCCGAGACCGTCATTGCGCCCACGGTGCGCCTGCGCGAGACCAAGGTCGGCCGCTGCTGCGAGATCCTGGACGACACCGCCATGGAGTATGCCGAACTCGGCGACTACTCCTATCTCGGGCCGAACTGTTCGGTGGCCGATGCGGTGATCGGCCGGTTCACCGCCATCGCCGCGCAGGTCCGCATCGGGCCGCCGAACCACCCGATGGACCGCCCGTCGCTACATCGGTTCACGTACTGCCCCGAGTACTACTTCGAGACCGCCCAGCGCGACCAGGCGTTCTTCCAGGCGCGGCGGGGCGACCGGGTGGTCATCGGGAACGACGTCTGGATCGGGCACGGGGTGATCGTACTGCCGGGCGTGACCGTGGGGAACGGCGCCGTGCTGGCGGCCGGGGCCGTGGTCACCCGCGACGTCGCGCCCTACACGATTGTGGGAGGTGTCCCCGCGCGGGTGATCCGGGAGCGCTTCGATCGCGCCATCGCAGCGAAGCTGGCGCGCATCGCCTGGTGGGACTGGCCGATCGAGACCATCCGCCAGCGCCTGGCGGAGTTCCAGTCGGGCGATGTCGCCGCGTTCTGTGCGCGCTGGGACCGGGACGAGGCGGCGTAGATACAGCGGTCGGCGCCGCTTTGCTTCTCCTTCTCCCCTTGAGGGAGAGGGTCGGGGTGAGGGGGCCACACCGCCCGGCCGGTGGCGCCTGGCTCGATTCCGCAGTGATACGCTCTTTGCGTCTTAGAGCCGCCAACACGTCCGTGCTTGTCTGTCGGCTGCATCGCAAAGGAAGGTCTTCAACGCAGATATCAGACGATGCACGCGGAACACGCAGATAGCAGCAGGCTGAATGGTCTTTCGGGACGGATGATCGGCTGCGCTTTTGCCGTGCTCGATACGCTGTGGCTGGTTCCCTTGGGACCATGAGAACGCGCTGGCACATGACATGCGCGCCGCGGGCCGGGCGGTCGCGCAGCAATGCCGTGTCAGGCTGCGCTGTCGCGCCATGCTGGCCGGCACCTCGCGGGCCTGCTGGTTGCAGGACGCGCATCGCATGCAATGCACCGATTACCTCAGGGCGGGCGGCCTGCGGCTGAATGCCAGCAAGCCGCGCCGGGAGATCAAACGCGTCGTCAATGACCGGTAGACCGCACGCGGCCATCTGCGTGTTCAGCGTGCATCGCCCTATATCTGCGTTAAAATTCCTTCTTCTCGCGCAGTGCCACAGGCCCGCAATGCCGGCCCAGGTCATACGGGACCGCAACCACTCCGACTGCCGGCGGAAACACGCTCAACCGGTCAGCATCCCCGTGCAGAGGGACTAGTTCGGCTGGACCAGCGACTGCGCGAGTTGCAGGTGCTGCTGGATCATCAGCAGGTATTTCTGCGCGAACGCCTTCAGGTCCGGGTCCTGGCCGGACCGCACCTCCCGCCGGAACGCCGCGAGGTCCTGCTGATGGTAGCGCACCACCTGCTGGACATAGGCCTGGTCGAAGTCGGAGCCGGTGGTGCCGCGCAGCCGCTGGGTCATCGCCTGCGCCATCCGCTCCGGCTGGTCGGGCAGCGTCAGGCCCTGCTCATCCGCGATCGCCTGCAGGTCCTGGCTCGCCGCGGTGTGGTCGGCGACCATGCGGCGGGCGAGTTGCCTGACGTCGGAGGAGGTTGCCTTCTGCTGGGCGATCTGCCCGAGCTGGATTTCAGTCATGCTGCCGGAGGCGGTCCGGAGCAGGAAGGCCTGGTCGGCTGCCGGCAGGTCCGCCATGGCTGGTCCTCCGGCCAGTGCGATCACGCCCGCGGTCAGCAGGGCGAGGGAAAATGTCCGCATCCGATGCATCCTGTTCCAAGTGCCGATCGGCTGTTGGCGCCCGGCGGCCTCGCCGGTTGCACGCCTCCTGCCCCCGCCGGAGAATGCGGCAGCGCATCGAAGGGAGGAATGCACAAATGGGTAAGCGCACCGGCAATGTGGCCAAAGTGACCGGCGTCGCCGTGGCATCGGGCGGCCGATCGCGGTGCTGTTCGCCGCCGAGGGTGCCCGCGTGACCTGAAGGCGTACGGCTGGATCGAGCCTGCCGCCAGGCGGACATCAAGGGGCGGGGTATGCGCTGTTGGAGCGCGGAGGCCACTTGCCGGCAGTCCTGTCTCACCGCTGGCAGTGGCTCCCGATCGGACCTATATCGAGGGGCATGGACAATGCCCCGATCCCGGAGCCTCGTGCCGCCCGCTTCGAAGACGCGGCGAAGAAACAGCGCCGTCTCGCCCGGGAAGCCGACCTGCTGGCCGAGGCGTTCGCCGACGTGGCCGCGGGCCGCGTTGCCGACGAGGCCGAGGTGGACGCCTGGATCGACAGCCTCGGAACCGCGCACGCGCTGCCGCCACCGTACTCCAGCCGCTGACCCGGCGGTTCGGTGCCGCGGAAGCTGCGCTATACCCACCGGGCGCTCGCCGACTTGGATGCAATTCGTCTCTGGCAGACCCAGCCTGGGGCGGGGCTGGCGGCCGTCCGCCAGTTGATCGCGATCCGCGCGGCAATCCGACGGCTCAGGCAGGACCCTTGCCTCCATCCATGCGGTGACCATCCAGGCGTGCGGGAATTGCCCTGCGAGGGCGGCTATCGCGTGCTGTACCAGGTTGATCCCGATACCGGCCGCAGCGCGAGTGCCGGCGATGTCATGGTGTTGCGCGTGTTCGGCCCGGGCCAATCGCGTGACCAGCTCTGAGCCCGGCGGCCCGGCGTCCGATTGATCCCACCGTCCGTCACCCTTGCAGTTTCATGACCATACGTTAAGACCCCGCCACCGCAACGCCCCTGGGGAGCGAGAATGTCCGGCCACAGCGACGACCATAAACCTGTGCGCGCCATGCCGTGGGCGCGCCTGCTGCTGCTGGCGCCGCTCGTCGCCATGATGTGGGTCTCGTCCTACAACCGGATCGACCCCATGCTGGCCGGGGTTCCCTTTTTCTATTGGTACCAGCTCCTCTGGATCCTGATCGGCGCGGTGA